>CAZDHB010000011.1:30916-50260 GCA_964505255.1 uncultured Porphyrobacter sp.
TCAGTTCATGGCGCAGCGTTTGGACCACTCCTGTGGCGATCAGAAACTGGCCAAGGTAATAGAGCGGCCAAACCGCCAGGTCGGGGACACCGCCCAAATCCAGGGCGCCATAGCGGCTGAACAGCAGCCAATCGGATATTACGAACAAAACCGCGCCCAGCCCCACGCGGTATCTGGTAAACCGGCTCATCCAGGCAGAGGCTGCCATTCCGCCGAGTGCGACGGCATAGACCCCGACATGCCAGTGCCCCGAGATTAGCCAAGCGATCAGCGGCGTACCAATAAGCAGCAGAACGCTCAAAATTTTCTGCGAGCCAGCTGCCTGCTGCCTCGGATAGCGCAAGAAGAGCGATATCGCCGCCAAATGCGCCAAAAAGAATGCGCCCCCGCCCATCTCGAGCGAGAACTCAATGGCAAAATCACCAACAGCGCCCAAAAACAGTGCCAGAGCCAGTAATTTCGCATCAGGTCCAATGCCTCTGCGCACAGCATAGATCGCAAGCGCTGTCACCGCCGAGCCCTTGATCAAGGCAAGCCACACTCCGCCAAGCGCGCCATCGCGCATGATGTAAAAAGCCGCCGCCGCGATCAGGCTAGCCAGCAGCCACGGCCGATGATTGAAAAATGCACGCTTTGGCAATGAAAATCCCCTCGATGTCAAAGCTAGGGCTTGAACCCTAGGCAATGCAAGCTCTACGTGAGCGGTCATGACATCGCATCATGTACAAATCATTGGTGGCGGCCTCGCAGGCAGCGAAGCGGCATGGCAATTGGCGCAGCGCGGGATCAAAGTGCGCCTTTATGAAATGCGCGGGGCCGAAGGCGCGGCCAATGGCGGCCTAACGGCGGCGCATCAGACGCCTGGTCTGGCCGAACTGGTGTGTTCCAACAGCTTTCGCAGCGATGACGATACGAAAAATGCGGTCGGGTTGCTGCATTATGAAATGCGCCAGCTTGATTCCATCATCATGCGCGCGGGCGAAAAAGCCCGGGTCCCTGCGGGCAGTGCAATGGCGGTCGACCGCGATGTCTTCTCAGCCGAGGTTGAGCGTGAATTGACCGAGCATCCCAATATCGAAATTGTCCGCGAACTGGTGACGGCTTTGCCCGAGGATGGGCTCACGATTGTTGCGACCGGCCCGCTCACCGCGCAGGCCTTGGCGCAAGATATTGTGAAAGCGACAGGAGAAGACCGGCTGGCTTTCTTCGATGCCATCGCACCCATTGTTCACCGCGACAGCATCGACATGGACATTTGCTGGATCCAGTCGCGCTGGGACAAGAAAACCGCCGCTTCGAACGAGGAAGGCGATTACATCAATTGCCCGATGACAAAGGAGCAATATCTCGCTTTTCATCAAGGCTTGATCGATGGCGAGAAAACCGAGTTTAAGCAGTGGGAGGCTGATACCCCCTATTTTGACGGCTGCATGCCGATCGAGGTGATGGCCTCTCGCGGGCTAGACACATTACGTTATGGCCCGATGAAACCGGTTGGGCTGGATAATCCACGCGATGTGACCGAGGAATTTCCGCAAGGTCGCTGGCCTTATGCTGTGGTGCAGCTTCGGCAAGATAACAAGCTGGGCACGCTGTGGAATATGGTCGGGTTTCAAACAAAGCTGAAATACGGCGCTCAGGTTGAACTGTTCCGCACCATTCCCGGCCTTGAAAAAGCAGAGTTTGCCCGGCTGGGCGGATTGCATCGCAACACATTTATCAACTCGCCCTTGGTGCTGGACCGTCAATTGCGCTTGAAAAACGCCAGCCATATCCGTTTCGCAGGTCAAATTACGGGCTGTGAAGGCTATGTCGAAAGCGCGGGTATCGGTTTGATGGCGGGCCTAATGGCGGCCAATGAAGCAAGCGGAAGAGGCTGGACGTCTCCGCCAAGAACGAGCGCATTCGGGGCTTTGTTGTCGCATATAACCGGCGATGCCGATGCGGCGACGTATCAGCCGATGAATGTGAACTTTGGTCTGTTCCCCCCGCTGCATTCGGTTGCCAAGAAACAGCGTAAAGAGGCTTATACGACCCGTGCCAAGGCCGATTTTGGCGAGTGGCTTGACGCACAAGCACTCGAACCCGCTTAGCTTCGTCCAGCTAGCACCTGCAAGCCGGCTTGGCGCGCCGTTTGGGCCGGGTTGTTGCAAATTCGTTCGGGGTCAGCTCGGCATCGCCATTGGCGTCCGCGCCTTCGAATTTATTGACTGTGGCGACGGCCCATTCCTCAAAAGTGAGCAGGTTATTGCCGTCCTTGTCGAGCTTGCGGAATGCCGAGGTGCGGCTTGAGAGCATTTCATTGCGGCTGATCTTGAGATTTCGGTTGCGGTCATAACGAAAAAACCGGCGTTGTTCGCGTGACAATTCGCTGGCTTCGGGCGGCGCAGGTCCGACAAGATCGGTAACATTAGCCAAGGGCAGTTCTGGGTCTGCCATTTCCTCGACCACTTCGATCGCGAGCGGCTCAGGCGGCGGCGCACCGCGCTCGACCTCTGCCCTTCCCTGCCACCAGAAAAGGCCAATGCCGGTCAATCCCAGCGCACCAACCGCGCCTAATACCATCCTGTCCAAAGTAAAACTCCGAGTATTTCTCTAGATACTCGTCGATTATACTATATTCCGAAAATTCCCAAGCGCAGAGCAGCAATCGGACTTAGCCTGTCACCCAGTAATTGGGTATTTTGCTTTTCAATTGCGCGCCGTGCCAGGCCATCAAGAACTGTGAGTACGCGCATGGTTTTTGGCAAGTTTTGTCTTTCAGGTCCCAATTTTACTGCCTGATTGATCGCTTTTTCAGCGCGTTCAGCTGTGCTGGAATGCTGAGCAAGATCAACCAGCGCCCATCGCTTGGCGGCTATATCTATCTCTGTCTCATAGGCGCCTGCTCCGGCCTTGCTGGCTATGGCGCGGAAAATTCCGCTTCTGGCGTCCGCAAATTGATAGAGGCCATCGCTGCTCCAGTCCTCCTCAACCAGCAAAACCTCCCATCCGTTAACCAGATTCGCAAGGTGCGTGCTGTCCTCACCCCAAACTGCGCCAATTGCCTCAAGCAAATGATTACCAGCAGGCCGCCCAATTAACGGTTTTTCGAATTGATCGCGCCACCAGGCAAGTCGCATCTGACCCAAAATCACTTCATTGGTGGAACTAACGATCCGCCCCAAAGCACCATCAAGTGCGAATAAAGTACTGTAATAATTGCGCAAATATTTTGGTGACGAGACGAGCGCCAATTTTCGAGCCTCGTCCAGTTCGGTTTCCAACAATGGTAAATCGATTTGCCGAGATAATCTCATGTTAACCAATGCTCTCAACGGCCCCTTTGTAATTTTGGGGCAAATACGCAGTCCAATCTAGAGGAATTTTCTATGGGACGCGTTGACGTAGCCACCAAAACTGCAGACCGCAAATCACTGCTATCTCGCTTGCGGACTGATACCGCTGGCAACACCATTGCAATCGCTGCTGCATCTTTGGTGCCGCTGGTGGGCATGGTTGGCGGAGCGGTTGATGTCAGCCGTTATTACATGAGCACGAGCCGCTTGCAGAACGCGTGCGACTCCGGCGCTCTTGCCGCGCGTAAGGCGATGGGCAATGACAGTTTCAATGCGACGCACAGAGGGCTCGCCGAGACTTTCTTCGATCAGAACTTCGCTGACGGTACCTTTGGCGCAACCTCACGTACGCGGACTTTCACTGGTACGGCCGATGGCGAAGTGAACGGTGTGGCTACCGCTCAACTGCCCGTCACCTTGATGGGTGCTTTCGGGTTTGGCGACTTTTCATTGAGTGTGACCTGCCAAGCAGACATCAACATTTCGAATACAGATATTGTTTTTGTTCTCGATGTTACCGGGTCGATGAATACGACCGATTCCAGCGGCAAAACCCGTATTCAGGGTCTGCGCGAGGCGGTCATGACCTTTTATGATACGGTTGATGATGCCACATCCAGCTCAGCACAGGTGCGTTATGGCATTGTTCCTTACGCCAGCAATGTGAACGTTGGTTTCTCGATCCCCACGCAGTATTTGGCGGACACGCACACCTATCAATCGCGTGAAGCAAATGTGACGACAACGACTTCACAGGAAACCACAAGTTTCGTGCAGAACAACGTCACTTATCGCAGTTCTGAGAGCCGCAATGGCTTTTCCCGGACTCAGCGCTATCGCAATGTCAATTCATCCTCGGCATGTTTGGCGAAGCCGCTACCTGATGCATTCACCGATCGGCTGATCAGCGGCTCGTTCCAGGGTTCAACCCTCAATATCTTGAGCGACAATACAGTGGGCACGACCCGCACAGTCAATTACGATATCACGGCCGATTTCCGCCGCGGCGAACCGGTTCACTATTACAATCGCAAGCGTAAGCGCTGCGACGTTGGGCATGAGCTTTATGAATATGAAGCGACCGGTAACTTCACGCAGGTTCTCGAAGTTGTCGTCTCTACAGACTTCGACAATTGGACTTACAAGCCGGTGGAATTTGACATCAGTGCCTTCAAAACAGGGGGTCAGGTTATCACGCCTACCGGTTATGAAGGGGCCGACGTTGCGCACACTTGGACGGGCTGTATCGAAGAGGCCGATACGGTCAATGATGCGACATTTGATCCGGTTCCAGCTGGCGCGAATGACCTTGACATCAATCTCGTTCCCTCGAACGCGAGTGAATATTGGAAGCCGCAATTGCCGCAGGCAGTGTACCGGCGTGAGAACCCCGGCAATACTACGTCGCATCTGACACAAACCGGCGATGAACGCCTGGCGATTTACGATTGTCCGAAACAGGCTGAACGGCTTGCTGAACTCGACCGCGATTATTTGGTTGAGTATCTGAAGGCCTCAAACGGATTTGATGCCAACAGTAACACCTATCATGACATCGGCATGATCTGGGGGGCACGTTTCATCAGCCCTAACGGCATGTTTAAAGCTGATAATGAGACGGCCCCTAATGGTGATGCGATTTCACGTCACATCGTCTTTATGACGGACGGCTTCTTGGTTCCCTATAACGAGACCTACACGCCGTATGGTGTGGAGTTCTGGGATCGCCGGATTGGCACAAACGGCTCTAACGAGGCGGATCGGCACGCGGCCCGTTTCCAAGCGGCTTGTAAAGCGGCGCGGCAAGAGAACATCTCGGTCTGGGTCGTCGCTTTCGGCACCACGCTTGGGCAGAACCTGCTCGATTGTGCAACGCCGGGCCGCGCTTTCGAGGCGAGCAATTCGACCGAGCTTGATGAGCGGTTCAAGGAAATTGCCGAGAAGATCGCAGCATTGAGGTTGACCGAATGATCAAGTTTTCCAAACCAAAGCGCTCGATCGCAGCCGATGAAAGCGGCGTGACACTGGTGGAGTTTGCGTTTGTCGCGCCCATCCTCGTCACCCTTGTGATGGGCCTGCTGGACATTGCACATACGCAATACACCGCCTCGGTTGTGACCGGAGCGATGCAAAAAGCGGGCCGTGACATGTCGCTGGAGGATGCTGGCAGTAGCCTCACCACGCTCGATGCGCGGGTCGAATCCATTGTCCAAACAGTCGCCCCTCAGGCGGTGATCACGACTTCACGTTTGTCGCATTTCGACTTTTCGGACATCGGTCAGGCAGAGGCCTTTACCGACGACAATTCCGATGGGATTTGCAACAATAACGAAGTGTTTGAGGACATGAACGGCAATAACACTTGGGATGAGGATCGTGGCGTTGACGGCCTTGGCGGTGCGCGTGACGCGGTCGTGTTCACAGCGAATGTCAGCTATCCACGGCTGTTCCCGATGGCCGCCATGATCGGCTTGCCAGAGCGGGTCGTAGTCGAAGCGACGACCGTTCTCAGGAACCAGCCTTATGACAACCAGACTCGCACGATAACTACAGGCAATTGCACATGAGCGCTCTTTTCAAAAAATGCCTGAAGCGCTTGAAGCAGCTTCCCGCTGATACAAGCGGCATGGCTTTAACCGAATTTGCGTTCACAGCGCCGATCCTGTTGTCATTGGGCCTGTTGGGCACCGAAACAGCCCGGTTTGTGGTCGCGCATATGAACCTCAGCCAGGTCGCAACGCAGGTTGCTGATAACGCCTCGCGCGTTGGTGAAAGCAATGTTCTGGTCGAGCGGCGCGTGTTTGAATCGCACCTCAATGATATGTTTATCGGCGCCGATCAATTGGCCGGTGACCTCGACATATTTGAGCACGGGCGGGTCATTGTATCCAGCCTTGAGGTCAATGCTGATGGTGGTCAATGGATCCACTGGCAGCGTTGCCGGGGCCTGCGCAATGTTACCTCTAGCTTTGGCGAAGAGGGCGACGGCGCAACCGGCACAGGCTTTCCCGGCATGGGCGAGGCGGGCCAAGAAATTACAGCGACGCCGGGCAATGCCGTGATGTTTGTTGAAGTCCAATATGAGTATCAGCCAATGACTGTATTCTCAGATATGGCCGGACGCACGATCAGCTATACTGCGGCGTTTAACGTGCGCGACGTGCGTGATCTGACGCAAGTTTATAACACCACCCCCGCCGAACCAGTCGCGGATTGTGACAATTTCACCAATTGAGCTGTAGGCTCTGATTGGACCGCACTTGAAAACGGCCCGCCATCCTCAAGCGAGAGGAGGCGGGCCTTTTCTTTGCTGGGTCAACCTTTGTAGCAGACTTTGCGGGCGGCGGCGGTGATGCGGCCGGCATCAATCAGCGCCAATTTTTCCAGATTGGCAGCATAAGGCAGAGGTACGTCCTCGTTGCAGACCCGCAGCACTGGTGCATCAAGGTCATCAAAGCCCTCCTCCATGCACAAAGCCGTAATCTCCGAGGCGATGGAACACGTCGGCCACCCCTCTTCGGCAATGATCAAACGGTTCGTTTTCGCAAGGCTGGTCAACACCGCCTCACGGTCAAGCGGACGCAGCGTTCGTAAATCGATCACTTCCGCATCGATCCCTTCTTGGCTGAGCGTTTCGGCAGCCTCGAGCGCAAAGCCCACACCAATCGAATAGGATACGATGGTCACATCGCTGCCTTCGCGCATGATCCGAGCCTTGCCGATAGGCAAAACATGATCATCAAGCTCGGGCAGTTCGAAGGACTGTCCATAAATCAGCTCGTTCTCGAGGAACACGACCGGGTCCTCGCAGCGAATGGCCGCCTTCATCAATCCCTTGGCATCAGCAGCATCATAGGGGCTGATCACCACCAGACCGGGCACGCTGGCGTACCATGGACCATAATTCTGACTATGCTGCGCACCAACCCTGCTGGCCGCCCCGTTGGGACCGCGAAAGACAATCGGACAGCGCATTTGCCCGCCTGACATATAATTCGTCTTGGCCGCTGAATTGATAATATGATCAATCGCTTGCATGGCAAAGTTGAATGTCATGAATTCAACAATCGGGCGCAATCCGCCCATTGCCGCGCCGGTGCCGATGCCAGCAAAACCATATTCGGTAATCGGCGTATCGATCACGCGTTTTGGGCCAAATTCATCGAGCAAGCCTTGCGTGACCTTATAGGCGCCTTGGTATTCAGCGACTTCCTCGCCCATGACAAACACCCGCTCGTCACGGCGCATTTCCTCGGCCATGCCATCGCGCAAAGCCTCGCGCACGGTAACGCTGGCCATATTGGTCCCGTGCGGGATAGCAGGGTCTTCTTTTGGCTGAGTTGCAGGAGCCGAAGCGGGTTGCGCCGCCGGGGCCGCGGCAGGTGCAGATGCCGGTTCCGCCGCCGGTTTTGGCTCCGCTGTGCTCGCCAAAGCGGCGGCGTCTTCGCCCTCCCCGCTCATCAATGCGATAACTGCGCCAACGGCCACGTTTTCCGTGCCTTCTGGAATGACAATTTCAGCGATGACCCCATCATCAATCGCCTCGAACTCCATGGTCGCTTTGTCAGTCTCGATCTCTGCGATAATATCACCCGGCTCGACAGTGTCACCGACCGCCTTGAGCCATTTTGAGAGCGTGCCTTCTTCCATAGTTGGCGAAAGCGCGGGCATTTTGAGTTCAATCGCCATCAGTAGCTCTCCACCAATACGTCGGTGTAGAGCTCACCGGGTTCCGGCTCAGGCGAGTTCTCGGCAAAATCAGCGGCCTCGGCCACGATCGCGCGGATTTCTTTATCCAGTTTTTTCAAGTCATCCTCGGACTTGCCGGATTTGAGCAATTGCGCCTTCACGCCCTCAATCGGGTCGCGGTGCTCGCGCATATCCTGCACCTCTTCGCGGGTGCGATATTTGGCCGGGTCGGACATGGAATGGCCGCGGTAACGGTATGTGTTGCATTCCATCAGAACCGGGCCCTTGCCTGCGCGGACATGCTCAAACGCGACTTCAGCCGCTTGACGCACAGCCAGCACATCCATCCCGTCAACGTCCATACCCGGGATGCGGAATGCCGTGCCGCGCCGGTAAAATTCGGTCTCGGCAGAGGACCGGGTCACCGCCGTGCCCATCGCATATTGGTTGTTTTCGACCACAAACACGATCGGCAAATCCCACAGCGCCGCCATGTTGAAAGTTTCGTAAACCTGTCCCTGATTGGCCGCGCCATCGCCAAAGTAAGCGAGACAAATGCCGCCATCTTCATTGTATTTATGAGCAAGCGCAAGGCCCCCGCCGAGCGCCACTTGCGCACCAACAATCCCGTGCCCGCCATAAAACTTATGCTCGGTAGAGAACATATGCATCGAGCCGCCCTTGCCCTTCGAAATGCCCGCCTGACGCCCGGTCAGCTCGGCCATAATGACCTTGGGGTCGATCCCGTAAGCCAGCATATGGCCATGATCGCGGTAACCGGTAATCACGCTGTCACGTTCATTATCGAGCGCGGATTGCAAGCCAATCGCGACTGCTTCTTGCCCGATGTAAAGGTGGCAAAAACCGCCGATGAGGCCGAGACCGTAGAGTTGCCCGGCCTTTTCCTCAAATCGCCGGATGAGCAGCATTTGCCGATAAAATTCGAGCAATTGTTCATCGCTTGCTTTGAACAGTCCCGCTTTCACATGTGCGTCCTGGAGGCTGCTCAAGGCAAAATCTGCATCTCCTGATGGCGCAGCAGTTTTGGCGGCTGCACCAGCTTTCTTCTTGGGCGTCTTTGCCAATTTTTGGGTACCTTTATCTTCTGGGGAGAAAATGGGGGTGTGTTTGAGAACGCTAATCCTATAGCCGCTCACCTTTGGTTTACGCAACGTTAGTTCATGCCAAAGTGATGCAATTATAGTTTATGCGGGTAACTGAAAAATACGCATTCGCCCAAAACCGGCTCTATCGGGCTATGCATGCCCAAGGCGGCATCACGTCGGACATCATTGCGCAAGACATCAGCGCGCCCGCGATGAGGCCCGCGATAAAGCAAGGCATTATTCGTCCAGTTGGATCACCAATTCGTCAGGATGCACAACGTTCAATTGCTTACGCAGCAATTCCCCAACCATATCTGGATCGGCCCGGTCGGGATGAAGCAAGTCAACCTTGTTGCGCAAGGCGTCGCGTTCTTCGGCAAGCATAGCGACTTGCTGTTTACGCTGATCCAGCAGGCGCAGATTCTCGCTCCATGTCAGCAGACCGGAAGGACCAGCAATCACCAATCCGCCAAGCAGCAGCAAAAAGCACAGCATAAGAAACTGTGCCCGCTGTTCCTTTCGGGCAAAAAACTGACGGGTCTTGGCGGGTTTATTGGCCATCACTGCCTTGAATCATGAGCAGCAAATTAACGCAAGTCTTTTTCTTACCTAACGGCCCGTATCGAGGAAATCTGCGGCAGAAAACCCTTCTGGTGCGGCGACCTCCTTTACTGGCTCGTCCCGATCATCAAATTCGGTCCGCAGCGCGCGGCTCATCACCGCATGCATTTGATAAAGACAGGTGATGTAGGTCAGCTCCAGAAGCTCGGTATCGCTGAACTCGGCACTCAGCTCTTGGAATAGACTGTCGGGTACGCGGCCCTGATGCGAGACAAGGCAATCGGCATAAGCCAGGACCAAGCGTTCTTGAGCCGAAAACAAGTCGGATATTTGCCATTTGGGCAAGGCTGCGATTTTGGCATCCTCGACACCCAGCGCTCTTAGGGATTTGCAATGCTGTGAAAATACAAATTGGCTGCCCGTGGCATAGCCCGCCCATGTCTGCCCTAACTCCCTCAGCACTGGGTTAATGGCGCGCGCGTCGCTGCGGTAATAGGCAAAGCCTTGTGCCGCATGTTTCAAGGTATCGGGAGAATTGGCAAAAACCGTCCACCAATCGCCTCTTGTCCCCGTATCGGTGCCGGGGTCGGAGACCGGATCCCGCTTTCCAAACAGCAGATTATAGAGCGGGAGAACTACGTCTTTGTCCGCTTCATCGCGCGGGACTTCACGAAGCCGGGGCATTAGACATGCTCCTTGGTATCAGGTTTCTCATGAGTTTCCCGAGCAGGCTCGGCAGCCGCTGCCGGTTCGTGGCGGACATCCTCAGGCGTGAATTCTTTGGTAAAGCAGGCAAATTCCATCATGATCCCGTTTGGATCGGTGAAATAGACAGAGCGAACAAAAACGCCGTCATGCATTTGAGGTGCCATCCCTGCCTTGCTGTCGTCGTGATTGACGATCACCGGCGTATGTTCAACGCCGGCTTCAGCCAAACGCGTCAGCGCTGCCTCCAATTCGCTCTCTTCCATATGGAAGGCCAAATGGTTCATTGAGCCAACGGCAGTCTTTGCATCGAAAGGGAATTTTTTGACCGAGGCGATGCCCGGCGCCGCTGCGGGCGCATCGCCCCACCAGAAGAACGCAACGCTCGACCCGCCCCCGCAATCGAAAAAGAAATGCTGTCCGCCATCTGGCAATTCAACCGTCTTGATCAGCGGCATATCCAGTGTTTTGGTGTAGAATTCCATCGTCTCGCGCATGTCTCGGCAAACCAGCGCGATATGATTGATCCCTTTTGTATTGATCATTTTTCTGCTCCCTAGTCACCCAAAGTGCATGGTCTTAGGGCGCGCTTCAAGCTTGGCGTGAATTTTGGAGCGGATTTTTTCGGCCACTTGATTGGGAAAATTCATGAGCCGGGATCAAGTTGACCTGAGCAAAGAAGCGGCGTATTTAGTAACTATTGAAACTATATCGCGTTACACCCACATGCGGTGTCTATTGCAATCAGAGGAAAACCATGGCCGACCTTTTTGACAACCCAGCAGGTTTAGACGGCTTCGAATTTGTCGAATTTTGCGCGCCTGAGAAAGGCCAATTGGAACCTGTATTCCAAGCGATGGGCTTCACCCATGTGGCCAGCCACAGGTCAAAAGACGTGCAATTGTGGCGTCAAGGCGGGATTAATCTGATCGCCAATTACGAGCCACGCTCAGCCGCCTGGTATTTCGCGCGCGAACACGGACCCTCTGCTTGCGGGATGGCCTTCCGCGTGCGCGATGCGGTGAAGGCTTACGACCATCTGATTGAAGCGGGCGCAGAGCCAGTGGCCAATGAACCGGGCCCGATGGAGCTGCGCATCCCTGCAATCCGAGGCATTGGCGGGGCGATCCTTTATCTGGTTGATCGCTATGCTGACGAGGAAGGCCAAGGTCTGTCAATCTATGATATTGATTTCGAATATCTGCCCGGCGTTGATCGCCATCCGGAGGGCGCAGGCTTCGAACTCATCGATCACCTAACCCACAATGTTTACACCGGCCGCATGTCCTATTGGGCGGATTATTACGAGACGCTGTTCAATTTTCAGGAGATCCGCTTTTTCGACATCAAGGGCGAGTATACCGGCCTGACGTCTAAGGCTTTAACGGCGCCCGACGGCAAGATCAAAATTCCGCTCAACGAAGAAGGCGAAGGCGGCAAAGGCCAGATCGAGGAATTTCTGCGCGACTTTAACGGTGAGGGCATTCAGCATATCGCGCTGATTTGTGATGATCTGATCACATGCTGGGACAGGCTTCAGAAATTGGGCGTGCCGTTTATGACCGCCCCGCCCCAGACCTATTACGAAATGCTGGACGAACGCCTGCCCGGTCACGCAGAGGACGTCGAGGCGCTCAAGATGCGCGGCATCCTGCTTGATGGAACAACGGATGGCGGAACGCCGCGTTTGCTCTTGCAGATCTTCGCTGAGGCGCAAATCGGCCCTGTTTTCTTCGAGTTCATTCAGCGCAAGGGCGATGACGGGTTTGGCGAAGGCAATTTCAAAGCTCTGTTTGAAAGCATTGAGCGGGATCAGGTTGCCCGCGGGGTGCTGAAGACTGAAGCGGAGCCAGCGCAATGAGCAAACCCACTGCAACCCCGGCCCTCAAAGGCGTGCATCATGTCGCTTATCGCTGCAAGGATGCGAAGGAAACGGTCGATTGGTACGCGCGTATTCTGGGCATGTCTTACACGACCGCCTTTGCCGAAGACCATGTGCCCTCAACCGGCGAATATGATCCTTACATGCACATTTTCCTCGATGCGGGCGGCGGCAATATTTTGGCGTTTTTTGAATTGCCGCATCAGCCCGATATGGGCAGCGATCCCAATACCCCGCAATGGGTGCAGCATATTGCGCTCAAGCTGGGCAGCGAGGAAGAACTGCTCAGTGCCAAAGCCCATATCGAGGGGCAAGGGATCGAGGTATTGGGACCAACCCATCACGGCATTTTCAAATCCATCTATTTCTTTGATCCCAACGGCCACCGGCTCGAACTGACTGCGGATATCGGAACGCCAGAGCAATATGACGAATTGGCACGCGTTGCCCCGGCGATGCTGGAGGAATGGAGCGAGACCAAAAAAGCGCCCCGTCATGCCGACTGGCTGCACGAGTTAGCGCGCAGCGAACACAGCTAATCGCCGAGCGTCTGACGAGAGCCCTATCGTTAACCAAGCCCGCTGGGCTTTGATCGCTTTTGAAGCTAATGGGACCCCATGACTAACACAGTTTCTCAACTGGCCAGCGATAGTATGGCCAGCAGCATTGACAGCATTGCTACCCTCAAAAATCAGCTCGTGGTCATGGCTGAGGGCATCTTGCGCACTTTGCCCAGCCTCGCGATTGCCGCACTGGTCCTTTTCCTGACATGGATTGTTGCGCGATTTGCCATCCGGATCGCAGACCGCTTCGTTGGCAAAACGGATATGCGGCCTAGCCTCAAGACGTTAGTCGATACGCTGGTCAAATTGGCCATCTGGCTGCTGGGAATTTTTGCAGCTGCGGTTGTCGTAATCCCCGGCCTCTCACCCGCCAGCCTGTTTGCTGGGCTTGGCATAGGCGCAGTTGCGATTGGCTTCGCCTTTCAGGACATTTTCGAGAATTTCCTCGCGGGCGTGCTGATCATGCTGCGCGAAAAAATGCGCATTGGCGACATGATTGAGTGCGAGGGGATTTTCGGCAAGGTCGAGCATATCACCCTGCGCGAGACGCATATTCGCAAGAATTCGGGCGAGCTGACGATTGTTCCCAATTCGCTTATTTTTAAAAACGCCGTTGAAATCCTGACGGATGCCGAAGGTCGCCGCCATTCTGTGGTGATCGGGGTTAGCTATGACACGGATCTCGATCATGCGGCCGACGTCATTTTACGCTCCGTGAAAGCGATCGAGACGATCGATGCGGAAAAAGGCGTGGATGTCTTTGCCGAGGAATTCAACAGCAGCTCGGTCGATTTTCTGGTTCGCTGGTGGGCGGGTTCCTCGCCGCGCGAAGCACGGGAAAGCAAGGACAAAGTCATTCGCGCTATCAAAAACGCGCTGGATGACGCTGGCATCGAAATTCCGTTCCCCTATGTTACGCACACTTTCAAAGAGCGAGTCCCGCTGGGCACTAAGCCCGGTCAACCATCTTCCTGATCCGCCAATGACGCTTGGGTTCAGTTGAAAAGAGGCTCTCTCTGAACGAAAAGGGAGAGCACATTTGGATATTCTACGCACGCCAGAGGCACGCTTTGCCGATTTGCCGGACTATGATTTTGCGCCAAACTGGCTCGAAATTGACCTTGGTGAGGGGCATCGCGGCCGCATGCACTATCTTGATGAAGGGGACAAAGATGCACCGCCCGTGCTCCTCTTTCATGGGGAGCCAAGCTGGTCTTACCTTTACCGCAAGATGATCCCCATTTTGGTGGATGCCGGGTTTAGAGTTCTTGCGCCTGACCTCATTGGCTTTGGCAAAAGCGACAAGCCCAGCGAGCAAGGCTTTTACACATATGCCCGCCATATGGATTGGCTGTCACAGTGGCGCAGTGCCACCGAACCACGCAAGGCGGCGCTGTTTTGTCAGGATTGGGGCGGATTGCTCGGCCTCAGGATGGTGGGCGAAAACCCCGGGTCGTTCGCCTGCGTTGTCGCCAGCAACACCTTCCTGCCGATTGGCAAAGGCGCAACGCCCGCCTTCTTGGCATGGAAAGAGTTCGCCAAAAGCTCGCCAGACTTCGCCATTGGCGCCATCATTGACCGGGCAACCCAATCCGAGCTGAGCGCGGAAGTCATTGCCGCCTACGACGCGCCCTTCCCCGATGAAGATTACAAGGCCGGTGCCCGCGCCTTCCCGCAATTGGTGCCGATGGAGGCTGGTATGGAAGGGGTCGAGGCCAATATCGAGGCATGGAAGGGGCTTGCCGCTTTCGATCAGCCATTTTTGACTCTGTTCGGCGAGGATGATCCCGTTTTGGGGTCCGCTGGCGGGGCCCTTGCGAAGCCCATCAAGGGCGCAAAGGGACAGCCGCATGCAATGCTGAGCAAATGCGGCCATTTTTGTCAGGAGGACCGGCCTCAGGAACTCGCCCAAGGGGTGATCGATATGGCCAAATCATCAGGGTTCCTGGACTAAAGGATTTTGGATCAGGGAACGCAGCACGCCGCGCTTAGCCGAAAACAGGAATATGCGCTCGCCGCGACGGTCGGCGTGGTTGCCGCCAATGCCTATTACATTCACCCCATTATCGGCGAGGTAGCGCGCAGTTTCGGGGTCAGCCAAGCCGCAATCGGGATTGTTCCCGCGCTCAATCAATTGGCACTGGCGCTGGGTATCTTTTTGCTGCTGCCTTTGGGTGACCGTTTCTCGAACAAGCGCTTGTGCCTTGTTTTCGTGACTGCGCAAACGCTGTCGATGGCGGGCATGGCCCTTGCGCCCGATTTTGTCAGTTTCACCATCGCCTCAACCTTGCTCGGCTTTTTCACCATTGCGCCTTATCTGCTGCCTGCCTTTGCCTCGCGCAGGGTGGCGCCAGAACGGCTTGGTCATGTCACCGCTTTGCTGACAACGGGTATCATCGCAGGGCTTTTGATCGCCCGCGTTGGAGCCGGTTTCATGACGGAGTATCTGGGTTGGCGCAGCGTCTATATCGGGGCAAGCGGATTAATGCTGGTGACGACCTTATCGCTGCCGATCAGCATGCGCTCTGCCGCGTCGCCGAATGCCGGAGCGAAGCGGCAAGATCAGCCGATGGCTTACCGCCAATTGCTGCGCTCGGTCATCACCCTTGGTTTGCGGCACCGCGAAATTTTCGTGAGCGCTGCCATTCAGGCGCTGAACTTCGGCATGTTCACCTTCAGCTGGCTGGCGATGGCGCTTTACCTCACGAGCGA
The DNA here is from genome assembly GCA_964505255.1 of uncultured Porphyrobacter sp. Classification (GTDB taxonomy): domain Bacteria; phylum Pseudomonadota; class Alphaproteobacteria; order Sphingomonadales; family Sphingomonadaceae; genus Erythrobacter. The sequence continues at coordinate 46,473 of CAZDHB010000011.1, forward strand.
GGCAATGGGATATTCGGTGGATTCTGTTGGGATGCTGGCCGGAGTTGCTGCGATAGCGGTGTTCTCTACACCCAGAATTGGCCGGGCGGCAGACCGCATCGGCCCGCGCAAGGCGCGGCGCTTTCTCACATTGATCCAGCTTACAGGCGCGTGCCTGTTCTATCCGCTGGGCGCGAGTATTTGGACGCTGATCGTTCCGCTGCTGATCATGAATCTCGCCGGGCCAGGGATTGATGTGACCAACCGGATGACATTTTTGGCCTTGGCGCCGGATATTCGGACAAGGCTGACGACCGTTTATGTCGTGACCATGTTTATCGGAGGCGGGCTCGGCAGCATCCTTGGGACCAGTATCTATGCGTGGGGCGGATGGGGCGCCGTATGCGCAGGCCTTTTGCTCGCATCGCTGGTTGTTGCGGCGCTGGCGTTTTACGCTGAAAGGAAATTCGGTTAAACTCCTCGCCGCCTCACGTCTTCTAGGCGGGAAGTCATTAACAAGGGGAGATAGCGATGTTTTTGCCTATCAGCACCAAAGCGCGGCGTTTCTATCTGTCTGCGGTTTTTGGGACAATGGTTTTGGCGTCGGCGCAACAAGGCTTGACGCAAACGAACTCTTTTCAATTGGCATCTCAAGAACGCCAATCACCTGATGTTGTAGTGAAACGCATCGAACTTGGCGATGGGAGCACCAGTCTTGCCAATTGGCGCGAGCGCGCGCCAGCCCGCCCTAGCCAGCGTAAAATGCTCATACCGAGGCATCCCTCCTACCAAGGGGCGCGGCTATTCTATGAAAAGAGCATGCAGCCGACCCCGCGTGCAGCCACTGAGGACATCTTGAGCATGAGCGGATTTAGAGGCGCCGTTTACAAAGCAGAGAGCAGCGGCAATCGGGAATTCGTACGGACAATTGACGGGCATCCACGCTCCGCAATCACAACCTTTATGTATGAGGGAACCCTTGGCGGGCAGCCCGCAAAGGCGATCGCCTACGTCTGGAGCGGAAAAGCCGTATGCGGCACCGATCCATATTGCCATACTCCTCATGTTTTCATGGCGCCCAATAACCAGTTCAAAAAGCTGGGCGGCGGGGCACCCATTGCCATCGCATGGCTCAATCAAGATGTCCCGGCGGGCGTGAATGCAATGGATAAATATGGCAGCCTTGCCCCTCAAGAAGCGACGTTCAAATTGGCACAATATGTCAACACATGGATGGTCGGATATATTCAAACGCATATTCAAATGATGCAAATGATGGGCCAAGCAAACAGTATCAATCAGCAAGTTATGCAAAGCATGCAAAGCTACAATAATGCCCTGTCGCAGTGCTATGGTATGGATTGCTCTATCAGCCAAGGGCCGGGCAACACTTGGAGCGCGACAATTGATTGAGATGCGATGGTGCGCCCGACAGGATTCGAACCTGTGGCCCCCAGATTAGGAATCTGGTGCTCTATCCGACTGAGCTACGGGCGCGTCCCCGCTGCTTTAGCAAGCTATCGCTCAGGCGCAATCAGTTGAGCTCTATCAATTAAGTTCTTCTGGCGGGGAAACCGGCACAATCAGCGGCGCAACCGCGACCCCTTCATCAACGAGGTCTTCGGCTTCTTTGCGGGTGGCATGCCCATGGATTGGCGCTGCATCTTTTTCGCCGTAATGCATCGAGCGCGCTTCTTCGGCAAACTTGCTGCCAACATATTCGCTTTTCTCAAGCGCTTTTGCCTGAGCTTTTGCTAGCTGAGCAAAGGCTTGCGCGACGGCAGGCGGCATAGGCTGATTAGCGACCGGATGTGCGCTCGCAGTTTTCTCAGCCTCGATCTTGTCGGCGCTTTCGGCGCTAGCGGCAGGCTGCGCGCTTGGCAGATCATTTCTCGCATTGCTTTTGGCAGGTACCGCAGGGGCCATGGGCGCTTTAGTGACGGCCTCGCTGCCGCAGATAGGACAAGACACCAAACCCTCAGCGCACTGCTGCTCAAAGTCACCGGACGAGGCAAACCAGCCTTCAAAAGTGTGCGATTCATCGCAAATGAGGTCAAAAACGATCATGACAGGAGCCTATGTGAGGATTTCTCGGCGATTGGCAAGGCTGGGAATTTGACGCCGAACCTCTGCGATCCGGTTAAAATCAATCTCGGCAAAGCCCAGTGAGGGCTCCTCCCCACCCAGATCGAGAATGATATCGCCCCATGGATCCACCACTAGGCTGTGGCCATACGTTGTCCGGCCATCTTCATGCGTTCCCACTTGCGCAGGGGCGATGATATAGGCGCTGGCCTCAATCGCGCGGGCCCGCAGCATGACTTCCCAATGCGCCGCGCCGGTTGGCACGGTGAACGCTGCAGGCACCGTTATGGCATCGCATTGTGCCTTGCCCAAAGCCTCGAACAAAGCTGGAAAACGTAAGTCATAACATATCGTCAGCCCTAGCCGGCCCACCGGCGTATCGGGCAGGCTGACGGCTTTTGTGCCCGGCCTATATGCAGAGCTTTCGCGCCAGAATTCCCCATTGGACAGTTCCACATCAAACATATGGATTTTGTCATAGTGATGCGGACTTACGGCGCCCGGTGCAAAGAGCCATTGGCGATTGGCGAAACGCGCCCCGTCACCACTCTTGGCCCCGCTCTGGGCCCCGCTCTCCTGATCAATGCGAACCGGAAGCCCCACGCTGATCCATATCTCTAAATCGTCTGCAAGCGCTTGAAACTTCGCCGGAAATTCCGAATTTTCCTGATGTACAATATGACCGGTAGCCCGCGCCCTTTTCTGATCAAGCAAAAGGCTCATCTCAGGCGTGAAGAGCATAACCGCCCCGCCCTGCTTGGCCTGCTCTGCCGCCTCTGCGATCAGGCGAAAATTCTGCTCAGGATCAATTCCCGAGGTCATTTGCAGGACGGCAATCTTGGTCATGATCTGGTTTACGCAGAAAGCAATGCGTCGAGTTCGCCCGATTGCTCTAGCGCTGCCAGATCGTCACTGCCACCAACATGGGTATTCCCGATGAAGATTTGCGGAACCGTGCGGGCCTCAGGTGCTTTTTCGAGCATTTCTGCCTTTTTGGGACCGCCCATCGTTATGTCATGCTCTTCAAAGCTGACGCCTTTGCTGCTGAGCAATTGTTTGGCTCTTGTGCAAAACCCGCAATGGAATTTCGTGTAGATGGTGATTTTGGGACCGGACATGGATTTCCTCATTGAACACAATCGCTGGTGTGACGCCGCCTGAAAACCTTGAAAATGCCGCGGCGGCCTCTTATTTCGTAACTGTCAAACGCGGCCAAGATGGCGTGTTTGGCATAATTATCAAGCAGGGTGCCGGTTTGCGGGCCTTGTGAGATCTAAAATTGCGAAACTTAGAATTGCTCAAAAAGAGGATTTTTACGCTATGAACCGTATCGATTTAACCCCCTATCGCCGTTCCACCGTTGGTTTTGACCGCGTTTTTGACTTGCTCGAAAATCACGCGCGCAACAACACAGGCGACAATTACCCCCCCTTTAATATCGAGCGGCGCGACGAAGACCGTTACCGGATCACTCTCGCAGTCGCCGGATTTAGCCGCGATGATCTCGAAATCACCGCTCAGCAAAACCTGCTAACCGTGCAAGGCAAGAAGAAAGCCGAAGAGACAAGCGGTGATATGCTGCATGTCGGCATTGCCAATCGCGGGTTCGAGCGGCGCTTTGAATTGGCCGATTATGTGCGGGTTGAGGCCGCTGATCTGGTTGATGGATTGCTGCTGATTGATCTCTTGCGCGAAGTGCCAGAGGCGATGAAGCCCAAAACCAT
>CAZDHB010000011.1:50360-52334 GCA_964505255.1 uncultured Porphyrobacter sp.
CCAAATTGCTGAAATGAATTGGGGGGCTCCCGCAGATGGTAGCCCCCCAAAACGGCATTCCCAATTGAACACCGACAAGCTTCGTTTTTGAGGCATCAGGGTCGCAGAAGACACCCAGAACCGAAGCATGCTTGTATGCCGTGCTGGCAGATACGGATGACCTGTGCCATCCGAACAGCCCAATTGATAGTCAAGGCAAGACAACAAGTCTTGAACCATCAACCAAGCACTCTACCCTATATCCCTACAATCTGTTGCCCCTCAAAAATGACCCCTAATACTGGCCCATCATAAAACCGGCTCTCTGAAGCGGCGCAGGCGCAATAAAGCGCATCAAACCAAACGCGCCTGATCCAAAGCGGCCCCGATAAAACCGGCGAACAATGGATGCGGATCAAAGGGTCTGGATTTCAATTCAGGGTGGAATTGAACACCGACAAACCACGGATGGTCACCCCGCTCGACAATCTCTGGCAATAAGCCATCAGGGGACATGCCCGAAAATGTCAGCCCATTGCTTTCCAGCTTGGGAATATAGGCGGAATTGACCTCATATCGGTGGCGGTGGCGTTCCGATATCATGTCCGCTCCGCCATAAATCTGAGCCACATGGCTGTTGCCCGATAATTTGGCGGGATAAGCGCCCAAACGCATGGTGCCGCCCATATCGCCGCCGCTTTCGCGTTTTTCGAGCCCTTCCTGCGTCATCCACTCAGTAATGATGCCCACCACCGGTTCTTGCGTGTCGCCAAATTCTGTTGAAGAGGCTGCCTCGATCCCGGCATCGCGTGCCGCCTCGATACAAGCCATTTGCATGCCGAGGCAGATCCCAAAGAAGGGCACGCCGCGTTCCCGGGCAAAGCGCACACTGGCGATTTTGCCTTCAGAGCCGCGCTCTCCAAAGCCGCCCGGCACCAGAATGCCGTGCATCGGCTCTAGCTGAGCGGTGATGTCGGCATCGGACTGCTCAAATATTTCGGCGTCGATCCATTTGATATTGACTTTGACCCGGTGCGCCATCCCGCCATGGGTCAGCGCCTCATTCAAGGATTTATAAGCGTCCTGCAGGCCGACATATTTGCCCACAACGCCGATCGTAACCTCGCCCTCGGGATTGGAATGGCGGTCGACCACATCATACCAGCGCGACAGATTAAGCTCGGGCGCATCATCAATGCCGAACCCCTTGAGCACCTCTTCATCGAGGCCTTCGGCATGATATTGCAAAGGCACGGAGTAAATCGAGGATGCATCCAGCGCTGGAATAACTGCCTCGGGCCGGACATTACAAAACTGCGCTATCTTGCGCCGCTCACCCTCGGGAATTTCATGTTCGGCCCGGCACAAAAGAATATCGGGTTTGATCCCCAAAGCGGCAAGTTCGCGCACAGAATGCTGTGTCGGCTTGGTTTTAAGCTCACCCGCAGCAGCGATGTACGGCACCAGAGTGACATGCACGCTAAGCGTCTGGCGCGGCTCCAACTCGTTCCTCAGTTGGCGGATCGCCTCCATAAACGGCAATCCTTCGATATCCCCGACCGTCCCGCCAATCTCGCACAGGATGAAATCCAGATCTTCCTGTTCATCCAAAGCGAATTGCTTGATCGCGTCGGTCACATGCGGAATGACCTGGACCGTTGCCCCTAGATAATCGCCGCGCCGCTCCCGCGCGATGATATCCTGATAGATGCGGCCCGAGGTGACATTGTCCGCCTGACGCGCGCTGACACCGGTGAAACGCTCGTAATGGCCGAGATCGAGATCGGTTTCTGCCCCGTCATCGGTGACATAAACCTCGCCGTGCTGATAAGGGCTCATCGTGCCCGGATCGACATTGAGATAGGGATCGAATTTTCGGATACGGACCTTGTAACCGCGCGCCTGAAGAAGCGCCGCGAGACTTGCCGCCATGAGACCTTTGCCGAGCGAGGAAACCACGCCGCCGGTGATGAAAATATACCGCGCCATGGGAGG
>CAZDHB010000012.1:0-12705 GCA_964505255.1 uncultured Porphyrobacter sp.
CCGAAGTAGGCGCAGAAGCCAATCCCGGCGCTATGGCCAAAACGCCTGATCTATCGGAGGCGGCGGCGGTTCAGCAGTTTACCCTGCCGCTGCGCCGCTGCACCGCGCAAGAGCCCTGCTTCCTTAAGCCCGCGGCATCAAACAATATCAGAGCCGATGTCCGCCGGGCAGCGCAAATCGCCGCCTTGGCGCGCGTCCGAAGGTAATGGGCCGAAAGTGATGGGCCAAAGGTGATAGGCCGAAAGTGAGGGGCCGAAGGCAATGCGGCAGGGCACTGTCCGTGAGGTCCCGCCTGCCAGTGAAGAAATTGGCCCCTCCCAGCTAGGCCCGCGCTTCTTCAATGCCCGCTGAATTGTGCCGCAAGGCCTTCAGCGCCGCTGAGACAATCCCCTCTGCATCAAGCCCGGCCTCAGCATATTGCTTGTCCGGTGCATCCTGATCCTGAAACACATCAGGCAAGCGCAAAGTGCGGACCTTGAGGCCCGTATCGGTTAGCCCCTGATCGCTGGCAAAAGTCAGGACATGCGCCCCAAGGCCGCCGATCGCGCCTTCCTCAACTGTCAGCACCACCTCATGGCTGCGCATCAGCCGTTCAATCAGCTCGGTATCGAGCGGTTTGGCAAAACGCAGGTCAGCCACGCTGGTGGAGAGACCCTTAGCTTCCAATTGTTCAGCCGCCTTGAGCGCTTCTGACAGGCGCGCGCCGAGCGACAAAATGGCGATTTTGCTTCCCTCGCGCACCATGCGTCCCTTGCCGATAGCAAGTTTTTGCGGGGTCTCGGGCAGCGCTACGCCGACACCGCCACCGCGCGGATAGCGCAGCGCGATCGGCCCATCGTCATATTCGGCCGCGGTATAAGTCATATGAACCAGCTCGGCCTCGTCGCCAGCGGCCATAACCACCATATTGGGCAGGGCGGCGAGGTAAGTGATATCGAAACTGCCGGCATGGGTCGCGCCGTCCGCGCCCACCAATCCAGCCCGGTCAATGGCAAAGCGCACCGGCAAGTTCTGGATCGCGACATCATGCACCACTTGGTCGTAGGCACGCTGCAGGAAAGTGGAGTAAATCGCGGCAAACGGCCGCATACCTTGCGCGGCCAATCCAGCCGCAAAGGTCACTCCGTGCTGTTCCGCGATCCCGACATCAAAGGCGCGCTCGGGATGAGCCTTGGCGAAACGGTCAACACCCGTACCGCTGGGCATGGCAGCGGTGATCGCACAAATCCGTTTGTCCGTTTCAGCGAGCTTAGCCAGCGTATCGCCAAAAACATTCTGATAGGCAGGCGGGCCAGAGGCGGATTTGGCTTTCTCGCCGGTGACGACATTAAATTTGGGCACGCCGTGATATTTGTCTGCGCTGTTTTCAGCAGGCTCATACCCTTTGCCCTTGGTGGTGACGACATGGACCAGAACCGGGCCTTGCTCGCTATCGCGAACATTTTCGAGCACCGGCAAAAGATGGTCGAGATTATGCCCGTCAATCGGGCCGACGTAATAAAACCCCAGCTCTTCGAACAAAGTGCCCCCGGTTACCATCCCGCGGGTCAACCCTTCGGCCTTGTCGAGCGTTGAATGGACCCGGCGGCTCATTTTCTTGACCACTTTGGATGCGAGCGAACGCAGACCAAGATACTCGCTGGAGGAGACCATCCGCGCGAGATAGGCCGACAAGCCCCCAACCGGCGGAGCAATCGACATATCATTGTCATTGAGGATCACGACCAGCCTATTGCCCGCCTGCTCGGCATTGTTCATCGCTTCATAGGCCATGCCAGCGCTCATCGCGCCGTCACCGATCACTGCGATCCCTCGGCCCGGCTGATCACCGAGTTTATTGGCCACCGCAAAGCCCAGAGCCGCTGAAATCGAGGTTGAGCTATGCGCCGCCCCGAAAGGATCATATTCGCTTTCGCTGCGCTTGGTAAAACCGGATAAGCCGCCGCCCGCGCGCAAAGTGCGAATGCGGTCTCGCCGACCGGTCAGAATTTTATGCGGATAGGCCTGATGTCCCACATCCCAGATCAGCCGGTCTTCGGGCGTATTAAACACATAATGGAGCGCCACCGTCAGCTCCACCACGCCCAGCCCCGAGCCCAGATGGCCGCCCGTACTGCCCACCGCATCAATCATCTCGGTGCGCAATTCATCAGACAATTGCCGCAGCTGATCTTGCGAAAGCCGGCGCAAATCCACCGGGGTATCAACCTGATCGAGCAATGGCGTTTGCGGCTTGGTGCGAGAACTTTCTGTCATACCACTGCTCTACACGCCAAAACCAAAACTGTCGATGAACGCTTTATCGATAAATATGCACGTTTCGTCGTCAAAACCCGCGAATCACTCAGCGCAGCTTTCGCACAGCCCGCGCAGCTCCACCACGGGCCGAACCGCGGCAAAGCCGGCATTACGGCCCGCATCGCGCAGAGCGCCGGTCACCTGCTCATCATCCAAGTGGCGCGCCTTGCCGCAATCATCACAGATCAAAAAGATGCAATCATGCCGGCAGCCGGGATGGCTGTTGGCAATATAGGCGTTGGCGCTCTCAATCCGGTTGGCCAGATTGTTGCGCACGAACAGGTCGAGAATGCGGTACACACTGTTGGGAGCGACCCGCTTGCCCCGCGTGCGCGAAAGATTGTCGGCAATATCATAAGCCGAGGCAGGCCGGTCGTGCGCGCATAATTCCTCAAACACAGAACTGCGCATGCCGGTCCATTGCTCGCCAGAGCTGACCAGCGCTTCCTCAGCCGCCTCGATCAGTTCTTTGCCGGAATGTTCGCGGTGCGCGTGCTGCGCTGTCTGTGTGCTTGCCATGCGCGCGAAACTAAGGCCTGCCCGATGGACTTGCAAGGGGCCAAACGCGCCCCAATACGCGCCCCAATACACGGCCCAATACGCGGCTTAATCGCGCTTAAAGCTGGCCCGGTAGAAGCCTGGATAAAGCCGCTGAAGCGCCGCCACTTTGGGTGCGTCCCAGCGCAAAATATAGGGATGGCGCGGATTCTTGTCGGCAAAATCCTGATGATAGGTTTCCGCCGGATAGAATCGGCGAGCAGGCGAAATGCCGGTCACAATCGGCCGGCTCCATTTGCCCGATGCCTGCATTTGCGCCAAATAGCTGCGTGCCACCGCGCGCTGTTCACTGGAAAGCGGGATCAGAGCGGCATTATAATGCGGGCCGCGATCCGGACCTTGGCGATTGCGCAAAGTCGGATCAGCCACAACCGAGAAGAACACCCGCAGCAATTGATCATAGCGCACGATCTTGGGATCATAGGTGATCCGCACCGCTTCGACATGATTGGTAAGACCCGATGAAACCAGCTTGTAATCGGCTTGCTGACGCGTTCCGCCGTGATAGCCTGAAACCGCGCTATGAACGCCTTTCATATGGCTAAAGACCGCCTCAACACCCCAAAAACAGCCCCCCGCAAAGATCGCCGTCTTAAGCCCGGCACCCTCTTGCGCTGCTCGTTCTGCGACAGGCGCCAGCACCACCCTTTCGCTGGCAACGGCCTGATCCTGACAGGCTGACAAAAGCAGCGCCGCCGCGCTGGCCAGCGCAAGCTTGCCGGATTTGTTTTTCATGGCCAGTTTTTGGAACATTGCGGGGGATTTGAAAATTCGCGTCATAGAGCCTTCACGCTTGTCACTAAGATCACAAAACCACGCCGACCAGCGATTGATAAAGCACGTCATTGCTGAACGCTGCGCCTAACCCGCCCGCCAGAAATCCGATCGCGAAATAGCCGAACAGGCTTGAGCGCAGAAGAGAAATAGTGGTTTTCATATCAGGTCTTTCGTCATCACCTTGCGCAAAGTTACAAGGGGGTAAGCAATTGCCAATCCTCACGCTTTCATATGGCCAGCACATAGGTGGCGAATTTGGCGCTGGTCCCGCATCCTTTCCTGACCATAAGACCCGCGCTTTTCATTGGCGTTAACGCCGCCAAGCACCGCGGTTCATTTTGCGGTTTTCAAGAAAGCTACGCAGCGCGCCAATCGGTGGATGCAGCCCAAGCCTGCTGTGCACGCCAAACAAGCCGCGCGCCGAGCTAAGGACTTAAAATAGCAGCAAGCCGGCTACCGCGCAGCGGCGCCGCCCGCTAATGCCGGAAATGCCGCATGCCGGTGAAGACCATCGCCAATCCAGCCTCATTCGCGGCGGCAATAACCTCTTCATCGCGGATCGATCCGCCCGGCTGGATAATCGCGGTTGCGCCCGCCTCCGCTGCTGCCAGCAAGCCGTCGGCAAAGGGGAAAAACGCATCCGAGGCGACCGCGCTGCCATGCGTGCGCGGACGCTCCCAGCCATAAGTCTCAGCCGCTTCTGCCGCTTTCATTGCGGCGATCCGCGAGCTGTCGCGCCGGTTCATCTGGCCCGCGCCAATCCCGGCGGTCGCCCCGTTCTTGGCATAGACAATCGCGTTGGATTTGACATGCCGCGCAACCGTCCAGGCGAACAGGCAATCTTTCAGCTCTTGCGGGCTCGGCTCGCGGCTGGTGACGGTTTTCAAATCCGCCTGAGTAATAGCGGCATTGTCACGGCCCTGCAGCAACATGCCCCCAGCGATGGTTTTCATGACAAACCCGCTCCGGCGCGCATCGGGCAAGCCGCCGCATTCCAGAATGCGCAGGTTTTTCTTCTTGGCAAAAACCGCTCTGGCCGCCTCGCTCACCTTCGGGGCAATCACCACTTCGGTGAAGATTTTGGCAATGGCCGCAGCCGTCGCTCCGTCCAATTCGCAATTGACCGCGACAATCCCGCCAAAGGCCGAAACGCTATCGCATTGGAGCGCGGCCTCCCACGCATCCAGCAGAGTGCTCGCCTGCGCCGCGCCGCAAGGATTGGCGTGCTTTACGATCACGACCGCCGGGTCTTGGCCGTCAAATTCTGCGGCCAATTCCAGCGCAGCATCCGCATCGTTCAAATTGTTGTAGCTGAGCGCCTTGCCTTGCAATTGCTCAGCTTGGGGCACGCCCCTCGCCCCGATCACTTGCGGCATGTAAGCAGCGGCGGCCTGATGCGGGTTCTCGCCATAACGCAGGACATCCCCGCGGCCAAAGGCCAGCGGCATGGTCTGGGGAAATGGCGTCGCTTGCAAGGCCTCTGTGCCCAGCGGATGCGTGAACGCATCGCCAAAGGCAAACCAATTGGCAATCGCAGCATCATAAGCGGCGGTGCGGGCATAGGCCTTGCCCGCCATGCGAATACGAAAAGCTGCGCTGGTGGCCCCGTTATTGGCATCCAGCTCGCTCGCCAAATCATCATAATCTTCAGGATCAGTGACAATCGTCACAAAGCCGTGATTCTTGGCCGCAGAGCGGACCATCGAGGGGCCGCCAATATCGATATTCTCGATCACTTCTTCGCGCGCAGCGCCCTTGGCAACGGTTGCCTCGAAGGGATAAAGATTGACCACCACCAGATCAATCGCGCCAATCGCATGAGCCTCCATCGCGGCCACATGCTCGTCATTGTCGCGCACCGCCAAGAGGCCGCCATGAACCTTGGGATGCAGCGTTTTCACCCGCCCATCCATCATTTCAGGAAAGCCGGTCAACTCAGAGATATCGCGCACCGTCAATCCAGCATCCCTGAGCGCTTTGGCGGTGCCGCCGGTTGAGACCAGCTCGACGCCTTTGCTCGCCAATGTCTGGCCCAATTCAGCCAAACCGCTCTTATCCGAAACGGACAGCAAAGCCCGCTTGATCACCACGTCGCTCACCTAAATTTCTACCCCATTTTCTTAAGCAGCCAGGGGAAGGTTGCCCCGGTCCGCGCGATCAGTCCTTCGACCACCAATTGCTGGATCGGATGCGGACAGCCATCGCCGTCTACCCACAAGCTTTCTTCAATAACGGTCTTGGCCGCACCGGCCTCGCCGCCGAGACGAAATTGCCAATAGCTGCCGTCGGGCAAAGCGAGACCAGCCCCGCGCTCATCATCGGAAATGCCAATGTCGATACCGCGCCCCAGATGGAACCGGATGGCGCAGCCAACCTTGCCGCGCTTGCCCCGTTTGCCGACCGGCTCGAGGATGTCTTCGCCGCGCAATTCCTCGCCATCATCCGACAGAATCAAGATTCGCCGATGCAGCAAGCCAAAACGCGCACTGTAGCCGTCTTGCGTTGCCTCCAGCCGGGTCGCGCTGCGGCCTTTGGGCGAGGACATCTCGCCGCGCGTGATATCCACTTCCTCAACGCCCTTGCCGATCTGGCCCTTGATCAGAACCGCCGTCGAATTGGTATGGTCAAGCACCAATGCCGAATGCGCCGCCGTCCCGCGCAGCCCCTGCTCAATGCGGACCGGCGTTTGCCCGCCCGACAGCGCCGCGCCCCCGCAATTGACGATGATCCGCTGCTGAGCAGAGGAGAGTTCAAACGCCAAGGTCGAGGCGCAGCCAAACCGGGCGTGATGCACGCGCGGCGGAGGTGCTGCGTCAAATTGCAAAATGGTCTTGCCCGCCTTGACATGCTGATAGCCCCATTGGCGCATATCCTTGCCCGGCCGTGTACGGATCCGGCTGGCGGTAATCAGCCGTTCGAGATCCTCGGCATTGGTTGCCCCGCTGCCTTGCCAAGAGCCCAGCCCGCCATCACCATGCCTGAGCGCCAAGAGCGGCGGGACCAGCATGCCCAGCATGGTTTCAATCGCTTGCGGCGGCTCTGCCTCAGCCGCCTCGTAACAGCCGCGCAAATCAACCAGCAAAGCAATCGCTTCCATTTGCGCAAGCGGGCTGCGCGACAGGACGCCGCCATCATCGCTCACCGCATCGCCCAGCGCTTTGAGCAAACCGCGCTCGCCATAGAGACGCCGCGCGCGCCCTTCAGGAAGCAGCAGTCCGGCGGCAACAATCGCGCACCATCCCGTCAGCGCCTCCAGCGTGTCATTGGCATCCTTGACCTTGCGATCAAGCAAACGCGCGGTCTCGCTCATGGAACCCAGCGCTTTGCGGCGCAGGCCGGGCGTGCCATCCGACAAGATTATCGGCCCGTGAACCAGCCACGCAAGCAAGCGCTGCCCCATCCGCTCCACGGTCCACACAGGGCCTTTTGCCGGGGTCTCATTGGCCTCTAGCCAATGGCTCAAAATCCGCTCCGCCAAGGGAACGCATTGCTCGCGCGGCGCGCTGGCCGCCAAATCGCTGAGCCATGAAAAGCCGTGAATGGTGCGGGCAAAAGGTTCTGGATGATGGACATTACCCGCCCAATCGACTTGCGCGATCGGCAAGCGCAAACCCCGGATCAAGAAATGTCCGGCCCGCAAGGCAACGCCGCGTGCGCGGTGGCCCGGCACGCCGCCGGTAACCGTGGCCAATAGGCGCGGTGCCACTGGCTTACGGAAAGGCGCGGAAAGAAACGATCCGGGAATGCCCAAACGGTATGCGAGGCGCAGACTGGCATCGATCATGCCGGTGCGCGGCGGGGCAAAATCGGCCGCCACTAGGGATCGGCCCGGCTCTAGCGCAATGGCCTCGATGGCAGGCTGAGGATAAGCCTCGGCCTCGCGCGGCCGCGTCCCCTCCTCAGCATCCGCCAAAGCTGCCCCTTCATCATTGCCCTGAGGCAAAGGCAAGGCAGAGGCGCTGTCACCGGCTTTGCCCGGGGCGCGTTTAGCCTCGGTTCCCAAAGCCAATTCTGGCGCCGTTTTCTCTCGCACTGATTTCTCTGGCACTGATTTCTCTGGCGTTGATTTCTCGCGGGCCCGCTCATCAAGCTTTTCATCGGGCAGCTCTTCATCGAGCTTCGGCTTGGAACTCATGAAATGCCTCTCAGTGCCGCAATATTGGCCGCATAGTGATCTGGCCCGCCTTTAAAAGTCGCCGAGCCTGCGACCAAGACATCGGCGCCGGCCTCAACACACAGCTTGGCGGTTTCAGGATTGACCCCGCCATCCACCTCTAGGTGAATGCCGCCCCCGATTGCCTCAATCCGGGTGCGGATCGCTGCAATCTTGGCCAATTGGGACCGGATAAAGCTCTGGCCGCCAAATCCGGGATTGACGCTCATCACCAGCACAAGATCAACCAGATCGAGCAGATTATCGAGCGCCTCCACCGGCGTTCCGGGGTTGAGCACAACGCCGGCCTTTTTCCCAAGAGCGCGAATGGCTTGCAAACTGCGGTGAATATGCGGACCCGCCTCGGGATGGACGGTAATAATATCCGCGCCCGCCTCGGCGAAAGCCTCAAGATAAGGATCAACTGGCGCGATCATCAAATGCACATCGAAGGTTTTGTCTGTATGCGGACGCAAGGCCTTCACCACATCCGGGCCGATGGTGATATTGGGCACATAATGCCCGTCCATCACATCGATATGCACCCAATCAGCGCCGGCTGCGTCAATCGCGCGCACTTCCTCGCCCAGCCGGGCAAAATCAGCTGACAGGATTGATGGTGAGATCAGCGGGCCAGCCAATGGCATATTCCCTTCAATAAGCGCCTGAGCGCTGATCGATACGCGGGGCATTGCAAGGTGAACAGGCCGCAGCAAAACCTTTTCCACCGGTCTTGCGGCGGCGGCTGAACCGCAGCATGGTGCCAAATTCAGCTATAATTCACCGCAAACCGGCTATAACCCTATGGAATATCGCGCAGTATAAAAAGCGCGGGCTTGCCCGGACGAGAGCATCTCGCCCTCTTGGCAAGCATAGATGAGGGAATAAAAGATAGTTTCTGCCATGAAAAATTGGGTATCTTTTCTGACGGCGTTTAGCCTTTTGGTCGCGGGCGGCTTGGTGGCCGAAGCACCGGCGCAGGCCCAATATCGCCAGAAAATCAGCCATGATACCTCCCGCTGCCGCGCCGGATCGCCCGGCGTCTGGGTGACGATTAACAATATCTCGCGCTCAGCCGGGGTTATCCGCGTCCAAAGCTATCGCGGCACGAAGCAGGATTGGCTTGAAAAAGGCCGCTGGATTTACCGGATCGAGGCGCCTGCAAGGGCGGGTACGATGCGCTTTTGCATGCCTTTGCCGGCCAATGGCGTTTACGGAATTGCCGTGCGCCATGATGTCAATGGCAATGGCAAGACCGATTTGTCGACCGATGGCGGAGCGATGTCGAACAACCCCAGCCTCAATATCTTCAACCTGGGCAAACCAAGCTATAAGAAAACCCGCTTCACCGTGAACGGGCTGGAATCAATCACTATTAATATGCGCTACCGCTAGGCAATATGCCCTAGCGCAAGAGGTTTCGCGAAGATCAGCCGTTTTGCAAAAAGGCCGGTTCACCCGCGCCGTTTTCGCTTCGCTCGCCAATATTCCAGCGCCGCCCCCGGCATCGCAAGCAAAGGATGACGTTCGCGAAACGGGGTAACCTCCAGCTCAATCCCAGAGTGCCGTTCCAATTTCCACGCTGCATAAGCTGACGCGCCCTCGAAAGTCGTGGTCGCCTTGGCCAAGCGGGCAATGTTAAGCGCCTTGCCATAGCGCCGGCAGCGAGCCCACCAACGCAGGGTCATGTGCCGTTCTTGCCGCGTCATATGAGGCGTCAAAATGGCCCGTCCGCCATCCTCTCCGGCGCTCATATTGCATTCAAAATCCAGCCGATTGCGCGGGGCCTCAGAGCCGTCCTCAGCCATCCATGCCAGCGGCAAAAGCCCGCTGAAATGGTCAGGATTATTGGCCAATATCGTATCCTCGCGCCCGGGCGCCTCGACGCGGAATTCAGCCCTGTATGTCTCCTGGAATAGCGCCCGCCAAAATTCCTCCGCCTCGCCCGACTGCGGCCCCAAAGCCGCCGCCAGCCTGCTGGCGGTGATCGCCGCCGCCGCCAAGGCTGCGCGAACATCGTTTGCGGCTTCGTCATGGCGCGCAAAAACCAGTCCGCTTGGCTGAACGAAGCGCGCCCAAATGGTGGTATCGCGCGAGCGGCCCGCCGCCGCCTCAGCAAATTTTGCCAAGCTCATCGTCGCAATCTTGGCCCGCAGCACGCGCCCCTCCTGCGTCCATTCGCGGTAGCTTACCTCGGGCCAGATCGCGGCTTGCTGCGCGCCGGGCATCAAGAGGTAAAAATCAAGCACCCCTTCAAGCGATCCGGTGCGCAGATTGGAGCCATAAAAAAGCGCTGCATCAGCGCCCGCTTCCTCAGCCAGCATCCGCGCAAATGCGCTCACCTCGGCGCGCGGCGCGGCTTGCAATTGTTCCGCAATACGCAGGCTCAAACCGCTTTGCGCACCATCGCCCAGCGGCCCCTCTTGCCTTTGCCGATCATGGCGCATCAGGCGATCACAAAGGTAAGCTCGGGCCCTTGG
The DNA here is from genome assembly GCA_964505255.1 of uncultured Porphyrobacter sp. Lineage (GTDB taxonomy): Bacteria > Pseudomonadota > Alphaproteobacteria > Sphingomonadales > Sphingomonadaceae > Erythrobacter. The sequence goes on from CAZDHB010000012.1 coordinate 10,267, forward strand.
GTCACCCGGTAACGCCCAGCAGGAAACGCCTCTCCATCCAGAATAAAGGCATCGCCAATGGTCAGCTCGAAACTTGCCGGCGCTGTTTGATGAAGCCCGGCGCGCGCCAGCCATGGCGATTGCCAGCCGGTCACCACCAGCGGCAAAACCGCCAGCAAACGGCGGCGCGGCTTGTCCATCACCGCCAGTTTCAACCCCTCACGCTCTGGCCCGAACGGCTTCGCCCCCAGCGGCATCCGGCGTAAAGTTGTCGCCAGGGCGACCGCGCGCCGGTCAGCCCCGCCAAAACCCGAATGCGCCAGCTCTTGCGTATCCTTGTCGCCATCAGTTCCTGGCAGAATAAATTGCATCGCAACCCCGCGCCGCCACGGATTGCGATCCGTGCCGAACAAGGCCTGCAATATGCCCCATAGTGTGGTCGCGCCCACAGCCAGCGAATTGAAAAACCCCAGACTATGCGCGCTTTGCCCGGCCTGAGTGCCGAGCGTGAATGCGCCCGCGCCCAGAATAAACCCGCGCACCGGCGCGCTCGCCCTGTTATCCTCGCCGAGCTGGGTTATTTCGAGCGGACGCCGTTTGCATCGCCCGCCGCTTTCCAAGGCCGCAATCGCATCGCTCACATTCCAGTCCTTGGGCGCGCCCAGATCGACGTTAAGCGCATTGGTTTTGCCCTTGGGCAGAACGGCCAGAAGCGGCATCTTATCCCCGAACACAGGAGCCGCTGCGGTGAGGACATCGCGGACCGTTCCATCCCCGCCATTGATGATGAGATAATCCACGCCCTGCTGCGCAAATTCGCTGAGCGCCTCGGTAATGTCCTCGCGCCGCTCGGGCCGGGCAACCAGCACATTCGCGTCATCCGCACAGTCAAGATCGCGGCCCTTATTGCGATGCGAGCGCGGGTTATAAATGATCCCGATCTTGCCGGATTGCGGCCTGTTTTTATCGGCCCCGCGCCGTCCCTCAGCCCGGTCCCGATCCGCCGCATCACCGCCAGTCGCAGGTTTGCCCTGCTGCGGGAATTGGTCAAACTCATGGATCGAGCGGTTCATAGCGTTTTGCTATCTAGCTGGCCCGTGCAGCTATGACTAGCGCGCAAACCGCAAAATCGCCGGCAATCTCAGCTATGGCGGCAAGAGCCTTATGCCTTAAGACGCCGCCATTTCCGCGAGACGCGGATCCTTGGGCCAGACCCATTCCTCGCCGATCACCGGATCGACCCGTAAATCGGGCGGAATATTGTGCCGCCCGATCATCGCATCGCAGCTTTGGTGAAACCGGTAAATGCGCGCTTCCTGATAGCTCAACGGCACGCTGGTGAAGGCCGGGCTGTCCATGCTTTTCTGGATCGCCTCGCCAAATTGCGTGTCCTCCAGGATGATCGGGCTCATCGCGCGGCCATTGGGCGATGTCTCATCGGGCACCGTCCATAAATCGGGCGCCTCTTCCTCGCCCCAATCCAGCGCCATCGTGACCAATTCCAAGCGGCAGGTTTTCAGACCGGTCGGCCAAAACACCAGCGGCGGCACAAAGAAATTCGACAAGGGCGCAACGAGATTGGGAAACACAGTATAGCTTTGCGTCGCTGTTCGGCCGAGCTCGCTCACCGTATCGATTGAAGTCCAGCCGGGCGGGCTGTCAATCGCCCGGACATGCTCGCGGTCGGTGTCGCGCGGGGCGGGGGCCAGCATGCGGGCATGACCATGCGGATAGAAGTGATTGACGTTGCGTTTGAAGTCGACCAGCGGCGCGACCGTCTCGGGGTGAATAAAGGGCACATGGTAGACCTCCATATTGGCCTCCATCGCGACTTTCCAATTGCATTGAAGATCGAAACTATAACGGGCCGCAAGCCGCAGCTTGTCAAATTGAAATTCGGCCCATTCCTCGGCCAAAGGACCCAGCCAATCGATGAGGCTGACGGGGTCCTCATCGAAATTGATGAAAATGACATTGCCGAACATTTCGCAGGCCACCGGGATCAGCCCGCGGCAGGACAAATCGAAATCTTGCGCGAAATCCTGCCGCTCGGGCACGCCCACAAGGCTGCCATCGGTTTTGTACGTCCAATTGTGATAGCCGCACATCAGCCGCGATGACTTACCCCGATCCTCGGTTACAACCGGCGCGCCGCGATGCCGGCAAGTGTTGTAAAAGGCGCGCACTTTGCCGTCCATCCCGTGGACAATAATGATCGGATCGCCGGTATTGTCCCAGCGCATGTAACAGCCCGGTTCAGGCACTTCGTCGATATGACCTGCAAAGAGCCAGCTTTTGCGGAAAATATGCTGCCTTTCGAGCTCGAAATAGGCCTCGCTGGTGTAACGCGCGGCGGGCATATCGGGCAGCTTAGGAAAATCCTTTGGCGGCGCTGTGCGCGCACCTTCCCATTCCATTTGCGCTTTTAGGCGATCGATCTCGGTCTGATCCATGGATGCC
>CAZDHB010000012.1:12805-19991 GCA_964505255.1 uncultured Porphyrobacter sp.
GCCACTGACAATTTTGCCGCTGCCATGACCCTTGCTTGCAAAAGCCCTGGGAAACTTGCAAAAGCACTGGAAAACCAGCGGCAATTGCCAAACCTGCATGCGGGGCGTTATCGCAAGGGTTGCATGGAACCCGCCTCACCCCTTTCCTTGGCCTTTACCCTCATCAGCTGCATCGCAGTGATGGGCGCGGTGGCTGTCATCAGCTGGCGCAAAACGCGCGGGCAGGCCGAAACCCGCGATGGCTATTTCCTCGCCGGGCGCGGGCTTACCGCTGGCTTTATTGCAGGCTCGCTCTTGCTGACCAATCTCTCGGCCGAGCAATTGATCGGCCTTAATGGATCGGCTTACGGGCACAATCTCTCCAGCATGGCTTGGGAAGTCACCGCAGCCATCGCAACCATTGCCATGGCCTTTGTGTTCCTGCCCAAATACCTTGCCGGAGCCTTTACAACGCTGCCGGAATTTCTGGCCGAGCGGTATGATCCGGCCGTGCGGCGCATGTCAGTCCTGCTGTTTATGCTGGGCTATGGTTTGGTCACCATTCCCTCTGTGCTCTATTCCGGCTCGCTCGCCGTTATGCAGTTTTTCAACATCGAAGAACTGCTTGGGCTGGCGCCGTTTCCAGCCCTCGTTGCAACCGTCATCATCATTGGTTTAACCGGCGCAGCCTATGCCGTTTTCGGCGGGCTTAAGGCAGTCGCGGTATCCGATACGCTGAACGGGATCGGCTTGCTCTTCATCGGCATTCTGGTGCCGGTGCTGGGCCTGATCGCGCTGGGTGAAGGCAGTTTTTCAGGCGGATTGACGCGCCTTTTGACCGAGCATCCGGAAAAGCTGAACGCCATCGGCTCCGCGGCGGACCCCACCCCGTTTGGCACCATTTTCACCGGCATGATTTTCGCCAATCTGTTTTACTGGTGCACCAATCAATATGTCATCCAAAGAACCTTGGGCGCGCAGTCCCTTGCCGAGGGACAAAAAGGCGTGCTGGCATCGGGTTTCTTCAAGCTGATGGTGCCGTTTATGATGATGATCCCCGGCACCATTGCCTTTCATCTTTACGGCCCCGGCTTCGCCTCGATTGATGAAGCCTATCCAAGGCTGGTGGCCGACGTGCTGCCCGCCTATTTGGGCGGCGTGTTTCTGGCGGTTTTGCTGGGCGCGGTGTTCAGCTCTTTCAATTCGCTCCTCAACAGCGCTGCGACCCTGTTCACGCTCGATCTTTATGCGCCCGCCAAAAGCGGCAATCTGACCGATGCCGAGCTGGTCACAATCGCCAAACGTGCGAGCATCGTAATCGCGCTGTTTTCCTTCGCCGCCGCGCCGCTGCTCAGCTTTGCCGAGGAGGGCCTCTGGCAAGTCGTGCGGGTCTTCACCGGCTTTTACAACATCCCAACGGTGGTGATCGTGCTGGTTGGCCTGTTGACCGCGCGGGTGCCGGCCTTAGGCGCGAAACTGGTGATCATATTTCACGTGACCGCTTATGGTCTGGCGCGGTTTGTGCTCGATGATGTCATCACGCTGCATTTTATCCATCTTTACGCAGTGCTGTTCGTGATCGAAGTCGCCATCATGCTGATTTGCGCAAACCTCGCCCCGCGCGAAGAACCCTATCGCCCGCCCATGCGCCGCGAGGTTGATATGACGCCCTGGCGCTATGCGCGGGCCTGCAGCTTTACCCTATTGTCAGGGGTGGTGACGCTGTATCTGCTGTTTTCGCCCGCTGGCCTCGCCAATCCAGAGCCGGGCGGCCCCAACAGCCTAAGCCTAAGCCTGACAGTAATCATGGCATTGGCCGCGATCGCAGTGGGCAATGGGGCGGTCTGGTATGGCAATATCACTGCACCCCGGCGCAGCCCTTAACAAGCCGCTTTCTCAAACCGCTCCCTTTCAGCCGATCAACCGATCAGCGAGGCCAAAACGCGGCGCTTGCCTGAAAACGGCCGCCGCCCATGCATAACTCTAAAATTGTCGAGCAAGACCACGTCACCGGCCTGCCAGACATGGTCATATACCAGCTCCTCTGACAGGGCGATGGGGCATTCCATATGGCCTGCTGTAATGGCCTCACCATCGCCGAAAACCACCGTGCGCTCGGCATCATTGCGGCTGTCGCTCCACCCGCAAAAGGCCGCGATGAGCTGATTGAAGAAGGCTTTGCGGCCCCCGCCGATATCGCGCACCGCGCTCAGCACGGGGGTCAGCGCGGTTAGGCTGTCGTCAGCGCGCCACTCATAACTGTAACCCAGCCCTTTGAGCCGTGCCTCCGCCTCGGCGCGCGTGTTTGCGCAAAGCATGCTGCGCCAGCCGCGCCCTTGGCCAGAGGCGGCGTCATCCTCGGCCGGCATAGTGCTGCGATAGCGCACGCCGCGCCCCTCAAACTGAGCAGCAAGATCGGGTTCGCGGCGCTGCAATTCGGCAAACAGCAGGTCGGACCGGCATAGCGGGGTCGCACCGCCCTCGCGCGGGGCGATCTCACAATAAAAACCGAGCTTGGAGGGGTATTTGGGCGTTTGCGCCATCTCGTGATGCATGAATATTTCGGTCTCAGGCGGCGCTTCATTGGCGGTGAAAACGCGGGCCGTCACATTCACCCGCACTGCATTGCTGAGCGATTCCGCATAAGTAAAACCCGGCTCGCCATAAGCCTCGATCACGGCATCAAAAGCGGCCGCATTGGGCACATCAAATCCGCGCAGCAAAACTGCGCCTGACACGCCGAGCGAATGGTCGATGACGTCCTTTTTCTGCGCCGCAAAGCCCGCCAAAGAGCCGCGCCCTTCGATCACACCGGGCTGGCTGAGTGCCTCAGCCGGGGAATTGCTAGCAGCCGTTTCGCCGGTCATTCCGTTCCGCCTCCTAAATCATGGATGGGTCTAGTCATAGATAGGATAAAACGCGCCCATACCCTCGGTAAAAACGCCCGGATCGTTAAACCGCCGCCCCTGATCGAGGGCGCTGATCGCGGCCATTTCATCCGCAGTAAGCTCAAAATCATCAAGCGCCAGATTCTCCTGCATGCGGGCGGCCTTTGAGGTTTTGGGAATGATCGCCGTGCCCCGCTGAAGGCCCCATTTCAGCACCACTTGTGCAGCCGTTTTGCCATGCGCGCTGGCCGCCTGTGTGACGGCTTCCTCGCGCAAAACACTATCGCCCTTACCGGCCATATCCAGTTCGACATAAGACAAGGCGCCAAGCGGCGAGAAAGCGGTAACCGTCACGCCATAATCATGCGCCAGACGGATCAGCTTGCCTTGCGTCAAATAGGGATGCGCCTCAATCTGCAAAACCGCTGGCGGCACTTTGGCATAAGCCATCAGATCATGCAGCAGGGCCGAATTGTAATTGCACACCCCGATCTGGCGCGTGAGACCGCTGGAGACGAGTGCCTCCATCGCCTGCCATGTTTCGTGCAAGGGCACTTTGGCAGGGCGCATTGTTGGATTTTCCGCCTCGGGATCATGCACCCATTCGGGCGGATAGCGCGTTTCCACCGGCACATATTCAAGCGCAATCGGGAAATGCACCAGATAAAGATCGACATAATCCAGACCCAGATCATCGAGCGATTTTTGCGCGCCCTCAGGCACATGCTGAGCGGCGTGAAATGTGTTCCATAATTTCGAGGTGACCCACAATTCCTCGCGGGTTACCAGCCCCTCGTCAATGGCGCGCCTGATCCCGGCGCCGACCTCTGCCTCATTGCCGTAATCCGCAGCGCAATCGAGGTGGCGATATCCGGCCTTAATCGCCGCATAGGCGGTATCCGCCGCTGCCTCGGGCGCGACTTTCCAAAAGCCGAAACCAATGGGGGGAAGTTTTTCAGGCATATGCGCCTCCGCTTATCTCACAAATCTCGTGTCAAAATTTCAAATTTACCGGCTGGCCGCTGGCAATCGAGGCTTGCGCTGCCGCCCCCATCTGTACCGAACGCAGACCGTCAAGCGCGCTCAATTTGGCCGCTGATCGATCGACCAATGCGGCGTGAAAATCGCGCAATTGAAAATAGGTTGCGCCGTGATGATCGCCCGCCGCCATCGCCGCTTTCGGGGTTGCAACATGCTCTGTCACCGCCCCGCTTTTATCGCGCGGCGACCATGTCACCTCTGCGGCCGGGATCGCCACATCAAGCCGGCCTTTTGCGCCCAGCGCATAGATCTCCTCCTGCTGCTCGGCCCCTTCGGCAAACATGCACAAATCCAGCACCGCACGCGCGCCGCGCGCAAAATCAACCGTCACAAAGGCATTGTCGAGAATATCGGGCACCTCGCCATCATAGCGCTCATCGAGGTGATTTTCGTCCTGCGCCCCGCTCGCGTAAATTCGCACCGGCTCATCACGCAATGTATGGCGCATCAGGTCGAAAAAATGGCAGCATTTCTCCACCAAAGTGCCGCCGGAATTGCGATTAAACCGGTTCCAATCGCCCACTTTTGGCAAAAAGGGAAAGCGGTGCTCGCGGATATACATCATCCGCACTGGCCCGGTCTCGCCTTGATGGACGCGCTCGATAAAGCGGGCAACCGGCGGCATATAGCGATATTCAAGCCCAACCCAGAAAAGCGGCGCGTAGCTTGCTTGCAGATCAGCAATGGCCTTGGCATCAGCGACCTCAGTGCAAAGCGGTTTTTCGACCAGCAGCGCCAGATTATAGGGCATAACAGCTCGCAATATGGGCGCGTGCATGTGATTGGGCGCGGCAATAATCAGCGCGTCAATCCCGCCAACCGCCAGCATCGCCTCCAGCATCACCTCAGTCTCATCATAGACCGCCAGATTATCGCTCAAATCGCGGCCAAGCTCTTCTGCCAAAGCCTTGGCCTGCGCCCGCGATCCCGCATCAGGGTCGGCAATTGCAGCAAGCCTTGCGCCCGGCACAAGGGCGATATTGCGCATATGCTCGCGGCCCATCATGCCGCAGCCGATAATTGCATAAGACTTGGGTTTCGCCACCGTAATGCTGCCTTGATGCTGCCTTGATGCTGCCTTGATGCTTGCGCGTTGCCGAGCTTATGTCTCGCGGGCAAACCGCGCCGCATGACGAGCGCTTAGCAGCAGATGAGCGAAGTGCAAACTGGCCCCAATTTGTCCGCGCAGCCTAGGCCTCATCGCCAAATTCAGACAAGAGTTGCAGATATTCGGTATCGCGCAACAGCAAAGCGCGCCCCTCACGGGCGATGATACCGCGCGTTTCCCATTCGGATAGCAAGCGGCTGACATTCTCGCGGGCCAATCCGGCGAATGCGCCCAGATCGCTTTGACTGGGGCTATAGATGAGCCGCCCGTCATCATGGGCGGGATCAATCAATCGAACCAGCGAACGGGCCAGACGCGGCCCCATCGAGAATGTCCGGTCGCTCTCGACCACCTGATTGACCTGACGCAGGCGCCGCGCCAGCTCGCTCATGACCCGCATCATGGACGCCGGATTGGCCGAGACCGCATCGAGAAAAGCATGCGCGGGCAGCAAGAGCACAGTAGAGCGGCCCAAGGCTGTGACCGTCGCGGTGCGCGGGCCGCTATCAAGCAAGGCGATCTCGCCCGCCAATTCACCCGGCACACAGTAATTGAAAATTATCTCGCGCCCGCCGGCACTGACAAAGCTGATCTTAAGACCGCCCGAAACCAGATAAACGGCAAAATCGCTGCGTTCATCGCCTTGGCTGATGATGACCTCTTCGGGTGCGAGTTCGCGCCGCGTGGCCTGACGCAATAATGCTTTGAGCTGATCCGGGGCCAGCGCAAGGAGCAGGCCATCTGGCGCAAGCCGAGCGGTGATTTCGTCAATGGCATCCATCAAGGCATCCTTTTGCGCCAAGCTACTGCCTGGGCTTGGGCCGCGCAACTTGCGCGCGCCTGATGTTTGTGAGGCTGAAATCAGACCCGTTTGCCCTTTCTGGCGCACAGGACCGGTCCCGAAGCGGATAATTTCTCGGAGCGAATTTTTTTTAACAAACGTGATCGGCATCACAGTTGCCGCGCCGCATGACGCTTAAGACGGCGTCAAGTTTTACAGATTTCGAGGCGACCCGAGCGGAGGGATGTCCTTCCGCCTACTCGGCCCACATCCTTTTGGGGGTGTGGGCCGCTTTTTCACGCAAAATCGCTGATTTTATGCCTGCAAAAGGCGCAAAACACGTGTTTTGCCCGCTAAATTGGCAATTTTCGCAACCGAGCGTGCTTTAGAAGACGAACGGAATTCGGATCGAAAACCTGAGATCGGTGGCATCATCGGTAAGCCCTGCCTCAAGGCCAAAATTGATGCTGGTCTTCTGGTTAATCTTGTAGCTTGTCCCGAAAAGCAGGCGCCCGACTTGCAAATCGCGCGAGGTTTGCTGATTGACGATTGTCTCATCCTCGACGCTGGCGGTGGTCGTCTTGGTGCCAAAGCCCCAAGTATGCGCATAACCAAAATTGAGCGACAAGCGCGGGTTTAACGCAAGGCCAACACCGCCGCTAAAGGACAGCGAGTCGCCCGGATCAACCCGCGTCACACGAACCGGCGGAATCTCAGCATTAACCGTATTGGCAAAATTCTTAGTATAGCTAAGGCTGCCGAACAAAACGCCGGGATCGCTCGGCATAATCGCCGTCAAACCGCCCGTCACGCCCCAGAAACCGGATCCTGTGGCGGCTTGCGATGCCTCGCCAAATTCGTTGCGGGCCACTTCAAAAGGGCCTTTTCCGGTCGGTATGGTCGCTTGAACATTACCAACGAGGTACGGCCCGAAACCCTTGGGCGCGAGCAATTGCTTGCGCGCGGAAAGGGTGATGTCGCCAAGGCCAAAGCCTTTCGCGCTGTTATCAATTTCGCGCGAGCCATCACCGGTGGCGGCAACCGGCGTCAGGATTGATGTATCCCACCGCGCAACGAAGGGGACATCAACCCCGATTTCAAGATCATGAGTGAGGCCGTATTGGAAGCCAATCGCATTGGTGAACACGTCTTGGCGGCTTTCGTTGATGTCAAACGCGCCGACCAGCACCGATTCGACAACTTCGACGCCGCGGAACAAGGCGCGGTTGCGATCCGCACGGGCATAGCTCCATTCGACCTCCCCGCTCAGACGCCCTTTTTGAGTAATGGCGCTGCCTTGGCGGCCAAGCGAGGCAATCTCGGGTTGCCGGCCATCATCCTCGGGCGCAACACCAACCGCATTTTGCGGCGTGTTCGCCCCGGCCGACG
>CAZDHB010000012.1:20091-26986 GCA_964505255.1 uncultured Porphyrobacter sp.
GGCGGGATGGTAGCCTGGCCTTGGACAGCGGCATCAGTTACCCCCTGCCCATAGCCCGGCACAGCAGCAAAAGCCGCCAAACCCACAATCAATCCACGCAAAAACTTGCGCATACATTGCCACCCAATCAAATCTCAAAAATTAACCGTTTTGGTCAAATTCCGAGAAGTGCTGTCTCTTGAGCAAGCGCCCCCAAAGTAGGGATCAATGATCCGACCTCGCCCAGTGAAGTGCGGGAAAGGTCAATATCAACGGTCGTGACAGTGGTGATTGTGCGGTTGTCCGCGATATTGGTGATGGCACTGCCGGTCACTTGACCAGCCAAATGGGTTACACGGGTTCCATCCATCTCGATGGTAACTGTGCTCCCTGATGCATCCTCCAAAGCTTCAACACTGCCAGTATCTGACACTTGCTCTACGGATACAACGGGTCCGGTGTCCGCCAGCACATAAGAAGATCGCAAGATGATCTCCCCATCCACGCTGGTTTCCTGAAAAATGGCAAAATCCAGATCGATCCCACCAGGCATGATAAAGCCACCGCGAGCCTCGGCCAATTCCGCATCATCCAGCGCCACCGCATCACCAAAAAGGGATTGCGCAGCCGCAGGGTGTGCCAAAATGGCAAAAACCGCAAGAAAAAGGCGAAAAAGCCTTGTCACTTAGAACTCTCCATAGCCCGGCGCGGTCAGGCTCAGCGCTTGCTGATTGACCGGCTGGAATGCGCCATGATCCACGCCAAAAGCTGCGACGCGGTCCCATTGCGCGTCTGCATTAAGCGGTACATGGTTAATTTTTGGTCCATTGGTCACGACAAAATAAACGCCGTTCCAAGTTTCCTCGAAAGTTTCGCGGTCCATCCGGCGAAGGCCAAGCGAGGGATCGCCGACCAACACGAAGCCATCTTCGACCCCTTTGACGACGACAAAATGGCGATATCCATCAGGCGCAATCAAAGCGATTCCCGGGGTGTTCGCCTGCTGAATCTGCGCAAGAGACACGCGGTAACCGTCCGCTTTGAGACCGTCAGCGGCAAGATACCGCTTCATATCCAAGAGCGAAAAGCCGAGCCGCTGGATCGCATCTTGATCGCCGTCGCGCCACATGCCCTGAAATACGTCATTTTCACCCCGGGCAAGGCCGTAGTGATAGCTTAACAGGGTCGCGAGGGCCGCCGATCCGCAGCTAAAATCGAACTGTTGGCGCACCACCGTATCGAATTTGGTCTGGACCAAGGAACGCTGCGGCACGTTCAATGCCATCAGGCCTTGATGCGTGCCAAGCTGAACACGCGCATCATCCATCGGCACTGCGGTGCAGGCCGACAAGCCCGCGCCCATGCAAAGGGCTAAGGCAATCGATGAAAAAGAGCGTGAGCTGCGCATATCCGGCCGAGCCTTGGGCTTTACTGGCCCGCTGCGCTTGCCGAAGGCAGCGCAATATTGACCTGGATCGAGGCGTTTATCGCGACATTATTGCCGGTATTCGCATTCAGGATCACAAAACCGTTCGAATTGGCAAACGCCTGATCGGACAGGCTGATCGTACCAGTAACCGAATTGTCGCCGACATCATTGCCATTGACCGAGTTGTTTTGTTCGGCATTGGTCAATTGATTGATATCCTCGCGGCCCGCAATCAAGGCGAGATCGCCTTCATCAATCGGTGCGGCCTCGGCAAAAGGGGCGTCTGCGACAGGGGCGCCTGCGAAAAGGGTCTCCGCCGGCGCTGAGGCGCTCACTGAAACCGCTTGCTCACTCGCCGGCGCCGCGTCTGGCGATGTTGCTGCGTCTTGTGCCGCCAAAGGAGCGGCCACAAGGCTGGCAAATGCTGCGCAAAGGGCTGGAAGTTTGATCATCATCGGATCTCCCGCGAAGGTAGGCCCGCTCGCACTCATTGCGAGCAAGAGCGGGCCTTAACCGCCGCTCTTATTGGACGTCCAAACCGCCGTTTGCGACAGCGACATTGACGCTCGCATTTTGCGACGCGCCAGTGCCAGTGTTCTGGTTTAGCGCGTTCATGCCCGAATAATTGCGGAATGCATTGCCGTTATTGCTGAGGCTTGCGTCGAAATTGGCGGAGTCTTCAACATCACCAAAATTGACATCAACACCGGAGACAACGTTCGACAAGGTCGTTTCAGCGACGATGGCATTGTCGCCAAACACGCTGTTGCTGGCGATCTCGGTGCGCGAGTTGAAGCGCTGCGAGTTGTCATCGAAACTGTCTTCGAAAACGCGCTCTGAATTGTCATCAAAGCTGTCGTTATAATTTTCCGAATTGTCGTCGAAGCTGTCGACAAAGTTCTCCGAATTGTCATCGAAGCTATCTTCGATTTCAATGTCGGTATCGACGTCTGTTTCAACTTCTGTCGATGAATCGATCTCAGTCACATTCTGAGCATAAGCAGTGGTGGCCGTTGTTGCAGCGGCAACAATCAAGGCGAATTTGGTGAATTTCATCATGGTCTCCAAGTTAGTCTTACACTTTTCGTGCAGCTGACCCTCGGACTTATACGGATGACCGATTTAGGAATTACGCAGAATCTTGGCTATCGAAGGGTTGCCATTCTTGGTTAGCGATCCGTAAAAATTGACCCCAATAATCGGCCAGCCATTATGCCCGCTGGCTTAGCGAGCGCCGGCTTGGCAAAGGCGCAAGAGCGGCTCGGCAAACTCCAAGCTCACCATGTATACTTAAAAGACGCAGGCGCGCCTCGATAGAGCATTGAAATAATGGCGCACCCGAGAGGATTCGAACCTCTGGCCTCTGCCTTCGGAGGGCAGCGCTCTATCCAGCTGAGCTACGGGTGCATCAAGGCCAACTCGGCCTGTGGTCGCGGTGCGGTAGCAAAGCCTATATCGCGATGCCAGCCGTTATTCGCAAAAATCCTCATTCGCTTAACCCGGCACCTTTCGCGTAACCCAGCATCTTTCACAGGGCCGTATCTTAGGATTTTGGAAACCGGCACTCACTATCCCCTGTCATATGAATGCTTTAAATCATGAATTCGAAGGCAGCACGCAGGTGCCATTCCCGGCTCAGCTGACCCCGGCACCAAGCGCTTACGCAGACAATGCACATCAAGACCAAGCGGCACATGCCTTGTCAGGCAGCTGGGCTGCTTTGCATGATGCGGCCAATGCGGTTGCTCAATTGGCGCAGCTGGCGCCCGCCCAAGGCGACGAAGAAACACGCAGCCTGCCCGCCCGCGCGCAGCAGCTCCCGCAAGATGCCCGCCGCGCCGTCGAAGCAGGGGTAGATGATCTCGCGCTCGTCATGCGCACGGGCCTCACCGCTTTGCTGAGCGCAACAAGCGCAGGCAAAGACACCAGCGCCGCAGCATTGACCTTGTGGCTCGAATTTCACGCCGGCCGGCGCGCGATCCTCTCGGTTGCTGACCCCTTACGCGCCGAGGGACCGGCCTAAGCCGAACCACGCGCATTTCGGCTTGACCAAGTTCGCACTTTGTTCCATTTCTCGGTGATGCATGAATCACCGCAAATGGACAGCGAAACGCAAAACGGACGGGCCGGAGGGCATGAGGCGATCGGCGATCCCGATGCCTCGGACGCTGGCTCACACCCTTCGCTCAGCCAAAGCGCGCAGGAAGTGGCGCGCGGGATCCAGCGCCTGTTCGCGCGCAATGGTATCTGGTGCCTTCAGGAGATGCCTTTGCGCGGCGGACGCAGGGCCGATTTGATGGGCATTGACCCCAAGGGCAAAGTGATCATTGTCGAGATTAAGGTTCAGCGCGGCGATCTGCTGGGCGATGCGAAATGGCCCGATTATCTTGATCATTGCGACCGCTTTTTCTGGGGGCTTGCGCCCGATCTTGATCGCCAACCCCTCGAGAACGCGGACTTCCTGCCGGAGAAATGCGGGATCATTGTGGGGGATGGTTATGATGCAGAGATTATCCGGCCCGCTCCGCTGGACCCGCTTGCTGCCGCGCGGCGCAAGGCGGAGGTTGAGCGGCTGGCCCGAACAGCGCTTCGCCGGTTAACCAGCGCTGCTTGAGGTGTGATGGCGCTTGCCTCTTTTCCGAGCATTTTACGCGCAATGCTTCATGCACAGCATTTCCCATAGGGCTGGTCAATAAAGCCATTGGCACAGGGCGCCGCCCTCGGCCATAAGGACGATATGATGCAAACCGCTCCTGCTCTTTGGTCCGGCCAAACCGCGCTTGCACTGGGCATTTCGGCCCTGTTGATGACGCTGATTGTTGCGGCCCGGTATCTTGCCGCAAGCGGGTTCTTCGCCTGGCTGACAGAGCGCCGCACGCCCGGCAAATACGCCGGGCAAGCTTCTCAGATAAGGCGCGAAATAGGCTGGTCACTCGCCTCGGCGGCGATTTACGGCATACCTGCGGGTTTGGCCGCGTGGGGCTGGCAGAACCGCGGCTGGACCAAGATCACCACTGAAATCAGCCCCGATTTGTGGTGGTATGGGCCGCTTTCGCTATTTCTTTATTTGTTTCTGCACGACAGCTGGTTTTACTGGACTCACCGTTTGATGCACAGCCCGCGCTGGTTTCGCCTTGCCCATGCTGTCCATCACGACAGCCGCCCGCCAACCGCTTGGGCGGCGATGAGCTTTCACCCGGTCGAGGCATTGACCGGGGCATTGGTGATACCTGCGCTGGTGTTTTTCATCCCGATCCATGTTGGCGTTTTGGGCCTCGTGCTCGCCATTATGACAATTATGGGCGTCACCAATCATATGGGCTGGGAAATATTTCCGCGCTGGCTGGTTCACTCACGGTTAGGCAGCTGGCTGATAACCGCCAGTCATCATCAGCGGCATCATGAAGAATATCGCTGCAATTATGGCCTTTATTTTCGCTTCTGGGACCGGCTTTGCGGCACAGATCGAGGTTTGACGGAAAACGCATTATGACCTTTTTTGACACTCACCGCACCAATCGCCCGGCCATCATGGCGGCCCTTACCGCCAGTCTCGCTCTGGTAGCAGGCTCAATCACATTTGCGATTCCCAGCGCCGCGGCCCAATCCGGTGCGGATAGTTCCAGCACCGCTTCTGGCGGGCAAGTGTCCGTGACGGTCACCAATATGCGCAACACCAAAGGCGTTGTGCGGGCATGCATGACCACCAATGCCCAACGTTTCCCGCGCTGCGGCGACGATCCGGCTTCTCACAAGTTAGTGGTTCCAGCCTCAGCCTCGCTGTCCTTTACCTTCGATAATGTGACGCCGGGGCGCTATGCGATCGCCCTGCTGCATGATGAAAACGGCAATGGCAAAGCCGACCGCGCCTTAATGATGATGCCCAAGGAAGGCTTTGGCTTTTCCCGCGATGCAAAAGTGCGCATGGGGCCGCCCAAATTCAAAGATGCGGTGTTTGATTTCACTGGCGGCTCGGCCAATCATTCCATCCGCATGCGCTACCTGCTGTAGCTTTGCCGTATCGCTGGCTCGCTATGGGTGATTGACGTCAAGCTGGCACAATTGACCGAGAAATCGCCAAGAATTCATAATGATCGCCTGCTGACGGCGGCAAAACCTTGGCCGCATAATTAACGGGATGTTTACTACACAGCCTCCAAAGGTTTCGCTGTATTGAAATCTATTTTGGGGGCACACCAGCCATGGACCGGCTCGGCGGCTTACACGGATCTTTTGACGCATCGGACGAGGATGACCTGGGCATTGATGGTGATGCTCTGGGCGCCGAGGCACCGCCCTCGCCCGTCGGGCAGGACGAGCGCCGGATGCAGGTCCGCGCTTACAATCACTGGTCCGGCCTGCTGGGTGCCAATCATTTTCCGAGCATTGACGATCTGGAACCCGAAGGGCTTGACGATTTCGGCCCGCATTCTGTGCTGCTTGAATTTGAAAATGGGATTGATGATCCCCGCATCCGCTTTTTAGGCGACAAACTTGCCGCAGAATGCGGCGCAGACGCGCAAATGATGGTTTTGTCCGATGTGCCCAGCCTGTCTTTGCTGAGCCGGATTACCGATCACTACATGCAGATCCTGGCCAATCAGGCCCCGATCGGATTTGAAGCGGAATTCGTCAATCAGCGCGATCTGACCGTTCTGTATCGCGGCATTTTGCTGCCCTTTTCCAGCGATGGGCAAACCATCGACTTCATTTACGGCGTCATCAACTGGAAAGAGCTGGCGGATCAAGAATTGACCGATAGCCTTTTGTCGGAAATCGGCGATGTGCTGGCCGAAGACGAAGCCGATGAGCCCGTGGAAGAGGATGTCCTCGAGCTGGCCGATGAGCTGAGCAGCGACGGCGCCGCCGATATGAGCGATATTCTCGAGCTCAGCGCTGGCATGGAAGAATATGCCGGCCTTGATAACGAAAGTCCGGAACTGATTGGCGCGGCTTTGCAGCCGGATGAAGACGATATTCTTGATCTTGCGACTCTGGCCGATGACAGCCCCGATCCGGTTGAATTGCCGATACCGGCGGTTGAGCCCGCAGCCGATACCGCTTCCGCGCTTGATGGCGCTGACGAGGATTGGGGTCTTGGTGATTGGGACGAGGAACCCGAGGGCGAAGACGTCGATGATGTTATTGATCCATTGGCTGATGAAAGCGCGCACACCGGTCTAACTGGATTGGTTTCGCGCGGCATTTCAAAACCGCGCAAGAGCTTTGCCTTGTCGACCACGCTTTCCCCTCAGGAGAGTGAGGACCCGCAAGACAGCGATGAAGAGGGTGCAGACGATCCTCTGGAAAATGCCAATCTGGCCGAGGACAATGCCCAGCCGCTCGATCTCGGAGCGTTTGAAGCCGATAGCCCTGACCCGGATAAGCAAACCCCGGATACGCAAAGCCCAGATACGCAAACCCCAATTACGCAAAACCCATATGGCCAAGGCGCGCAAGACGTGGCGGATGACGACCGCTTCGGCA
>CAZDHB010000012.1:27086-33006 GCA_964505255.1 uncultured Porphyrobacter sp.
CCAGAAACCGGCCCAGAAACCGGCGAACACAGCGATCAAGCCGAGCAAACCGCTGAAACAGTGAGCGCGCCAGATGAAATGGCTGAAACGCCTGAAACGGCTGAAGAAGGCCTTTATGACTGCCTTGCCGCTGCCCGCGAAGCCGCTGAACACGCCCGTTCAAGCGAGGATCGCAGCCGCACCGCGCTGTATGATGCGGTTGGACGCGCCTATGACTTTAGTCTTGCAGCCCAAGATGATCCGCAAGAATTTGCTGAACTGATCGCGGAAAACGCGCTGACCTTGCAGAAACGCGCGCCGATGACCCCGGTTGTGAAACTGGTGTTCGGGGCAAATTACGATAAAACCCGGCTGACCGAATATGCCGCTGTGCTGAGCCATGCGCATCGCCAGAATATTGCGCGCGGCGAGCTAAGCGCATTCCTGAGCCAGGCTGAGGGCGGCCTCAAAGGGGTGGTTCAGGCAGAACGCAGGGCGCGCAAGCAAGCAGCCGGCAAATCTGTCGATGCGAAACCCGCCGTAAACAAGACGCTCGCGAAAAAACTTCGCAAGCTGGAGGGCTGCGGCCTCGATAAGCTGGACGGTGACGGCGCGGAATTTGCGCTGGTCATGGTGCGCCGCCAGCCGGACGGACAAGCCGAGATTCTGGGCGAAGTGCCTGAGGATATCGCTCTGGTTGAACGCGCCGCACGCAAACTGCTTGGCTAAGCATCGCTCGCTTTGAGTTTGCATGAGCAAATGCGGCGACAAGGTCATTGCAGTTTGATCAAAAACGCCTGACAAGGCGCGGATGACCGGCAAGACCCTATTTATCGGTATTTTCCTGACGCTTGCCGGCGTCCTTTTGCTGGCCGCGCTTGGTTTATGGCTGGCGGTCAAGACCAATGGCCCAGCGGTGCTCAATTGGATCGACCGGATTGCGGGCGGAGCAGGGCATAACGCCCCCTTCCTTAGCGAAACCAGCGAAGCCATTGCTTTCGGACCGGATCAGCAGCAGCGATTGTTCGTCACGCGTCCGGTGCACCGCGCCGCGCCCAAAACGCGCGCAGATGCTCCGCCTGCCAAACCATGGCCGGTCATCATCTTCATTCACGGCGGCAGCTGGTCGCATGGCGATCCGGCGGATTACGGGTTTATCGGGCGCAATATGGCCCCGCTTGGCCATGTCGTTGTAAAAGCGGGCTACCGGCTGGGCGAGGGGGGCAAGTTTCCCGCCATGCTGGAAGACGGTGCCAATGTGGTGGCTTGGGTGCAGGCGAACATCGCCGACTATGGCGGCGACCCCAGCCGGATTTACCTGATGGGCCATTCAGCCGGTGCTTACAACGCCGCTATGATCGCGCTCGATCAGCGCTGGCTGAGGGATGCAGGCGTATCCGCTGCGGCCATCCGGGGCGTAATCGGATTGGCTGGCCCTTATGATTTCCTGCCGCTCACCAGCGACAGCACAAAACGCAGCTTTGGCGATCAGGCCGACCTTGACCAAACTCAGCCGGTCAATTTTGCCCGCAGCGGCGCGCCGCCTTTCCTGCTGTTAAGCGGAACGGCGGATGAGACGGTGCGCCCGCGCAATAGCGAGGCCTTGAAAACTGCGCTGCTTGCCGCCGGAGAAGCGCCGCAGCTCCACCTTTATGAAGGGGTCACCCATGCCCGGATCATCATGGATTTCGCGGCTCCGTGGAACAGGTCGAGCGATATCATCACCCGCAGCGCGCGCTTTATCGAAGAGCAAGAGAAACGCGCAAACCCAGCAAGCGGTTCAAACTAAGCTTATGAGACTGCCCATATATGAGACTGGGCATATAAGAAGGCGCGGGCGCTTTTCAGTTTCCGTGCTTTTCAGTTTCCGTGCTTTTCAGTTTCCGTTCAGGGCAAAAACGGTTAGTTTCAGCGCTATGTCATCGCTCCCCCCTCAGGCCCCCCGCCAAAATTCTCGAATCAAGGGCGTCTTTTGGCGCTACCCCGGACATGCCTTGGCCATGCTCGCGCTGCTGATTGCGGCTGCGGCACCAGCGCGGGCACAATCGATCCTGCGCGATGCAGAGACCGAGCAATTTCTGCTCGAGATTTCCGAACCTCTGGTCGAGGCGTCCGAACTTGATGTGGGCAATGTCGATATTGTGCTCATCAATGACCCCTCGATCAATGCCTTCGTAGCAGGCGGACAAGTCGTCTATCTGCACAGCGGCCTGATCGAGGCGGCCGAGGATGTGGGCGAGGTTCAAGGCGTGATCGCACATGAGCTGGGACATATCACCGGCGGCCATATCTCGCGCCGCGGAGAGGGAACCCGCGCGGCCAGCAATATCTCGATCCTGTCGCTGCTGGCCGGGATTGGCGCCGCTTTGGCCGGAGCAGGGGACGCAGCGCTCGCCGCAATCTCTGCCGGACAGCGCGCCGCTTTGGGCAAATATCTTGCCTTCTCTCGCGCTGAGGAAAGCAGCGCGGACGCCGCTGGCGCGAAATATCTGGCCGAGGCAGGCATTTCTGGCCGGGGTTCCATCGAATTTTTCAAGAAGCTGCAAAATCTCGAATTTCGCTATGGGCGCAGTCAGGACGACGATGCCGTCTTCACCCGCACGCACCCGCTGTCCGGCGACCGGATTGCGATCCTGCGCGACACCTATATGCGCGATCCGGCTTGGGAAACGCCAACCGACACGCATCTGCAGAAGCGGTTTTTGCGGATCAAGGCAAAATTATCGGGCTATTTGTCGGCGCCCCGCCGCACGCTCACGCGGTATCCGGTAACAGATCAGTCCGTGCCGGCCCGCTATGCGCGCGCTTACGCCTATCACAAGAACGCCGATGTCGATCTGGCTTTGGCCGCCGCCGACAGCCTGATCGCGCTTAACCCTGATGACCCCTATTTTCTTGAACTGCGCGGGCAAATTCTGCTCGAATCGGGCCGTCCGGCTCAGGCGCTCGGCGATTTGCGCAAGGCAACCAATCTCACCAATGCGCACCCTCTGATTGCCTCGATGTTCGGCCATGCCTTGATCGCCACCGAGGATGAGGCCAATTTCCCCGAAGCTGAAAAAGTCTTGCGCGCAGCGGTCGCCCGTGACCGGTTCAACCCCTTTGCTTGGCGGCAATTGGGCGTGGTTTATGCAACGAAAGGCGATTTTCCCCGCGCCCGCCTCGCCAGCGCAGAACAGCAGGTTCTAAGCCATCAATATGATCTCGCGATCCGCAGCGCCCGCATTGCCGAAGACGGATTGCCCCCCGGTTCACCGGACTGGATCAGAGCGCAGGATGTCGGCCTTCAGGCGCGCGCCTTGCTTGAACAATTCCTTGAACAAACGCGCTAGCCTTCGCTGCCGCTCCCGGGATAAAGGCGCAGTCTAATCGCCGGTCACCCCGTCCCACATGATGCGAGTCTGTAAATGCAAAAGAATATCCTCACCGCCGCCCTCGCTTTGATTTTTGGCTTCGTTGGCGCCGGTTTCTGGTCGCTCAGCGGGCTGGGCAACGGATTGACGCGCGAATATCTGATCGACAACCCCGATATCCTGCCCGACATGGCCGAGGCTTATGAGCGGCAGCAAGGCGCCGAGCGTTTGGCGCAGCTCGGCGGGGAAGTGGCCGCGCCTTTCGCAGGGGCCGTGCTCGGCAATCCGCAAGGCAGCAAGACATTGGTCAAATTCACCGATTATGGCTGCGGATATTGCCGCACCAGCCTGCCTGATGTTGAGCGGCTGATCGCCGATGATGCAGATCTCAAAGTGGTGGTCCGCGAATGGCCCATTTTCGAAGGCAGCGAGGAAGCTGCTCGGATGGCTCTCGCTGCGGCCAATCAAGGCAAATATGATGCCTTCTACAAGGCCATGTTCGCCGCCGGACGGCCTAGCGAGGCGAGCGTCAACAGCGCTGCTGAGCAAGCCGGTCTCGATCTGGAGGCGGCGCGCAGCTTTGCGGCCTCTGATGCCGTATCGCAGGAATTGGCGCGCAATATGTCGCTCGCGCGCAGTCTTGGCTTTACCGGCACGCCCAGCTGGGTCGCCGGCGAAGCGGTGCTTCAGGGCGCGGTGGGCTATGACGAACTTTCCGAGGCGCTGCAAAACGCAGGGGCCTGATATGCTTGCCCTTATCCCTGCTGCATCATGTGGATAGTGCCGCGTGTCTCTTGGAGGCGGCTGAGGCGCATGTGCGCAGCGTTTGCAAGCGTGCCCGCGCTGGTATGTGCCGGGGCAGCTGCCGCCGCGCAATCACCTCCCCAAGCCGCTGCGAGCGCTGCTGAGGAGAGCCCGGGCCCGCTGGAAAAGCTGCAACAATTGGAGCAGCGCATGTTTGCCGCGGGCTGGCGGCTCGCGGCCGGCAATGCGCCATTTTGCGAGAGCGCGACCCTCTCGCTCGGCCTGCTTTTGCATGATGCGCAAAGCTATGACGAACCAGACGCCGTTCGGCGCGTCTTTGGCCTGAGCGGAGATATCGGCGTGCAGGCAGTGGCGCCCGGCTCGCCCGCTGAGGCCGCCGGGCTAAGGCCCAATTTCGTGCTCATCGAAGCAGCAGCAGCCCTCCTTGCGCGCGACTTTCCCTCAGCGCAGATTACCGGCGAGCCGCGCTGGCAAAGGATGGTCCAGATCAACGACCGTATCGAGAGCTATGTCGCGCATAATGGCGCAGCCTTGCTCACCTGGCAGGAGGCCTCGTCGCAAATGGGCGATCAGCCCATCAAGGGCGCGCTGGTGCCCGGCGTGCCCGCTTGCCCCAGCCGGTTCGAAGTGCATGGCGGGCATGGGCGCGCGCTGGCTGATGGAAAAAGAGTCATTCTGGGGAGCAAATTTCCCGGATTTGATTACCCGGAGGCTGAGCTTGCCGCCGCCATTGCGCATGAGCTGGCGCATAATGTGCTCGGTCACCATCAATTGCGCAATCTCCCCCGCGCCGAGCGGCCGCGCAATATCATCCGCCTCACCGAAAGGGATGCGGACCGTATGATGCCATGGCTGCTGGCCAATGCCGGTTATGACCCAAAAGCCGCCGTGCGATTTATGGAGCGTTGGGGCCCGCGCCACGGGGGCGGACTGTTTCGAAAGCGCAGCCATGATGGCTGGGATGAACGCGCAGCCATGATCGCCGCCGAAACCGAGCTGGTTGAAAAGGCGCTGGAGGCAGAGGGCAAAGCCGATTGGCGCAGGCTGTTCGTGCCGCTCTCACCTGAGCAAGAGTAGCAGCCACTAGCAGGCAGGCCCCAAGGGCTTTGCTTTACGCCGCTTCTTCTTCAAGCGCGGATTTGTACATGGAGGCGAGGGGGCGCGCCATTACGCGGCGGACCATCGGCTCGAAGAAATCGAGTTTTTCGCTCTCATAATCGGGATCAAAGGCTGATTGGTCATATTTCTCGCAAAATTCGGCGCAGGCCTGAAAATGCTCATGCCCTTCGAATTTATCGCGCATATTGCGGTCCATGCCGAGGTGATGGAAATAATAATAGCCCTGAAACGCGCCGTGATTCTGGCAAATCCAGTGAATCTCTTCGGTCACAAACGGCTTGATAATCGCCGCAGCCACTTCGGGATGATTATAGGACCCAAGCGTGTCCCCGATATCGTGCAGCAGCGCCATGACCACATATTGCTCGCCCCGCCCGTCTCTGTGCGCGCGGGTTGCGGTTTGCAGCGAATGCTCCAGCCGATCGACCGGAAAGCCGCCAAAATCACCGTCCAAGAGGCGCAAATGATCGAGCACGCGGTCAGGCAAATCCTTGGCAAATTCGCGGTATTCGCCGCCGATAATGGCCCAATCCTCCTCAGTGCCCTCTTTCATTTCGCGAAACTTAGCGCGGCTTTCGTTACCTGTGTCTTGTGCGCTCACGATCTCTCTCCTCATCCTAATCCCAAACCGCGCCCTTAATTCTCGCTAGCGCGTTCAGCCTTAATTCTCGCTGGCGCGTTCAGGGCGCGCGGCCAGTTAGTTG
>CAZDHB010000012.1:33106-40408 GCA_964505255.1 uncultured Porphyrobacter sp.
GCGCGTTCAGCCTTAATTCTCGCTGGCGCGTTCAGGGCGCGCGGCCAGTTAGTTGCAAGGCATACGATAGCGACTGGCATAACCCAGCGCAATTCGTCTATTAGGCTAGTCTATGGCCGTCTTGCCAATCACCCCGACGCCGTTCTTCGCTGACAAGAACCGGGCTTTCTGGACGCTTCAGCTGATCGGCTGGGGCGGCGCCTTCTTGCTCCGCGCTATTTCGGCCATTGCCAATGGATTTCCGCCCGACCGGCTGATTATCGCGCTGATCAGCACCGCAACCGGCTTTTTCATCAGCCTGATCCTGGCGGTGGTCTATGCTCAGCTCATCAATCGCAAACCGCTCGTCACATGGGGTTCGACCGGCTTTGCACTGGTGCTGGCGGTGGGGATGCATGCCTTTATCGACAGCTGGGTGCTTGATTTGGCGCGCCCCGATAGCGAAACCAGCTTTGCCAGCCTGTTTATCGGGATCTATTTTTACGATCTGACCGTGCTCGGCGCATGGTCCGCGCTTTATTACGCGATCAACTTCTTTGTTCAGGTGGAAGAACAGGCAGACCGGCTCGCGCGGCTGGAGATGCAGGCGACAAGTGCTCAACTCGCCATGCTGCGCTACCAGCTTAACCCGCATTTCCTGTTCAACACATTGAATTCGATCAGCACTCTTGTTTTGTTGAAACAGACCGAGCCCGCCAACGCCATGCTCACCCGGTTGTCGCATTTCTTGCGCCATACCTTGGTCGCAGAGCCGGGCGGCAAGGTGACCGTGGCGCAGGAGATTGAAACACTGATGCTCTATCTCGATATCGAACGGATGCGGTTTGAAGACCGGCTGCAGACCTCTTTCGAGATCGAGGAAGAGGCATCGCGCGCCATTATTCCTTCCATGCTGCTGCAGCCGCTGATTGAGAATGCGATCAAATATGCCGTTTCGCCGCAAATGGACGGCGCGCATATTTCAGTGAAGGCGAAAATTCTCGGTCAGCGCTTGCAATTGACGGTGTCCGATACGGGGCC
Source organism: uncultured Porphyrobacter sp. (assembly GCA_964505255.1). Taxonomy (GTDB): domain Bacteria; phylum Pseudomonadota; class Alphaproteobacteria; order Sphingomonadales; family Sphingomonadaceae; genus Erythrobacter. The sequence continues at coordinate 34,127 of CAZDHB010000012.1, forward strand.
GGGATCGGCCCGAGGCGGCGAGGATGGCGCTGCTGATTTCCAGAACCCCCAATCGGCCGTCCCCCAATCAACAGGTGTCGGCCTTGCCAATATTCGCGAGCGTTTGTCGCAAGCCTATGGGGAAAGCCACAGTTTCGAGATCAATGCGCCCGAAGGCGGGGGCTTCACCGTTTTGATCGAACTGCCCAAGGAACTGGCCCGGCGAAACGCAAGCGAGCTGAGTGAAACCGCATCCGGCACTCTCAATGCCCCCGGAAAAACGCCCAAAAAAAGCGCTTTGGCCAATCCTTCACCCCAAACCGCAAAACAACCAGACAAGCAGAGCCGCAGCAAACCAAAATCCCCCCAAGCCGGTGAGGCGACCCCCCTCCTCAAACCCAATGCCTGAACTGGGGCGCTCGAATAGGGCGCGCAAGTTTGGGTGCTGAGCCGGCTGCTACAAGAATAGGACGATAGGATGACGATACGCACACTTCTTGTTGATGATGAAAAACTGGCCATTCAGGGCCTGCAATTGCGGCTTGAGCCGTTTGACGATGTCGAGATTATCGGCACTTGCCAAAACGGCCGCGAGGCGATCCGCGCGATCAAAACGAAAAAGCCCGATCTGGTGTTTCTGGATATCCAAATGCCCGGTTTCGACGGATTTTCCGTGGTCCAGGGCGCGATGGAAATCGATCCGCCTTTGTTCGTTTTTGTGACCGCCTATCAGGAACATGCCATTCGCGCGTTTGAGGCCAATGCCGTCAATTATCTGATGAAGCCGGTCGATGAAGACAAGCTGGCCGATACGATCGAACGGGTGCGTCAACGGCTGACCGACAAGAAATCATCGGAAGAAGCTGACCGGCTGCTCAATGTCCTCGCCGAGGTGTCGCCAGCCGCCGCCGAGGAATTTACCGGCGACGAGGCCGAGGCCACCAGCCGCTTTGAGAAACTGATCAACATCAAGGACCGCGGACAGATTTTCCGCGTCGAGGTTGATACGATTGAGCATATCGAGGCTGCGGGGGATTACATGTGCATTTACACTGGCGACAATTCGCTGGTCCTGCGCGAGACGATGAAAGATCTGGAGCGCAGGCTCGACCCGCGCACATTCCAGCGGGTCCACCGCTCGACCATCGTTAATCTCAATCAGGTTCGCCAGGTCAAACCGCACACCAATGGCGAATGCTTCCTGGTGCTGGAATCAGGTGCTGAGGTCAAAGTCTCGCGCAGTTACCGCGATGTTGTCGCCCGGTTCGTGCATTGATGGTGCAAGCCAGCAGGTGAGCGCTGGCGCTTGAAGCAAAACAAAAAAACCGCCAGACGCTCGGCATGACTTTCAAACTTACTGGCTTTGACCTCGATCACTTTGTCCAAAACACGCTTGCGGAGGATTTGGGCGGCGGGGATCTTAGTGCTGGGGATTTAGGCGGCGGGCGCGATGTCACCAGCGAGAGCGTTATTCCCGCCGATGCCCGCTTTGCCGGCGTTATGGACAGCCGCGACCCGATCATTGTCGCAGGCCTGCCGATTGCAGCAGCCTTCTTCCTCAGCCTTGATCCCGATGCCGAAATTGAGATTCTGGTGGCCGAGGGGGACGAGGCTGCGCCCGGCACCGATCTGATGCGCCTTACTGGCAATGCCCGCGCCCTGCTGACCGCTGAACGCAGCGCGCTTAACACGGTCCAGCATTTGTCGGGCATCGCCACCATGGTGCGCGAATATGTCCGCGCGCTTGATAATCCAGCTTGCACGCTGCTCGATACGCGCAAGACCATTCCGGGCCTGCGCCATTTGGAAAAATACGCGGTGCGCATGGGCGGGGCGAGCAATCACCGGATGGGGCTGTGGGATGCCGCCATGATTAAGGACAATCATGTGGCGGTCGCAGGCTCTGTCGGCGAGGCTGTGCGGCGGGCTGTGGCAGCGGGCGTGAAAGAGATCATTTGCGAGGTTGACCGGCTCGATCAAATTGAACCTGCGCTTGAGGCGGGCGCAACGCGGCTTTTGCTCGATAATATGGAGCCTGATGTGCTGCGCGAGGCGGTGCGGATTATTGCCGGGCGCGTGCCGAGCGAGGCTTCGGGCGGCATCAATCTGGACACGATCAAAGCAAAGGGTGCAACGGGCGTCGATTTCGTATCCGTTGGCCGCTTAACCCAAAGCGCGCCTGCAGCAGACATTGGCCTCGACTTTACGCCGCTGTGAGGGCCGCGATCAAAGCAGCGCTGGTTATGTGTGGCTTTTTGTCCGCCAGCATAGCCAATGCACAGGCCGTCCAATGCCGCATGCCGCAAATGACCGCTGTGCCTGACATCAGGCAAAATGGCCAAACGCGGCGCATGCCAGTTACCGGCTACACTCTGGCGCTCAGCTGGTCGCCCGAATTTTGCAAAACCCGCCAAAACGCTCAGCGACACCGCATGCAATGTTCCGGGCAAAATGGCCGCTTTGGCTTTATCGTTCACGGGCTATGGCCCAATAGCGGCAAAAGCTGGCCGCAATGGTGCCAAACCGCCCAGCAGCGCCGCAGCAACCCGCTCAGAAGCGCAGAGATACGCCGCAACCTCTGCACGATGCCCTCTGCTGCGCTGATTGCGCGGCAATGGGTCAAACATGGCAGCTGTATGACCAAGCGGCCCGAAACCTATTTCAAAGTCACGCGCATTCTTTATGGCTCGATGCGTTTCCCCGGGACCGAAAGATTGTCGCGCACACCCAAGCTTACCGCAGGCGATGTGCGCCAATGGTTTGTTGCGGCCAATAGCGGTTGGCGGCGCGATGCAGTGGGGATTAAGCTCAGCCGAGACGGTTGGCTGCAAGAGCTGCGGCTGTGTTACGGCGTCCGTTTCCGCCCTACGCCCTGCGACCGGACCCGCTTTGGGCCAAGGGACAATGCGGGAATCAAAATCTGGCGCGGCCGCTAGCGCTTTTTCGCGTCTTGAAAAATTTAGCGCAATTGCTCAAAAAAGCGGCGCAGGATTGCCGCTGCCTCGGCCTCGCCCATGCCGGAATAGACCTCTGGCTTGTGCAAGGCTTGGGGATGATCAAAAACGCGAGATCCGTGCTCGACCGCCCCCCCTTTGGGATCGCTGGCGGCATAGTAGAGCTTGGCGATGCGGGCATGGGCGATCGCGCCTGCGCACATGGCGCAAGGCTCCAGCGTGACCCACAGCTCGCAGGCGCTGAGCCGCCCGGTGCCCAGTGCCTCAGCCGCCATCCGCAGCGCGGCAATCTCGGCGTGAGCAGTGGGATCGGGCGTGTCTTTGGGCGCGTTGGTCCCTTCTCCAATAACCTTGCCCTGATGCGTCACAACCGCGCCAACCGGCACCGAGCCGCGCCCGGCTGCCTCGCGCGCCAAAGCCAAAGCGCGCTGCATGGGAGGGGGAAGAGGCCATTGCTGCATTACCTTAAGGGCGTTAGCCTGCCGCGTGCCTGCTCGCAAATGCTTGACGGGAATCATGTCTGGCGGTATGCGCGCGCTCTTCTGGCGCTAGCCGCCGCAAGCTGACATTTTTAAAGCATCCGTGCGGGACATGCTCTAGTCTTCCCGTCCGGCTTTTATGGAACGAGAGAATTATCATGTCGCGCATCTGCGAATTGACCGGCAAGGGCCGTTTGGTCGGCAACAATGTAAGCCACGCGAAGAACCGCACAAAACGCGTGTTCCTGCCCAACTTGCAAAATGTAACTTTGCTGAGTGAAAAGCTGGAGCGGGGCTTTAAATTCCGCGTGTCCACGCAGGGCTTGCGCTCGGTTGAGCATAATGGCGGGCTCGACAATTGGCTCTTGAAGACCAAGGATGAGAAATTGTCCTCGCGTGCGCTCAAAGTTAAGCGCGAGCTGAAGAAGGCCTCTGCCGAAGCGGCTTAAGGCCTAACGCGTTCTAAAGTGCAGAGCCAAGCACACAATCTTGGGTTTTAGTCTGCTGCTGCATCCTGCGCGGCGGCATATGACGCCTGTCCGCATGTCGGCCAATCCAGTTTGAGCAGCAATGTGCGCTGAAACTTGCTGAAATTGTCGTCGGAAATCAGCCAAATCCAGCAACCCGGCAGCCCGACCTCGGGAATATATTGCGCGAGGGCAATCCCCTCGTAATTGTCGGCCGGAATGGGATCATCCAATTGCGCAATAAGCTCCAGCGGCCAATTCTTACCCGCCTCAATCTTGGCCGGATCCGCAATCGCTAGCGCGACGGACCAGCGCGGCGGCACAATCCAGTTGAAATCACGCAGCAAGATTAACGCGCGCCCATCCGGCATTGCGGTCATATCAACGGGGCGCATCCCGCCCGGCGTCGCCATGCTAAAAACCAATGGCTCTTCATCATTTAGCGGATCGCCGGCAAACAACAGCCCTTCATGACTTTCCCCGCCAAAACGCGAGCGCTGTTCAGCCAGCACGATGAAGCGCCCATCATCAAGCCGGACCATCGCCTCTGGCCCTGAATTGGGCCACCACCCGGCCATTTCGCGCGGGGTTGCCCGCTCACCCGGAACGGTTAAATCGGTGTGCCGGTCAATCGCATTGCTGCGTTCATAGGCAGCCCAGATAGTGCCTGTTTCAAGGTCTTGGGTCATAGCCTCAAGATCAACATCGCGTTTGTCGCGCTTTTCCGCCTCGGCAAAGGCACGAAAAGCGCCGGTCCAGTAATTCGCCCCGCCGCCAACCTCTAGCCGCAACAAGCGCCCCGCATCGCTGCCTGCAAGCAGGCTGCCGTCAGGCCGGTTGAGAAGCGAGGAATAGCCGCCAAAATGATTGTTCTTACTGGTGAGATGCCATGCTGCCTCAAGCGTGAAAGGGCCGGCCTCTGCCCGCTCAATCGCAAGTCTTTCTACCGTCAAAGGCGCGGTATAATTGGGCTCGGGCGCCGGGCTGCGAACAAAAGTGCCCGGTGCCAAAGCCGCGCCCAGTAATACGCCAAGGATCAATCGGCTGCGCCGCATGGCCCAACCTCCATCAACGCCCTCATCAAACGCTCAGCCGCGCTCACATAGGTCCAGTAAACAGCAGCGGGTCGAGCCGCGCATTATGCCATTTAAGACCCCAGTGAAGATGCGGACCGGTGGCGCGCCCCGAGGAGCCGATATTTCCGATATGCTGACCCTGCCGCACGGTTTCACCCTCGCTCACCGCCAATTTGGAGGCGTGCAGAAAGGCGCTGTTAAGCCCTGCACCATGGTCAATAATCAGCAATTGCCCCTCAAGGCTGAAATTTGTGACAGCCAGCACCACCACCCCATCGGCGGGCGCAACAAAGGGCACGCCGTACCCCGGCGCAATGTCGATCCCGGTGTGGTAACTGCCCGGTTCGCCGCGATAAATCCGCTGCGATCCGAAACGGCCTGAAATCCGCCCTTTTACAGGCCAGATGAAATCCTGCTTATAACCGCTCGCCCCGGTTTCGCGCTCCCGCGCATCCCAAATGGCATCAAGTTCCGGCTTGCGGCGCGCCATAAAGGATGCGCTGGCGCCGCCTGATCGGCGAGCAACATTAACCCGCTCGATATTCCAGCGGCGCGGTGAAATCGCCAAACTCTTGGTCTGGGTCGCCCCGCTCTCCAGCACAGCGCGCAGCACCGCCTCGCTCCCGGCATCGCGGTCGAAGGCTGCAAAAAAGCGCCCTTCGCTATCAAGCTCAAGCGCTTCCTCGCCCAGAAAAGCAGCCCGCGTCCCGCCCGGCGCTTGCCCCTTGATCCAGCCGCCTTGAGTAAGCTCTCCGGCAATCACAAAATCGGCAGGGCCGATAGGCTCTGGTGGCGGGGCCGGTTCAGATATCGGCTCGGATATCGGCGGCGCTGGCTGTGCCTCGGCGATTTCGTCTGTTCTGGCCGCTTGCGCGTCAGGCGCAGGAGCCCCCGCCGCCGCGGTTTCTTTTTCTGCGGCTGCCGGGATGCAGGCCGCCAAGGGCAGCGCAATGACCGCGCAAGCAATGAACGCCAGCCGCCGATGAAGGCCGCCTGCCCCCGCCTGAATAGGGCTCATGGCTTAAGGCGCTCCGTCGCCAGCTGCGCGCTGGCATAGGGTTCTTGATGGTGCACGCTCCAATAGCGCAATTCTTCTAAGGGGATCGCCTCGCCGCTGACGGCGCAAAAGACGTGCTGTCCAGCGGACAGTACGCGAAAGCCATTGGGCCCATATTGCAATTTGGCCTCGCCGGGTGAACTTCGTTTGGATGACATCAACATGGGCAAGGCATATACCAAACCCGCGGCGCTCAAACAAACCCTTATCGAGCTCGCCTTTATCGAGCCAGATTAGCGCAAGCGGATGGGGCCGCTGACAGCGTTACGA
>CAZDHB010000012.1:40508-47503 GCA_964505255.1 uncultured Porphyrobacter sp.
CCCGGTTTTTTGCGCGGCTTAGCGCGCTTTGGTTTGGCCTCAAGCTCTGGCGCGGCCGGTGAAGTGGCACCGCTCTGCATTGGTCCCGAGGCTGGAGCGACCGGCAATTCCCCATCGCGAAACTTGATGATCAGCGCTGCCTCGCTCTCAGCCGAAGACTTGTCGCTCACCGGCCTGCGCGCTGCATCCATCACCCGTGCATAGCCGCGTTTCAGAACGCTATCGGGATTGAGCGCCGCCATAGTGCGCTCGGCCGAGGCAAGGCGCATCGCCCGCTCGGCCATGGGACGCCGGAGCAATTCGGGCGAGAGCCGCGCAGCCAAAAGCTGATCCTTGGAACGGCTGAGGCGGGTCTGCAAAAGGGCCGGCGAAAGACGCTGCGCGCTAAGGCGTTCGCGCCCGCTTGCGGCCTGATCCTTGAGCCCTCGGCGCAGGCTTTCGGCCAAATCATCCAATCTTTGCCCTTGCGGCTGCAAAATCGCGCTCGGCTGGGGCAAACGCTGCGCCCTTACCGCCAATCGTTCCCGCCCCAGCGCAAGCGGACGCAAAATCGCGCTTTGCATACGGGCCGACAAATCACCGATATGGGCTGCCAATTCCGCCCGCACTGGCACCGCCATTTCTGCCGCTGCTGATGGGGTAGGAGCGCGCTGATCAGCGGCAAAGTCAGCCAAAGTCGTATCGGTTTCATGGCCGACCGCGCTGATCAAGGGGATCGAACAGTCGGCAATCGCGCGCACCACCGCTTCCTCGTTAAAGCTCCACAAATCCTCGATCGAACCGCCGCCGCGCGCAACAATCACCAGATCGGGACGGTTTGGATCACCCTCGGGCAGAGCCGAAAAGCCGCGCACAGCGCCCGCCACCTGATCGGCCGCGCCTTTGCCCTGAACCAGCACCGGCCAGACGATGACGCGGCTGGGAAAACGATCCGCCAGCCGGTGCAGAATATCGCGAATCACCGCCCCGCTGGGCGAAGTGACCACGCCAATTGTCCTTGGCAAAGCAGGCAAACGGCGTTTGCGGTCCGGTGAAAACAGCCCCTCGGCCTCCAGCCGGGCTTTGGTTTTCTCCAGCAAAGCCAGCAGCGCGCCTTCGCCCGCCAGCTCCATCCGCTCGATCACAATCTGGTATTTCGATTGGCCGGGAAAAGTCGTCATCTTGCCCGCCGCGACAACCTCCAGCCCTTCCTCGGGTTGAAAGCTCAATCGGCTGGCATTGCCTTTCCAGATCACCGCATCAAGGTTTGCCTTCTCGTCCTTGAGGGTGGTGTAAACATGCCCCGAGCGCGGGCGCGAGACGCGGGAAATTTCCCCGCGCACCCGGACAAAACCGAACTGATCTTCGACCGAACGCTTCAAAAGGCCGGAAATCTCGCTAATCGAATAGGCTCTTGCGTTGTCGCCTTGGCTTTCACGCGCTACCAGCGCGTCATTACCGAAATGCGGCGTTGAAGAGGAGTTGTCGGCCATGAATATCCTTTTGCTTGGCTCAGGCGGACGCGAACATGCGTTAGCCTGGAAATTGGCGCAATCCCCTCTTTGTGCCAAGCTGTGGGCGAGCCCGGGCAATCCCGGCATGGCGCAGGATGCGATATGCATCGCGCTTGATGCCTCCAAGCATGATGAAATTGTCCATTTCTGCACTCAAAACGCGGTTGATCTGGTGGTGATCGGACCAGAGGCGCCGCTGGTTGGCGGGCTAGGCGATAGTCTGCGCGCCGCTGGCATTGCCGTTTTCGGGCCGGACAAAGCCGCCGCTCAGCTCGAGGGCAGCAAAGGCTTTACCAAGGATCTTTGCGCAGAGGCGGGCATCCCCACCGCAGGCTATATCCGCACATCGAGGCTGGCAGAGGCCGAGGAAGCGCTGGCCAAGTTCAGCGCGCCCTATGTCCTGAAGGCAGACGGTCTGGCGGCGGGCAAGGGGGTGGTCATCGCTGACAATGCAGCCGATGCCAAAGCCGCCTTGGCCGAGATGTTCGGCGGCAAATATGGCGATGCCGGGGCCGAGGTTGTGATCGAGGAGTTTCTTGAGGGCGAAGAGGCAAGCTTTTTCGCGCTGAGTGATGGCAAGACGGTAATCCCCATTGGCACCGCGCAAGATCACAAACGTGTGGGCGAAGGCGATACCGGACCCAACACCGGCGGGATGGGCGCTTATTCGCCCGCGCCGGTGCTGACGGCTGAATTGCAAGAACAGACCATGCGCACCATTGTTGAACCCACGGTCAAGGCCATGGCGGCGCGGGGCACACCCTATTCCGGGGTGCTTTATGCAGGGCTCATGCTGACCGAGCGCGGCCCCGAGCTGATCGAATATAATGCCCGCTTTGGCGACCCGGAATGCCAAGTGCTGATGATGCGGCTGGAAAGCGATTTGGCAGAGGTTTTGATGGCCTGTGCCAAGGGTGAACTGGCTGAGGCAGAGCCGCCCCGGTTTAAAGCCGGGACCGCGATGACCGTTGTGATGGCAGCGCGCGGCTATCCCGAGGCGCCAAAAAAGGGCGGCCTAATTGTTTTGCCAGATGCTCAAGGCGATCGGGGCCCAAATGGAGAAAGCGGGGTCAAGGTCTTCCACGCAGGAACCAAAGAAGAAGGCGGACAGCTGATCGCCAATGGCGGGCGAGTGCTCAATGTGACCGCCACAGGTGCGAGCGCGGCTGAGGCGCAGCGCAGCGCATATGCAGCGCTTGAAAAAATCGATTTTGCCGATGGTTTTTGCCGGCGCGATATCGGCTACCGCGAGGTTGCGCGTGAAAGAGAGCGATAAGCGCGCGCCCGAAACGCAAGCAGGAACAGCCTCTGCAGCACGCCCGCATGGGTTCACTGCGCGAAGCGGCTTGTCGCTGGCGCTGGCTGTTGCGGCAGGATTTGCCCTCCTCAGCTTTGTACGAGCCAATTATGATCCGGGCGAGGACCTATCCGATCAGGCCTGGATTGCAGACATGCTGGCCGCTGAAGGCCCCGATTGGCCCAGCGATGCAGCCGGCGGCGCGGTCGGCGGCGCGGTCACATTCCCGGTGGGCGGCAATCCTGCTGGCGATGTCACAGTTCTGGTCTTTTCCGATTACGCTTGCTCCATTTGCCGCATTTCTGACCCCGAATTGGAACAGGCGGCCAAGGCCGATGGGGCGGTGCGGATCGTTTACCGGCCATGGCCCGTCTTTGGCCCGCCGTCAGAACGCGCCGCGCGTATCGCCCTTGCATCCGCGCCTCAAGGTGTGTTCCCTGAGGTCAATGCGCGCCTGCTTGAGGGGCGGGGCCTAAGCGATGCTGATCTGCGCCGCGCAGTAGAGGATGCCGGGGGCGATTTTGTCCGGGCCGAGCAAGAACTGGCGGTTTCCTTAGAAGCGATTGACGCGCAATTATCGGCCAATCACAAGGCTGCCTTCCGCCTCAGCCTCAAAGGCACGCCCGCTTATCTCGTAGGCCCCTATCTGCTGCGCGGGAAAGCCAATTCGCGCATGTTCACCCGCGCCTTTGAACTGGCCCGCCAAAAACAGCGATAAAAAGCAGCGCTAAGACGCCGCTCGGCCGCGCTTAACAGCGCCCGAAAACCTCGGCCATTAACCCAGCTTTTGAGCCATCAATTGCTTGGTATCAACCTCGGGCCGGGGACCGTAATGGCTGATCACTTCGGCAGCCGCGATCGCGCCTTTCGCCAGACAGCGCTCAAGCGGCTCACCCTTGGCGTGACCGGACAGGAAACCGGCGGCAAACTGATCGCCTGCGCCAGTTGTATCGACCACTTTGGCAACTTTCTGCGCCTTAACCTCGGCCCGCTCGCCATGCGCAATGGCAACCGCGCCAGCGGCCCCTTTGGTGGCGACCAGAACCGGCACGCTGCCTTTCAGCGCCGCCAGCCCTTCCTCGAAATCGTCTTCGCCGGTCAGCGTCGCCAATTCATGCTCATTCACAAACAGAATATCGATCATGCCATCGGCGATGAGCGCGCGAAAATCGTCGCCATGCCGCTCGATCACAAAGCTTTCGCTGGCGGTGAAGGCGATTTTACGGCCCGCCGCGCGCGCCACTTCGATCGCTCGGCGCATCGCTTTGCGCGGCTCTTCCGGGTCCCACAAATAGCCTTCTAGATAGAGGATCGCGCCGCTTGCAATCAGCTCTTCGTCAAGCGCGGCGGCAGGCAGGAACTGACCCGCGCCGAGAAATGTATTCATCGTGCGCTCGCCATCAGGCGTCACAAATATCAGGCAGCGGCCGGTCGGCGGCTCTCCGGCAAGCGGCTTGGTGTCAAAATCAATCCCGGTGGCGCGCATATCATGCGTAAACACCTCGCCCAGCTGATCATCGCAGACCTGCCCGACAAACGCGCATTGCAGGCCCAGCATAGACGCCCCGGCGAGCGTATTGGCCGCCGATCCGCCAGAAATCTCGCGCGCCGCCCCCATTGCGGCATAGAGCGATGTCGCTTGCGCCGCATCGACCAGCGTCATCCCGCCCCGATTAAGGCCCAGCTCTTCGATCAGCTCGTCTTCACAAGCGGCAATTACATCGACCACGGCATTGCCGATGGCGATCACATCATAGCGCGGTTCACTCATACTCATTCTCGCTTAAAGGCTGGATATTTGTGCAGTTTGCCGCGCAGCGTTAGCGGCTCGTCGGGAGAAGGCCAAGCCAGTGATTGACTTGATCGGATGCCATCCCCAATCGGAAGGGCGTGCCCATCAACCCCTTCTCAATCCTATGGCTTCAATGAAACCGGTGTCACTGATCGAGGCCTTGGCCCTCTCGGTGCAGCAATTGAGCGATCCTGCAATTGTGCGTGTGCTGGTGAAATCGGCCTTGATCACCTTAGTGATCGCCGGATTGCTTGGCTGGGGCTTGTGGAGCCTTGCCAGCGCTGGTTTTGCCGCATGGCTACCCGCATCCGCCGCCGAAGAAGCTGGCAATCAGAGCGCCCTATCTGCGCTGAGCGATGCATTGAGCGCCTTGGCGGGGTTTCTCGCGCTGGTCATTGGTGGCTGGCTCTTGTTCCGGCTGGTTGCCTTGGCCGTCATCCAGTTCTTCGCTGACGAGGTGGTGCGCGCCGTCGAAGAGCGGCATTATGCCGGGCATGCGCGGGTCGCAAACCTGCCGCTTGGGCAAGAAATCCGCAGCACTGCAAAATCTATTGCCCGCGCGCTGGGCGCCAATCTGCTGGCCCTTCCGCTGGCTCTTTTGCTGATCTGGACCGGAATTGGCGCGGCTGCAGTTTTCTGGCTGGTCAACGCGGTTTTGCTGGGGCGCGAATTGCAGGATTTGGTGTGGCTGCGCCATGCCTATCACGCAGCAGACCGCAGTGATCATGACTTCCCGGCCGAGATTGCCCCGATCAGCCCGCTCACCCGCCTCTCGCTGGGGGGTATAATTGCCGGCATGATGGCCGTGCCTATTGTCAATTTTCTGGCACCGGTTATCGGAGCGGCAGCGGCAACTCACCTCGTGCATCGGACCCGTCCCTGACTATGCGACATTCTTCCTCGGTCTTCCTCGCTTTGGCCATCGCCAGCGCTTTGAGCGGCTGCGTGAGTGCGCCCGCTTCTCAGCCGGCCGCTAGGCCTCAGGCCGCAGCGCCCCCGCCGATGAGCCAGCCGCCTCCTCGCACCGGTTCCGCAAATGCCCAAACCGGCGGCTTTATCCGCCCAAGAGTGATGGAAGCCCCGGGCCTTGAAGGCGTGATCGGTGCCAGCGAACAATCCCTAACAGCGCTCTTCGGGCCCCCTCGTCTTGCCACCCGCGAGGCTGATGCGGTGAAGCTTCAGTTCAAGGGCGCAGCCTGTGTGCTCGATATCTTTCTCTACCCCTTGCGAGCGGGCAGCGCGCCAAGCGCGACTCATGTCGAAAGCCGCCGCGCCAGTGACGGGCAAGCGGTTGACCGGGCGTCTTGCGTCGCGGCGCTCAAACGCTAAGCGGGCAATGCGCAGCTATTGACGGCGTTTTTAGCGCATTTCTCAGCAGCCCTAAAGTAACTGCAATTTAAGCAGTTTATGCCAAGCCACAGCCGAATTTACAGCAAGGCGGTAGGCATATGAGCATTCAATTTAGCGAGCTCGCACATTCGGTTGGTCAAGATGGCCAGATTGAGGCTGAGGAAATTCTGTCCCTGCGCCAGCTTGGCTGGGGTGATGGGCAAATGACCCGCGAGGAAGCCGAGGCTTTGTTCACGCTAAACGAACAGATCAAGCAGCCGACCCCTGAATGGACTGATTTCTTTGTCGAGGCGGTTGGCGAATTTGTCCTCAATGGCACTGAGCCGCGCGGCATGTGCAATCGGGAAGAGGCCGAGTGGCTGATCGCGGCGATTGACGCCGATGGCAGGCTCGATAGCATGGCTGAACTCGAAGCCCTGATCCGCATTGTTGAACGCGCGCAAAACGTGCCCGATGCGCTCAAAAACTACGCCTTGAAAGAGGTCGAGCAAGCGGTCCTGACAGGCGAAGGCGCAACCCGCTGCGGCGGAACCCTTGCCTCCTGTCACGTCAGCACGGCGGAATGCACGGCCTTGCGCAGGCTGATTTTTGCAAGCGGTGGGCACGGTCCGGCGGCTGTCAGCCGGTTCGATGCGGAAATGCTGTTCCGGATCAAGGATGCGACCCTTGATGCGGCCAATGCGCTCGAATGGCAAAAGCTCTTTGTTGACGGTGTGGCCAATTATCTTCGCGGCTTCACCGCCGCCAAAGCGCAGCTTTCGCATGAACGCATGACCGAGCTAGAGCGGTTTATGGCAGACGATTCGGTCAATATGGGCCGGTTTTTTGGTCGGATGGCGAAAGAAGCGCCCAGGGTTGCCAATCATTTCGGGCAGGTTTTCGGCAAGAAAGTCCCCGAAAAGAGCGTGACCGAGACCGCGCTCGAAGGCGAGGATGTGACCCGCACCGAACGCGAATGGCTGGACCGGATGATCGATGCTGACGGCACGCTCGACGCGCTGGAGATCAAACTGACCGAGCGCATCGCTGAGGATTTGCACGCAGGCTGAGCGCTTGATAGCGC
>CAZDHB010000012.1:47603-51772 GCA_964505255.1 uncultured Porphyrobacter sp.
CCTTTGGCATTGGGGTTTTCGAAGGTGAAACCGGCAGTGAAGTCATCCTCCACCCAATCCATCGTGCTTCCAACCAGATAAAGCACGCTGGCGCCGTCAATATAAAAGGCGCCGGCAGGGGTCATGATTTTCTCATCCATCGCCTGTTCCTCGGTGACATAGTCAACCGAATAGGCGAGCCCGCTGCAACCGCGCCTCGGCGTGGACAATTTGACCCCAATGGCGTCACCGGGCGCATTGGCCATCAAATGGGCAATGCGAGCCTCGGCCCCTTGAGTCAAAGTGACGGCTGCGGGTATGGCGCGGGTGTTCGTATCAGTCATAACATTCCGAGCTCCAAACGGGCCTCATCGCTCATATTTTCCGGCGTCCAAGGCGGGTCCCAGACCAAATTCACTTCAGCATCGCGCACACCGGGAACGCTGGCCGCGCGCAATTCCACCTCGCCCGGCATGCTTTCTGCAACGGGGCAATGCGGCGTGGTCAGCGTCATGGTCACCGCGACATCGGCATCCTTAGTAACATCAACCCCGTAAATAAGTCCCAAATCATAGATATTGACCGGAATCTCCGGATCATAAATCTCTTTCAGGGCATCGATCACGGCTTGCTGCAAAGCGCTGCCCGCCTCGCCATCCGCCTCGCCCACGGTATCACTGGCCGGTTGCTGCTTCAAAAACCCGTCGAGATAATCGCGCTTGCGCTCCAGCTTTTCAGAAGCCGTTTCGTCAGTCACGCCCTCAACCGCATCCCCGACCGCATCCTCAACCGCATCTTCGACCGCATCTTCTACTCTGGCGCGTTTGGGTTTGTCGCTCATAGATGTTTGCATTGTCATCCAAAAATCCTCTGGGTGCGTTCAATTCCGCGGATCAAAGCCGCAATATCCTCTTGCGAGGAATAGAGGCCGAAACTGGCCCGGGCCGTGGCCGGCACGCCCAAATGCTGCATCAAGGGCTGCGCGCAGTGATGGCCTGCGCGGATCGCAACCCGTTCTTCATCCAATATAGTGCCCAAATCATGCGGATGCACCCCATCCATGACAAATGACACAATCCCTGCGCTGCTTTCAGGCCCTAGCAAACGCACCGAATTGATCGGCTGAAGCGCGGCGCGAGCAGCGCGCACAAGGGCGTTCTCATGCTCATAGAGCGCTGACATATCGCCGCCGAGCTTGCGCGCGGCCGCTTCGATGAAATCAATCGCTGCATGGAGCGCAATCGCCTCGGCAATCATCGGCGTTCCTGCCTCAAACCGCTGCGGCGCAGGGGCATAGCTGGTTTCAGCAAAGCTGACCGTATCGATCATCGCGCCGCCGCCTTGCCATGGGGGCATGTCAGCCAGCAGCGTCTCGCGCGCCCACAAGACGCCGATGCCAGTGGGACCATAGAGTTTATGGCCGGAAAAGACGAAGAAATCGCACTCGAGCTCGGCCATATCAAGCCGCATGCGCGGCGCGCTCTGACACCCATCAAGCAGCAATTTCGCGCCAACCTTATGCGCCGCCCGGGCAGCGCGCTTGGCCCCAAGCACCGAACCCAGAACATTCGACACATGCGCCAGCGCAACCAGCTTATGCGCCTCAGTCAAATGGGCCTCCAGCCAATCGAGGTCGATCAGCCCATCCTCGGTCAGCGGGCAAACATCGATCTGCGCGCCGGTTTGCTGAGCAATCATTTGCCAGGGAACAATGTTCGAGTGATGCTCGAGCTGGCTCAGCATAATCCGGTCACCAGCGCGAAGGTTCTGCCCGCCCCAGCTATGCGCGACCAGATTGATCCCCTCGGTCGCCCCGCGCACAAATACGATTTCGTCCGCCTTGGCCGCGCCGATAAATTCTGCTGTGCGCGCCCTTGCCGCTTCGAATGCGCGAGTCATTTCGGCCGAGCGGGCATAAACGCCGCGGTGCACGGTCGCGTAATCCTCGCCCATGGCGCGGCTCATCGCCGCAATCACCGCTTGCGGCTTTTGCGCCGTGGCGGCCGTATCAAGATAATGCCACGCCTCGCCCGATGCCGTTTTTAGGCCGGGAAACTCACCCGCCAGATCGGCCGCAAGGCTCGCCGTATGGCTCAAGGACACAGGCGCATTCAAAGCGAGGCCTCCGCCAGCTTGGCCAAGGCAGAATCGAGCATTTTATCGCGTGCTGCGTCATTGGGAATGGCCACAAAGGCATCGCCGATAAAGGCTTGCACCAACAGCTTGCGCGCCATCTCGGGCGGGATACCTCGCGCCGCCATATAATAGCGCGCTGCCTCGTCCAGCTGGCCGATTGCCGCGCCATGCGCGCACAGCACATCATCAGCGAAAATCTCCAGCTCCGGCTTGGTGTTGGCTTGCGCGCCTTTTTCCAGCAGGATCGCGCGAAAGTTCTGCGCCGCATCGGTTTTCTGCGCATCGCGCACGACTTCGATCCGGCCCAGGAAATTGCCGGTAGAGCGGCCCCATTGCACGCTGCGCACAATCTGGTTTGAGGTTGCACCGGGCGCTGAGTGAATGGTGCGCGTGACAAATTCCTGACACGCCTCGCCGCCGCCAATGGTCACGCCGCCGAACTCGAAATGCGCGCCCTTTTCGAGGGTAACTTCCAATTCGAGCCGGGCATATTGGCCGGCCATATTGAGCGCGAAATGCTCATAGCGCGCGCCCTCCTCGACATGCACTCTCAATTGCGTCACGCCGCTCTCGTGACGCTGGCTAAATTCGCGAATGGTCTCGCCCGCTGGCACCCTCGCCTCGCGCCAAACGCCGATATCATTGGGCGTTGCACCGGCCAGCCAATCAGCATCGGCATAGCGCCAGTCTTCGTCCGCTTTCGTTGGAAGAGTGGCCGCGTTCATGCTTCGGCCAAAAGGGCGTCATAGCCCTCCTCCTCAAGCCTCAGCGCCAGTTCGGGTCCGCCGGTCTGAACAATCCGGCCATCTGCCAGCACGCTCACCCGGTCAGGGCGAACCACATCAAGGAGGCGCTGGTAATGCGTGATCAGCAAGACGCCCTTATTCTCGGCCCGCATGATCGTATTGATCCCCTCACCCACGACCCGCAAAGCGTCGATATCAAGGCCCGAATCGGTTTCATCCAGCACCGCAAATTTGGGCCCCAGAATGCCCATCTGAACCATCTCGGCGCGTTTCTTCTCGCCGCCGGAAAAGCCGACATTCACATGCCGTTTGAGCATGTCCATATCCATTTTCAAAAGCGCCGCTTTCTCTTTCGCCAGCTTCAGAAATTCGCCGCCGGAGAGCGGCTCTTCGCCGCGCGCGCTGCGCTGCGCATTGAGCGCCTCGCGCAGAAATTGGACATTGGAAACACCGGGAATCTCAACCGGATATTGGAAGCCGAGGAAAAGTCCGGCCGCAGCCCGTTCATGCGGATCAAGCGCAATGAGATCCTGCCCGTCAAATTCGGCGCTGCCGCCAGTGACTTCATACCCCGGCCGGCCGCCCAGCACATAGGATAGCGTCGATTTGCCCGCGCCATTGGGTCCCATAATGGCGTGCACTTCGCCGGGTTTAACCTCGAGGCTGAGCCCTTTGAGGATCGGTTTCGGGCCGTCTGGGCCTTCGATCTCGGCATGGAGGTCTTTAATTGTCAGCATTGGAAATGCCCTCGGATTGTGATGGGGTTTGAAGAGGCGGAGCCGCTGGTTCGCTGGCAGAAGCGTCATTGACCGCAGCTGGTGCCGCAGCTGGCGCATAATGGGTTGGCGGGCGGCCCATCCGCCGCGCCAATTGCTGATCGAGGTCGCGTCCGCGCGCGATGTGAACCGCCTCTATGCTGGCAAAAACGGGCATCATGCTCGCCGCATCAAAACCCGCGATGGAGCCGCGCCGCTCCAGCACATTGCGCGCTGCTTGGAGCGAGCGTTCGCGCTGTTTGATGCATTTGCCGATATCGCTGCGGTGCTGTGCCTCGAAGCCCAAGCCGCCGCCGATCACGTGATTGCGCGATTTGAGACAATTGTAATAATCCTCAACATGCGGCGCGACGACGACCGGATATTCAAGGACCCAGCTTTCGGGGTTTTCGGGCCGGATTGCGATGGCCGTTTCAGCCGCGCTTTGGAGCGAGAGGATGGCGGAAAGAGTGAGGGTGAGCATCAGCGATCATCCCCCTGCCCCGCGGTGTGCCCCTGCGCGGAGGTGTGCCCCTGACCAGAGGTGTGCCCC
>CAZDHB010000013.1:0-5714 GCA_964505255.1 uncultured Porphyrobacter sp.
CGGGCGTGTCGCTTGCGACAAGATTGGGGAGCGCCAACAAAGCATCCTCAAGCTCCTTGGCGAGCGCCCTGTCTTCTTCTTCAAGCTCGGGCATGTCGGCCTTGATCTGCGCGACCTCGGCTTTCAGCGCTTCGGCCTTGTCGCTATCGCCTTGGCCCATGGCCTGTCCGATGGCTTTGGAGGCTTCGTTGCGGCGGCTTTGCGCCTCTTGAAGGCGGGTGGTTACCGCGCGGCGTTTCTCGTCGAGCTCGATCAGCCCGTCCGCCACAGGCTCAAGGCCTCGGCGCGCCATTTGGCGATCAAATTCGGACCGGTTCTCTCGGATAAAGCGAATATCATGCATGATGCGAACCTATGCCGCTCCGCCCGCGTAAATTCCAGTGCGCATTCGCGCTCAGCCACAGCTGTCTTGAAGGCGGGGCTTAAGTCGCTACGTAAAGCTGGCCATGCGCCCGCTCATTCCCGCTTTGCATTTCGTCGGCTTTCGCGCCAAAAGTGATGGGGAACGCTATTGGAATGCGGTGCGCATTTGGGGCCAGCCCGATTTTGTCCATGAGATGTATGACATGTATGCGCAGGACGATATCGCGCCGGGCGATACGGTGATCTTTGCCAAGGGTGATTGGCAGCAGGAACCGCGCAGCATGACCAAAATCAGGCAATCCAAACGTGGGAGCGCTTAGGAGCCCGCGAAGCCCCCAGCCTAATCAGTTACTGGGCGTCTAATCAGTTACTGGCCGTCTAATCAGTTACTGGCCAAACAGACGCCGCCACAGGCCAAAGTCGCTGCTGCCTTCAAGCCCTGCGCTCTGCGCGCCGGCAATGGCGCGCGGCTGGCGGCTCATCAAGGGCGGACACTCCAGACAATAGGCCTGCATCCCGCGCACACGCATCAGACGGCTCAGATCCGCCTCGATCTGGTGGATGGTGCGCGTTTGAGCGCGGCCCAGCATGGCGGTCATATCGCCGCGCATAGGGGTGCGGGTTTGCTCCCCGCCGCCGGTCAGCATGTCGCGCAGTACAGCGTTGTACCCGAGCGCCTCACTGCCGAAATATCGCGGATGCCAATCGCCCTCTTCCAACTCGGCTTTGGCCGCGACCCAGGCGAGCGCTTCTGTCATGCCGCCATATTGATCGACCAGACCAACTTGACGGGCCGCGCCGCCATCCCAAACGCGCCCCTGACCAATCCGGTCAACCGCCGCAATATCCAATCCGCGCGCCGCGCTCACCCGTTCCAGAAAATCCTCATATCCGTCCTCGACCGAGGCTTGCAGGATCTGGTCGACCTCGGGCGTGAACCCGCCCACCAGATCGGGCTGTCCCGACAAGGGCGTGGTGTTCACTCCGTCGGTTGAAACGCCCCATTGTGCGCCCAATTGCTCGAACGTCGGGATCACCGCAAAAATGCCGATTGAACCGGTGATCGTCTCAGGCTCAGCAAAAATCCGGTCTGCCGGGGTGGCAACCCAATAGCCGCCGCTAGCCGCGACATTGGCCATCGAAACCGCGATCGGCGTGCCTGCCTCCTTGTGGCGCAGAACGGCCCGGCGGATTTCCTCGCTCGCCAAGACAGACCCGCCCGGGCTATCGACCCTGATCACAAGACCGGCCAGATCTTCTTCCAAGGCTTCGTCAATCAGCCGTGCAATCCGCGTCCCGCCGGCAAGGCCCGGACCCGCTTCGCCGTCGACAATTTCGCCCGCTACGGTGATGACGCCAATCGCCTCGCCCGAGGTGTCTTGACCAATTTCCTGTAGCCATGACCCATAATCGGTCGCGGCGTAATTGCGCGGATCATCGCCCGATCCGCTTTCGCCAACCAATTCGGTGACGCGCGCGTCAAAATCAGCTCTTGAACCCAGAGTATCCACTAGCTTGGCGTTGATCGCGGCAGTCGCCAGATCACCGCCGGCAGCCTCAACCCATGCCGCAGGGTCATTGGTGGCCATGGCAATATCGATACTGGGCCGCGCTTTGGTGACATGGGCCTGCCATTCTTCCCACAAAGCACCGTAAAGCGCGGAGGCGTTTTCGCGCGATGCCTCGGACATTGAGTTGCGCGTATAAGGCTCCACCGCGCTTTTATATGTGCCCACCCGGTACACCCGCGCGTTCACATTAAGCCGGTCAATCAGCTCCGCATAATAGAGCCTTGCTCCGCCCGGACCGGTTATCACCGCGCCGCCTAAGGGATCGAGCCAAACCTCGCTGGCGTGGGCGGCCAGCAGCAAGGCATCGTCCGCATAAGCGGTCGCAAAAGCGAGCACGGGTTTGTCCGCGGCGCGGACCTTGTCCAGCGCATCGCCCACTTCTTGCAAATGCACTTGCCCGCCGCCGAAAAAGCCATCGAGATCGAGCACGACGCCTTTGATCCGGTCATCAGAGGCCGCCGCTTCAATCGCGCGGACCAGATCGCGAGCCTGGAATTCGGGTAAGGGTGCCTGCCCGCTCAGGAAAGTCTGGACCGGGTCTATTTGCGTGCGTTCCTCAACGATAGTGCCTGATAATTCGAGCAATAAAGCCCCATCTGTCACTTGCGCCGGGTTGGGCCGGGCAGACAGAATGGCGAATAGCGCCCAGAAGAACAGAAGCATAAAAATCAGCACAAGCGCGTCTTTGATGCCCACCATCAAGCGCCATACGCGGCCAGCAAAACTCATCCCTAAGCTCCGTCACAATATCCAGATCAGAGGTCCTAACTAGGGACTCGCCACAAAAACACCACGTAAAACTGCTTGAGCGACACACTTAGCTCGACTAGGGGGCTGGCTTTAATGACATCGCCGCATGATCTTTCCCAGAATGGCCGCTATCCCGCGGGCCGTTTGGCCTTTCCGCACCGCGATTTGACCGGCATTGGCCAGTTGGAACGCCATGAGATCCTGTTTCTGCTCGAAGAAGCGGAGCAATGGGTCGATCACAACCGGCAATCGGACAAGCGGGTTGAGGCGCTGGCAGGCCTCACCATCATCAATGCGTTTTTCGAAAATTCGACGCGCACTTTGCTCAGTTTCGAAATTGCCGGCAAACGGCTCGGCGCTGATGTGGTGAATATGCATGCCGCGCAATCCAGCGTCAAAAAGGGCGAGACCCTGATCGACACCGCGACCACGCTGAACGCGATGCGCGCCGATGCTATTGTTATCCGCCATGGCTCAAGCGGGGCTACTCAGCTGATTGCAAGCAAGGTCGATTGTCCGGTTCTGAACGCGGGCGACGGCAGTCACGAGCATCCAACCCAAGCCTTGCTTGATGCGCTGGCTTTGCGCCAAGCGCTTGATGCAAGAGGCGAGGGTAGCGAGGACTTCACCGGGCTCAAGGTCGTCATTTGCGGCGACATTTTGCACAGCCGGGTTGCCCGGTCGAACCTGCTGTGCTTGCAGGCCTTGGGCGCCACAGTGCGCGCCTGCGCGCCGCCAGCTTTGATGCCGCAAGGGATTGAGGCGATGGGCGCGGAGGTGTTTTACGATTTTGACGCTGCGCTGAGCGGGGCTGATGTGGTGATGATGCTGCGCCTCCAGACAGAGCGGATGGATGGCCAATTTATCGCCAGCCCGCGCGAATATCACCACCTCTATGGCTTGACGCAAAGCCGCTTGTCCTTGGCTGGCAAGGATGCGCTTGTGATGCATCCAGGGCCGATGAACCGCGGGGTCGAGATTGATAGCGAGGTCGCGGATCTGATCGACCGTTCGATCATCACTCGTCAGGTCGAGATGGGCGTGGCCATTCGCATGGCGTGCCTTGATGTGCTGACCCGCAGCAGGCGCGGGCTGAAGGGGTGGGCGTTATGAACACCGCAGCCAAGCCTTTGTGCATTACCGGCGGGCTGCTCGCGCTTCCCGATGGGTTAAAGCCTGGCGGGGTGCGCTGCGCAGACGGGCGGATCACCGCGCTGGGTGATGTGGGGCCCGAGGCGGGGGACATTGTGCTGGACGCGCAAGGTCAGATTATCGCGCCCGGCCTGATTGATCTGGGCGTTTTCGCGGTCGATAAGCCCGCGTGCCATTTTGGCGGAATTACCCGGGCCGCGTTGATGCCCGATCAGACGCCCGCGCTCGATCTGCCGAGCCGGGTTTCCTATATCGCCAAAAGCGGCAAGCCCGATTTATGGGTTCACCCGCTGGCCGCTGCGACCCGCGCATTGGGCGGGAGCGAGCTGGCGGAAATTGCCTTGATGAAAGAGGCCGGCGCGCGCGGCGTTGCCACGGGGCGGCAATGGATTAGTGACAGCGGGATGATGCTGCGGCTGCTGCAATATGCGCAGATGCTGGATATGCCGGTTGTCACCCATGCCGAGGATGCGCGGTTGGTGGGCGAAGCGGTGGCGAGTGCCGGTGAAATGGCCACGCGGCTGGGCCTGCCGAGCGCGCCAACCGAGGCCGAGGCTTTGGCTGCTGCGCGCGATATCGCACTGGCCGAGATGACCGGCGCGCGGCTGCATTTGCGGCAAGTGACGACCGCCCGCGCGCTTGATCTGGTTCGTCAAGCCAAAGCGCGCGGCGTGCGCGTAACCGCAGGTGTGACGCCTGCGCATTTCATGCTGTCCGATTTGGCCATCGCTGATTTCCGCAGTTTTGCGCATATGTCGCCGCCGCTGCGCTCAGATACGGACCGCCTCGCGGTGGTCGAGGCGATTGGTGACGGCACGATCGATGTTATCGCCTCGGGCCATGATCCGCGCGGTCCGGAGGCTAAGCGTCTGCCCTTTGCCGATAGTCTCGCTGGCATGGCGGGGGCGGAAACCCTGCTCGCAGCCGTGCTGGGGCTGGTGCGCGATGATGTCATCGATATGTCCCGCGCGCTGGCCTTGGTAACCTCGGCTCCGGCGCAGCTGCTAGGCGTTGAGGCAGGCGCTTTAAAGCAAGGGCTTGAGGCCGATATTGCGCTGATTGATCCGGACAAGCCGTGGATCGTCAAAAGCAGCAAGATGGCCGCCACCGCAGGCAACACCCCGTTCGATGGCCAGCCGATGCAAGGACGGGTCACAGCCCTGTTTAAAGGCGGCGGCGCGTTGCTTTGAAAGGCGCAAAAGAAAACCCCTCCTCAGCCTGATCGAAAGTGACGCGGCCGAGAGGGGTTCAGTTAGGCTGAGGGAAGCCAGATTTTTTGACGCCTTTGCGTCTTGGTCTTTTTCGGCCCTTCTTGGCGTCTTATCGAGACGCGACCCTTACATTGTTATCGATCGTGCCGGGCAGCGGGTTGTTGGCTGCATAAGCGATGCAGCCGCCGCCGCCGCGCTTGACCCGGCCGCATAGGCTACGGGCTTCATTGCGGTCATATCCGCCAGCGGCGATACGGTAATAGATTTTGCCTTTGACCTTGGCTTTGGTGATGACTTTTTGTGCCTCACCAAGCTCCGGGTGACGCTGAACGAACAGCCGCCATGCGGCCTGCGCATCAGACATTGAGAAATACGAACCCAGCTGGACGCGGTAACCGCCGTCACGGCTCGCTGTGCGGGTTTGCGAACGCGGTGCGCTGCGTGCCGGGCGCGAAGATGGCTTAGTGGCGGCCCGCGCAGGTGATGTCGCAGGCGTATGCGATGCGACTTGCTGGACCACTTCGCGTTCGGTGTAAGTCACACCATTGCGGGTGACGCGGCGCACGCGTGTTTGTGCGGGTTTCTCGGGCGCGCTCGCGGCGGGTGTTGCCGAAGCGACTTGCGCACGCGAAGCGGTATGCTGAACCGGCGTTCTAGGTGTAGCAGG
>CAZDHB010000013.1:5814-7223 GCA_964505255.1 uncultured Porphyrobacter sp.
GCTAGGCGTAGCTGCCACAGCAGCAACCGGTGTTGGCACGGCCGCAGGCTTGGCCGCTGCAACACGAACAGGTGCAGCAGGCTTTTTGGCCGGTGCAGCCGCCTCGATCGCTGCGCGCGCGGATTGCGCGACTGTCGGACGGGCGGGCGCTGAACGGGCAGGCTTAGCAGCCACCGCAGGCAATTCACTGGCTTCGGTAAAGGCGGCTGCGAAAGAGCTTGGTACCGCGCTTTCTGCTTGCGAGCGAACCATGGGCACCGCGGCAGGCTTAGCCGGAGTGCCAATTGCTGCAAGTTCGCCCGTTTTGGCAGGCGCTGCGCTGGCGAAAGCTGCGCCTTCAGGGAATTTGCTCAAGGCCAAAGCCGCAGGTTGCCCCGCATCTCTTACAACCGGAACGTTCAGCAGGCCGGCAATGCGTGCCTGACCCTGGCTTGGCGCGATGGTTTGCGCCCATTGGCCCAAACGCTCGTTCGTTTTGTCGCCGGAGAGATCCTGCGCGGCCATCAGACGGGCCGAGCGCCAGTCACCCTTCAGAGCAAAAGCATAAGCGAGGTTTTGACGAATTTTGGCCGTGTTCTGGCCGGAGCGCAGCGCATTGCCCAGAACATGGATGCCTTGCTGAGGACGTCCGGCAAGCGCGACCGCCAGACCGAAATCGGCCGGATCGATTGTCGCTTCATATTTGTCGAGCGTGGCAAGAGCGGCTGACGATTGACCGCTGGCAAGCTGTGCAAGCGCATAGCTGACCACAGTGCGCGGCGAGCTGTCACCCAGTTCGATCACCTCAGCAAATGTTGCAGCCGCCGAATTGAACCGGCCCGCTTCAAGATAGGATGCGGCCAGTTGTGCCCGGGCGCTCAGATCGCGCGGTGCAGCCATGACGGTTTTCTCTGATGCAGCGACCTTGGTGCGCATCGCCTCGGTGTCTTGGGCCTCAGCTGCCACCGCACTGGCTTGAGCAGCACTGTAAGAACCTTTGGGCGAGAACAAGCCGGTGCAGCCCGTCAATGCGGTGCTGGCAAGAGCTGTGGTCAGCGCAAGCTTCATAATGCGGGCCGATTTGGCTGTTGTCTTAGTGCTCATTGGGTCACCCTCCTTGGGGCAGTGCAAAAAAATTGGCGGGCAGTGCAAAACATTGGAACAATCAGTCGCGCTTGACTTGTGCTGCAAGGGTTTCGATTTCGGGCATGTCCTCGAGCATTTGATCGAGGGCTTCGGTAACAAATTGCTGGGCCGAACAATTGCGCACGGTGCTGGCAAGGCGCAGGCGCAAATGACGCTCTGGATCGAGGCGCAAGGTAAAAGCGGCGCGCTTGGCGCTCGCCGGGCTGCTGGCAGCACCGATTGCCGTTGGGGCGGTTTTGGCCGTTTGCAAAACAGCCACGTTAGAGGCCGGTGTTTCGGCTCTT
>CAZDHB010000013.1:7323-12536 GCA_964505255.1 uncultured Porphyrobacter sp.
TCGGGCGCCTTTTCTGATGCGCTTTCTGCTGATGGGCCCATGTCATTCCAGCCCAGATCTTCAAGGCTGGCAGCGGCTGTCTTGTTATCGATATTGCCGGGCAAGCTCGATTGCGGCCGCATGGCAGGCTTGGCCCCGCCTTTTCGGGCCAGCAAAGCCGGCGACAAGGAAGCGAAAGAGTTCTCGGTCATAGCTGGTTCTCCCCTCGTTACGTGAACCAGATCAAGTCGCGACCCGGCGACCGAAACCGCCGCCTGTGCGGTTGGCGCCAGCAGCGGGCGATTGAAGTGTGTTCGGGGCGGAGAAGACAGTCCGGCGGAAATTCTTTTCGAGCCGGTCGGAGATATATTTCCACAAAGCCACCATTTCGGCCGCGCTGCGGCTTTCCGGGTCAACTTCCATAACCGTGCGGCCATCGATCATTGATGCCGCAAAATCGGTCCGGTGATGCAATGTGATGGGGGCAACCGTGCCATGCTGAGAAAGCGCGACAGCCGCCTCGGAGGTGATTTTTGCCTTTGGTGTTGCGGCATTGACGACAAACACCAGCGGTTTGCCAGCGCGTTCGCACAAATCAACTGTGGCGCCGACGGCGCGCAGATCATGCGGGCTTGGGCGCGTGGGCACCACGATCAGCTCGGCGACTGCGATGACGGATTGAATCGCCATGGTAATCGCCGGAGGTGTATCGATGACCGCAAGTTTAAAGCCCTGCTGACGCAGCATAGCCAGATCATTGGCAAGCCGCGCAACCGTTGTTTGAGCAAAAGCTGGAAATTCGTCTTCCCGCTCGTTCCACCAATCGGCCAAGGAGCCTTGCGGATCGATGTCGATCAAAACGACTGGTCCTGCACCGGCGCGCTGCGCCTGAACCGCCAGATGCCCGGACAAGGTTGTCTTGCCGGATCCGCCTTTTTGTGATGCCAAAGCCAGTACTCTCACGGCCTTGTCCCCCTAATTTAACCAAAAGGTTGATAAAACTTTCCGCCACCATTGCTGATGACGCGAAAGCTGAATGCACGCGCTACCCCTAATTTTTGGTTAATGTTGGCTCTGGCAAAGTTCTCGAAGTCAAAAAGCGCATCGCATGTAACCCTCTGGTCTTTGGGCGAGAATTTGCTGCGGCACGTTTGAGCGGCGGCCGCAAGCTTGAGGGTCACTCCCAAGACGGTGAAAGCCGGTCACAGGCCAATTTTACGCGAAGCGCAATTTTGACGCGCGTCCGCTCTCAAGCTGCCGGACCGGGATGCACCCCATGCGCCGGCTTTTGCAGCCGCATTTGGCTGGCGCGGATATATGCTCGGCAAGAGCATAGGTAACCATCTGTTTACCATAACGGGTTACCAAATCTGAAAATACTCTGGCTTTACCGAGGCGAGACAGCGTTTTTCTGTCGAGGCGGGCCAAGTCAGAGCAAACCGGATCAAGGGCAACCTTGTCCAAAAAACATAAGGGGCCGCGCCGCAACTGGCCGGAAAGACCACGGGATGTACCCGGGGTTTAAGTTAAGGGATAAAGATTATGCGCAACGTCACGAGCCGCAAACCCAAGAGCTTTTTTGGACTGCCAGCTATTGCGGCGGTATCACTGATGGCGATGGCCGCACCGGCTTTGGCCGATGTGAAGGCCGGGGTCGATGCTTGGAGCGCGGGTGATTACGCGGCAGCGGTTCGCGAATGGAGCGGCCCGGCAGCGCAAGGTGACCCCGATGCGCAGTTCAACATGGCGCAAGCTTACCGACTGGGCCGCGGCGTAGAAACCAACCCGCGCGAGGCAGAGCAGCTTTACAAAAGCGCGGCTGCCCAAGGCCACATCAAGGCGGCAGACAATTACGGCCTTCTCCTGTTTCAAGATGGTCGGCGCAGTGAAGCCATGCCATATGTAAACTCGGCCGCCGGACGCGGTGATCCGCGTGCGCAGTATCTTTTGGGTATCGCGCATTTTAACGGTGATCTGGTCAGAAAAGACTGGGTCCGCGCTTATGCTTTGATGACTTTGGCCAATGGCACAGGCTTGCCGCAGGCCCGCAATGCGATGAGCGAGATGGATAAATATGTGCCGATTGAACAGCGCCAGCAAGCGCAATCGCTCGCGCGCAGCCTGAAAGCCGAAGCCGAGGCCAATCGTGCCCGGTCTTTGGCAGCAGCTGATCTGCAATTTGGCGCGCCTCAGCAATCGAGCGTGCCTCCTGCAATAGCCTCGGCTGCTGCAACGGCGGCTCGTGTCCCATCATCAACTGCTCCATCGTCGACCGTTCCGGTATCAACGGTTCCGGCATCAACTGTTCCGGCATCGGTCGCGGTTTCGCCGCGCTCGCCGTCGAGTGCACGCAGCGCGGCTCCGGCTGCGGCTGCGCGGCCGGTTACCGTTGCAACCCAGCAATCTCAGCCGGGCGCTGATTACACAGTGCCAGCGCGCAGCACGCCCAAACCGGCCAGCACTCGGCCCGTCACGGTTGCTGCCGCGCCAAGCGCCTCCTCTGCTATTCCTACGCCCCGGTCCAAGCCGATTACGCGCGCTCAAACCGCAGCGACTGCCGCTGCGCGTCCGGCAAGTATGACCGGCCCTTGGAAAGTGCAATTGGGTGCCTTTGGTGTTGCCGGGAATGCCGATCGACTGTGGAGCCGTTTGGCCTCGCATTCTGCATTGGCTGGCGCGGCTAAGGTGAAGACCCCCGCCGGACGTCTGACACGGTTGCTGGCGGGCGGGTTCCCATCGCGCAGCGCGGCGAACAAGGCTTGCGCTCAGCTAAAACGCTCGGGCCAGGATTGTTTGGTCACGCGGTAAGCGTGTTCTGCGGCCCGGCTTGCCTCGGGTTGTAGCTCGGATAATATTGCCATGAGGGCTGGCCTGCGAGGCTCAGCCGCTCCCAATCTCTCAAAGGCAGCGCCGAATATTCGGCGCTGTTTTTGCGTTAAGGCATCCGAATTTACCCAGCTTTACCTGTTTGACCTGTCCATTTGGGGCCGGCGCATGATAGGTGTGCGGAAAATCGGGGGGCAGCATGAGCAATTCGGCAAATTTCGTGCAGGACGATGGTGGACCTGAAACTGATGGGTCTCATGAGATTTCGCCGATCGGGCAAAGCGGCGCGCGCATAGGCAGTCTTGATTTCATCCGCGGGATAGCGGTTATGGGGATATTGGCGGCCAATATCATTGTGTTTGGCCAGCCATGGAACGCCTATACCTATCCGGCTGCGTTTTTGAGCGAGCATGGCCCTGTGTCAGATTGGCTGCTTGTTGTGCAATTCGTGCTGATCGATGGTAAAATGCGCGGCCTGTTCACGCTTTTGTTTGGAGCAGGCGTCTATCTGTTCATGGAGAAGGCCTGGGCCAAAGGGCGAGGGCGCAAGTTGCAGGCTCTGCGCTTGTTCTGGTTGCTGATTTTTGGGCTGATCCATTACTTTCTGATCTGGCCCGGCGATATTCTCACCTATTACGCATTGGCTGGCTTTTTGCTCCTGTTTTGCCTTGATTGGGAGCCTTCTACGCAGCTCAAAATAGGCCTGCTGGGCTATCTCGTGGGGGCCGCGATGATGGCGCTGTTTATGACGATCCCATGGGCAGTGGCTGAAACGAATATGGGGGAGGGCGAAGAACTGGCGCAGATGCAGATTGATCTCGACCTTGGCATTACCGAGGCTATGGCGGATGATAAGATAGAGGCAGAGCTGATCTCAGCAGGCGATTATGCCGGATTGGTGGCGCACCGCGTGGAGGTGCATTGGTATGAGCCTATGGCCAATTTCCTGTTCTTTGCCTTTGAGACAGTTCCGCTGATGCTGATCGGCATGGCGCTGTATCGTTTCGGATTTTTCTCAGGCGCATTCGATAGGCGCAAGATGCGGTTTTGGGGCTGGGCCGGGATTTCGGCCGGAGCCGCCGCAACGCTTGCTGCGGGATTATGGATGAAAGCGGGCGGCTTCACCTATTACTCAACATTGGCCGCGTTCATGGGGTGGAGCGTTTTGCCGCGATTGGCGATGACCTTGGGCTTTGCCACCTTGCTCGTGCTTTATGCGCCCTCTGCCACAGGATGGCTGGGCCAGCGGGTTTCTGCAGCGGGCAGGGCGGCCTTCACCAATTACCTTGGTACATCTGCGCTGATGATCATTCTTTTCCATGGCTGGGGCTTTGGGCTGTTCGGCCAATTGGAGCGTCCGGCCCTTTACGCGGTCATGGCGGCGGCGTGGATCATCATGCTGGCCTGGTCAAAACCGTGGCTGGAGAGGTTCCGTTACGGTCCGCTCGAATGGCTCTGGCGCTGTCTGACCTATCGGAAAATGTTCGCGCTGAGGCGATAAGGGCTTTCCGGTATTGGCACAGATGCAAAAATCGACTTGCTATTGAGAATAATTCGCATAAATTGGCTAATGCGAATCAGTCGCAAGACCTTGCTTTTCGGGGCAAGCTACGGACGAGAAAGCTTATGTATACCTGCATTTGCAATGCCATACGCGAGACGGACCTGCGCAAAGCGGCACGGTCGAGCAGCGGAAATGCCGAAGCGATTTATGCAAAAATGGGCAAAATGCCCAATTGCGGCCAATGTCTGTGCGATGCTGAGAAAATTTTGCAGGAAGAGCGCGAAATGGAATGCGAACAACTCGCATTATAAACTAGCAGCGCGCTAGTGCGAATGGATTGCAAGTAGCAGAAAAATAACGATTTTTTTGGCTTTTTCCTTGAAAATTTAAGGAAGGGGCGGCTATATCCTGTGCTCCAAACAGGCGTAAATTTTTTCTCAGGAGCACTCCCGATGAAGGGCGATCCCAAAGTCATTGAATTCCTTAACAAAGCTCTCACGAATGAGCTGACAGCGATCAATCAATACTGGCTGCATTACCGCGTGCTTGATGATTGGGGCGTGACCAAACTGGCCGAGTATGAGCGTAAGGAATCCATCGAAGAGATGGAGCATGCGGACAAGCTGGCAGAGCGTGTGCTGTTCCTCAACGGCTTGCCCAATTTTCAGGCGGTGCACAAATTGCGCGTCGGCGAGACCGTCGAAGAGATCCTGAAAGCGGATATGGCTCTGGAAGAAGACGCTATTCCTTTGCTGCGCGATGCGATCGAATATTCTGAAAGCGTGCGCGATTATGTCAGCCGCGATTTGTTCGCGCATATCCTCGACAATGAAGAAGAACATGTCGATTTTCTCGAAACGCAGTTTGATATGATCGAGCGGATGGGTCTGGAAAACTACGTCCA
>CAZDHB010000013.1:12636-47665 GCA_964505255.1 uncultured Porphyrobacter sp.
TTCTCGAAACGCAGTTTGATATGATCGAGCGGATGGGTCTGGAAAACTACGTCCAGTTGCAGAGCAAATCCCTCGGTGAGTAAAAATTCGGGTGAGTAAGAACTTGGGCCAATAAAAACTCGGGCGAATAAGGTGCCGCACGAATAAGGCGAAGCTCCTTGTTCGTCCGGGGTTCGTCCGGGGCTTTCGCCAGCACCGGGCAATTGGGCGTGGATCAGTGATTTATGGAGAAGGACGCGGCGGTTTAGCACGCTCGCGTGCCTTTTCCTTTGCGCAGACATCATTTGCCGCCGCTTAGCGAGGGTGAAAGCGCCTCACGGCTGCGCTTTTTTGTCGCCCGGTCCGTCGGCGGCGATCAGTGCCTCGCGCAAGAAATAGCCAAGCCCAATAATCAAAAATCCGACGCACAATACCCACAGGCCGGTCACCGCCACCCCAAGGCTCATATCAATAAAGGCCGACACAAACAGGATCGCAATAACCAGGCTGATGATCGCAGCCGCACCAATGGAGAACTTCATCGCCATCCGCACCAGCCTGCGGCGCATTGTCAGCCATTCCACCTCAATCTCGAACGGCAATCGGCTGAGATATTCCGGGTTTTCCTGAACCGAGTTGACGCATAGCCGTTCAATCCGTCCGGCCAGCCAGATCAGCCTTTGCATCATGACATTCATCAAACTGCCAATGCCAACCAATAAGAAGGCAGGCGCGAGGCTCAGCTCGAGCGCGTCTCGGACACGCTGGGTTGATGACGTTTGCTCGATAATGTCGGTGGCCAATGCAGCCGCGCTGAGCAGCTCGATCATCAGTATTTGTCCCCTGACCCGCCGGAATAATTACCGCCGCCGCCGCGATTGGCATTGTAAGGGTTTTTGGACGATTTCAGCACCACCCGCACGGGCACGGCTTCAAACCCAAGCTTGGCCCTGATCCCATTGACCAGATAGCGTTCATAGCTGGTCGGCAGCATTTCGAGCCGGTTGCCAAAGACCACAAAACGCGGCGGCCGTGTCCCTGCCTGTGTGATATAACGCAGCTTGATCCGCTTGCCCTTTGGCGCAGGCGGCGGATTGGCGGTCATCGCATCATCGAACCAGCGGTTGAGCGCCGCGGTCGGCACGCGTTTTGACCAGCTTTCGCGGATTTCAAAAGCGGCCGAGAGCAGCGCGTCGAGCCCTTTGCCGGTCTTGGCAGACACCGCAAACAGCGGCAGTCCCCGCACTTGCGCGAGGCCATCATCCAGCGCCGAGCGGACCCCGCTGAACAGCGCACTGGGGTTTTCGGCAATGTCCCATTTGTTGATCGCCACCATCAAGGCGCGGCCTTCCTCGAGGACCATGCTTGCGATTTTGAGATCTTGATGCTCGAGGCCTTGGGTTGCATCCAGCAAGAGCACCACGACCTCGGCAAAATCAACCGCGCGCCGCGCATCAGCGACGGACAATTTTTCGAGCTTTTCAGTGACATTGCGCTTTTTGCGCATTCCGGCGGTGTCGATCAGGCGAATATCGCGGGCCGTATCAGCCTTAGGGTCATGCCATTGCCACTCGACTGCAATCGAATCGCGGGTAATGCCCGCCTCTGGGCCGGTGAGCAGCCGCTCCTCGCCCAGCATACGGTTGATGAGGGTCGATTTGCCAGCATTTGGCCGTCCAACAATAGCCAGCTTAAGCGGGCCACTGGGCGGCTCCCAATCCTCTTCGATACCATCAGAGGGCCAATCCGCTTCCTCATCCCCATCAGCATGAGGGGCCGCGAAACCGGCCTCAGCGCCGTCATCGCGTTGTGCTTGATCCGCTGCGTCAGGCAAACCTTCGGCCTTGGCTCCGATTAGCGGCCACAAACCGCCGAACAGATCAGCAATGCCTTCGCCATGTTCGGCCGAAATCGGCGCAGGCTCACCCAGACCCAGCGCATAGCTTTCCAAAACGCCTGCCTCGCCCTGCTTGCCTTCCGCCTTGTTGACGACCAGCAGGATGGGCACCGCTTCGCTGCGCAGCCAGCGGGCAATCTCCTCGTCCAGCGGGGTAATGCCCGAGCGCGCATCGACGACGAACATCGCGGCATCTGCGCCTTCCAAGCTAACCTCGGTCTGGGCGCGCATCCGGCCCGGCAGGGATTGCGGATCATCATCCTCCCAGCCTGCGGTGTCGACAACGGTAAATTCAAGCCCGGCAATCACCGCATCGCCCATGCGCCGGTCACGCGTGACCCCCGGCTGATCATCGACCAGCGCGAGCTTTTTCCCGACGAGCCGGTTGAACAGCGTCGATTTGCCCACATTGGGCCGGCCAATGATGATGACCGTGGGTTTTTCGTGTCCGGAGTTCATAATTGCGCTTTGCGGTGGGCTTTTGCTGGCCGCTTGGCAAGCCTTTCAGATCTTAGGCCGCTTTGCCGGGCGCAGGTCTAGCGCTGCTTAATCGGCTTTCGCAATGGGAGGGTTCTCGCCCAGATCCTCAAACCATGCCTCAACCGGACCGCTGAGTTTGAGCATGAGGGGATTACCCTTGCGATCAACGGTTTTGCCCGCTTGCACGCGCACCCACCCGGCAGAAATGCAATATTCTTCTATGTCGGTGCGCACGCGCCCTTTGAAACGGATGCCGACCCCGCGCTTCAGAGCTTCGCCATCGAAAGCGTCGGAGGAAGGGTGCACCGAGAGGTGATCGGGCGGTGTTTGGGGCAAATTGCCGGTATCATTTGTGTCGCTCATAAGGCCGAGCCTCTAGGCGCAGCGAGAGCGTCTATCAAGAGCGGATTTGACGCGAAAGATACACGCATTCGCTCGCCATGCTTGCCCTTTTCGTCAGGGCGGATTAGAGGCACGCGCTTACGCGCTCTCGCGGCCGGTTTTCGCCAGCTTGCAGGTCGCGATCCTGGATCAAGTTATCAATTGTTCAAACAAGCGGGCGTGGCGGAATTGGTAGACGCGCTGGTTTTAGGTACCAGTATCGTAAGATGTGGGGGTTCGAGTCCCTTCGCCCGCACCATTCAGGCCCTTGTAAGCCGCAGCTTTGCGGTCTGTCTGGGCAAATCACAGCGGCAGTGCTAAACGGCGCTGAGTGCAAGTCAAGTTATTGGAAAGTCAAGAGAAACCACCGATGCAAACCACCGAAACGATCAATAAAGGTCTCAAGCGCGGCTATGCGGTTACCATCCCTGCAGGCGATATTGAAAAGCGCGTCACTGCCGAGATTAAAAAGGTTGCCCCGCAGGTTCAAATGCCCGGTTTCCGGCCCGGCAAGGTTCCGGCCAATCTCGTTCGCAAGATGCATGGTGAACAATTGCACGCGCAAACGGTCAATGATGTGATCCGCGAAAGCGTCGATTCGGTCATGAAAGACAATGCGCTGCGCCCCGCGATGCAGCCCAAGGTTGAAATGGGCGAGGGTTATGAAGAAGGCAAAGACGTCGCGCTGACGATTGAACTTGAAGTCCTGCCTGAGGTGGAGACACCCGACACCAGCGGTCTGAAGCTCGAAAAACTGGTCGTTCCGGTGAGCGATAAGGCGATTGACGAGGCGGTGCAGAGCATTGCCGGTCAGAACAAGGCTTATAAGGATGCGCCAAAATCCAAAAAGGCGGGCGATGGCGATCAGCTCATTATCGATTTCACAGGCCGAGTTGACGGGACCGAGTTCGAAGGCGGGAAAGCAGAAGATGCGCCGCTGGTAATCGGTTCAGGCCAGTTCATTCCGGGTTTTGAAGAGCAATTGACCGGTGCGAAGACTGGCGATGAGAAGACCATCACGGTTACTTTCCCAGAGGATTATCCGGCGGAAAATCTCAAAGGCAAAGAGGCCGAGTTTGATATCACCGTCAAGCAAGTGAAAGTTGAGACCGAGACCAAGGTCGATGAGGAATTTGCCAAAAACCTTGGTCTGGAGAGCCTCGACAAGCTGCGCGAATTATTGAGCGGCCAGCTGGAGCAAGAAACCGCAGGACTGACCCGCACGCAGATGAAGCGCGCCTTGCTTGACCAATTGGCAGGCGACCATGATTTCGACGTGCCAGAGGGCATGGTCGATGCAGAGTTTGAGCAGATCTGGAATCAGCTTCAGCAAGAAGCCGCGCAAGCCGAAGATACCGAAGCTATGCTGAAGGAGATCGAAGGCGAGAAGGACGATTACCGCGATATCGCGGTGCGCCGCGTTCGCTTGGGACTGCTGCTGTCAGAGATTGGCCAAGCCAATCAGGTTGAGGTTTCACCGCAGGAAATGTCCGCTCTGATCCAGCAGGCAGCGCAGCAATATCGCGAGGAAGATCGCGAGCGTTTTGTCCAATATGTTCAGCAGGAACCGATGGCTGCGGCTCAATTGCGTGCGCCGCTTTACGAAGACAAGGTCGTTGATTTCCTGTTTGAGCAGGCGGAAGTGACGACGCGCGAAGTGACCCGCGAAGAACTTGAAGCAGCGATTGAGGCTGAAGAGGCCGAGGCGGCGAAAAAGCCTAAGAAAAAGGCTGCCAAGAAGAAGCCTGCGAAGAAAGAAGCAGCGAAAAAAGCGCCAGCTAAGAAAGCCCCAGCTAAAAAGGAACCTGCTAAGAAGGAACCAGCTAAGAAAGCTGCCGCTAAAAAGCCAGCCGCCAAAAAGGCACCAGCCAAGAAAGCAGCGGCCAAGAAGGCGCCAGCTAAAAAGGCCGCGGCCAAGAAGCCGGCTAAAAAATAACGCAGCGATGCAGGGGCAGGGCTACGTCCCGGCTTTAGATAGAGACCTATTGGTCCCAAGAATAAGGGCGCGGGCAGGCGGACTGCTCGCGCCCTAACTTTGTCCGGGCGCGAACGTAAGGCAGGCGCGGATCGCAGGACAGCCGCACCGCGCCCGCGGGGCGCAATGCACCGCCGTCTCCCATGCGCTTAGCTGAGGATTGGCTTAGAAATTGCCGCTTATATCGAGCCTGAAGATCGGTCCGATCCGGCGGTTTTGCATCTCGGTAAACTCGATTGGCGACAAACCGCGATCCCCTTCGAAAACCGTCCGGTCAAAGCGGATCCTGCCGCCCAGCAAATTTCCCGCCGTTGCGCGCACCGTAAGGCCTGCGATATCCTTGTGCTCGATAAAAAGATTGGCGAACGCCGGGCTGACCTGGCGCCGCGCGACCTCGTCGAGGCGCAAATCTGTACGGTCGCGATTGTATTCAAAACCGGCACCGTAAGCGAGATTGCTGCGAGGAATGTCATGCCGGAAATCAAGCTCTATCTCGCGGTCCCGTCCGCCTGAGAAATCACGCAGAATACCGGTCAAAGGATCGCGGATTTCTCCCTTTTCATACTCCAGCCGAACATCCAATTGCGCGCCGCGCCAGCCGAGCGGTGCCAGCAAAAGCGTTGTGGTCCATTCGATTTCTGTGCGCCGCGCCTTGTCGATATTGCCGAGCGCCTCGCTGCCATCGCCAAGCGGGATCAGCGCCACCCGGTCTTCAATCCACCTTTTTTCAAAGAACAAGGTGGTCGAACCCCAAGCGCCAAGCGTCTTGTTGATTTCCAGCACGGTTTCCCATGTTTGCGAAGGCACCAGCTCGTTATTGCCGGCATTGGCATTGTCATTGTCGAGAAACACAGCGGCGAGAAAATCGCCAAAGGATAATTGTCCCACACGCCGCTCAGCGCTTAGTACAATGTCAAATCCTGCGCCGTTCGACCAAGCGAGCGATACGGAACCTTTGGGACGCGCAAAGCTGCGCTGATTGGCCGCGCTGCCGGTCTGCTTGAGGGTGGAAAACTCATACGCTCCGGTCGCTTGGAGATTGAGCCTATTCGTCAAAGCGCGGCTGAAACTGAGCGCGACCTCATAGCGATCCTCGCGCACCCCGCCCGTGCCTTCGGGAAAGTCGATCTCGGCAAAACTGCCTGCATCATCCAGTTCGAACAGGCCCGATACGCGGTCCAACCGGTTGAACGCGGCCTCGCCGGAAACTTGCCAGTCTGCGCTCAGCAAGGGAAAGCTGTATTCCGCCCGGCCAATGCGTTCGCCAATATTGTCGAGCCGCGTGAACTGGCTGCCGGTGGCGGCGATCAGCGGGTCATCGAAACGTTCAGTGGCGGTTTGCGCAAAATCCTCCTTATCGAAGCTTTCTACGCCGATCAGTTTGAGATTTCCGGCCCCAATTGGCACGGTGATATCGCCGCTGATTTCATATTCGTAACCATCCTCCTCGGTTTCTACTTGGCGCAGATTCGAGGCGATCAAGGGTCCGCTAATTTGTTCAGTTTCGCGGCGATTGAAAAATGCCTGATTGTAAGAAAGGTTGAGCGTGGCGCTGATCCCTTTGCCGAAATCATAGCCCAAGTTGGCGGTCGCGGTCGGTTTGTCGAATGCGCCGGTAAAGACCGCGTCCTCATTCTGGATCAGCATACCGCTTGCATCAAAGATTTGCGCGGGCCCCTCGGCGCCAAAGCGGTTGTTCTCATTTTCCAATGCGAGCGTGAAGGTCAGATTGCCGCGCGTGCCGGCGACAGAGACTTCACCGCCATACCATTCCGGATCCACCGCAGTTGTGCGCAGCCTGCCTTTCCAGCTGAAGGTTCCCGACAAGCCTGCCAGATCGACCACGACATTGGCCACTTGGCCGGTCAATCCGGGAACATCGAGACCGGTTCCATCAACAATTTCAATCCGCACCACGTCAATGGCTGGGATGCGGGCCAATTGGTCGCTGGCGCTGTCGGACTTGCTCGACAAACGCTCTCCATTGACCAGGACGTTCTGCGAGGCTTGACCAAGTCCGCGTCCCCCGCCGCCGCCATCGGAGATCGAAAAGCCGGGGATCCGCTCGACCATTTCGAGAGCGCTTCGCGGTGCGAATTGCTCGAAATATGCAGGTTCAAAAACCTGTCCCTGCACGGTTTGCGCAGCCGCTTCGCTCGGGTCCATTTCATCGCTTCGCTCGCCATTGTTCGGCGCATCTTGCGCCTGTTCTGGTGCGCTGTCCCGGTCTCTCGCTGGAAGCTGAGCAGCGCTTGCCGTGCCCGCAAACAATGCGCCGCTCACCAGCAGCCACGCCGCCGGGCGAGCGCTAAGCCGATAAACCTTGTTCGGGGAGAAGAAAAACAATTGCGTGATTGCCGCCGGTTAACAGATGGGACGCGCTTAGTGAACTTAACCGCGCGCTAAAGCCAAGATCGACCGGCGGTTGCTGGGATAGGACCAAAGCCGTGCCCGCCAACTTCCAATAACGCGGTCATCAAGCCGTAAAGCGCTGGTTTCACGGTTCAAGCCCCTGTGACGCCAGCCCCTGTGACGCCAGCCCCTCATCGAGCTACCGCATCAGGGCGCTGACCTAATATTTGCGCGCGAGGTGTTTACCCATTGGAAATCCGCATCAGCTATCCCAAATACCCGCAACAGCCTTTATGCCCCCATTTTAAAAAACCAATCGACGATGGCTCAAAACTCAAACTCTACCGCGCCCAAACCCAAACCCAAGCCGATACATTATCACGACATCGACGGCGCACGTTCCGTTTTGATGTTCCTCTCGGTCGCGCTCCACGCAGGCACCGTCTATGCGCCAGCACGCCCTTGGATAACCGGCAATACGGACCGGCATGCGTTTTTTGATTGGGTCATTTTTGGCCTGCATCTGTTCATTACGCCGACTTTTTTCTTTGTTGGCGGGTTCTTCGCGGTGTTGCTCCTCGCTAAACGAACCGTTGGCGATTTCCTGTGGAACCGCATGCTCAGAACGGCGCTTCCGCTGGCGGCTATTGCGGTTACTTTTAACATGGTCGAATTGTATTTGCGCTGGCTTGATACCGGCGGATCAGGCAGTCCGCTGGTCTGGTTTGCGAGCGACAATTTCCGCACCATCTGGACCACGGACGGGTGGCAATTGCATTTGTGGTTCTTGGTAAGCTTGCTGCCCATGTTCCTCCTCGCTGCGGTGGTGCATGGCGCGCTGCCGCAGCGTTCAGGGCTGCGCATATTCGCCAGGTCAATCTCTGACCGGCTCGCGAAATATGCCGCAGGACCGGGGGGATTTGCTTTGCTGTTGTTGGGGCTTGGTTTGGCCAATACGGCAAATTATGCCTTAGCCGCGCAAATGCCGGGCGCTTATGACTTGCTGTTCCCCGGTTTCCAAAGCTGGTACAAAGTCATGAGCGAGTTTCCCTTTTTCGTGATTGGGGTGATGGCGGCTTTGTCGCCCGCACTGCTTAAGGCGCTGTCGCAATGGCGTTGGTACATGCCTTATGCGGCCGCTGCGGCTTTCGCATTTCAACCCTATGCTTTTCCTGATCAAGGTTTTGAGACAGGCCTTGTCATGCTTTTCCTCAATCAATTGGCGATGTGGACGATCATGCTGTTTATCCTGCAGTTCTTTCACCGCTATTTCAGCGCCGGTGGGCCGCGCACCAAATGGCTCGCTGATTGCGCGCTTTCGATGTATCTCTTCCACCATTGCCTGATCTATGTTTACGGACAAAAATTGACGCATGTGGACTGGCCCATCGCGCTGGAATTTGTGATTTTGACATTGGCATCAGCCGGCACTGTGATCGCAATTCACGAATTATGCGTCCGGCGCCTTGCGCTTGTCCGGCTGTTTTTTAACGGCAAGACGGATATCGATAAAATCAGGCGCGAGCCCGGGCTCTGGGACAGCTTTAAAGCAAGTTGAAACTGTCTGCGGGCTATTGTTTCCCCATTGAAAAGGCTCAAAGCCCTTGAACAATTGCTCTCTCCCTACGAAATAGGCGCAAGCCGCTCGATAGGCCCGCAAGACAACCGGCCCTCAATAAGCGCCCTCAATAAACAAAGGACACAGCCTCACATGATTGATCTTTTCAATGGCGAAGGCCACTCGGCACAGGGTCAGTTTACGCGCGATCCCATCACCGGTGCACTGGTGCCGATGGTGGTCGAACAAACCAGCCGCGGCGAACGCAGCTTTGATATCTTCAGCCGCCTGCTGCGCGAGAGGATCGTATTTGTCACCGGACAAGTCGAGGACGGCATGGCATCGCTGGTAACGGCGCAATTGCTGTTTCTTGAAAGTGAAAATCCTTCCAAGCCGATCAGCATGTATATCAATTCACCGGGCGGCGTGGTGACCGCGGGCATGGCGATCCATGACACCATGCAATATATCAAGCCGCGCGTTTCAACCTTGTGTTTCGGCCAAGCGGCCTCGATGGGCAGTTTCCTACTGGCAGCAGGCGAACCGGGTATGCGGGTCGCTTTGCCCAATGCACGGATCATGATCCACCAGCCATCAGGCGGTGCCCGCGGGATGGCCTCGGATATCGAAATTCAGGCCCGTGAAATTCTGCGGATCAAGAAACGCATGAACGAACTATACGTGAAATATACCGGCAAAAAACTCGCTGAAATCGAAAAGGCGATGGACCGGGACACATTCCTAGAGGCTGATGAAGCGCTCAAATTCGGCCTCGTCGACAAGGTTTTTGAGGCCCGCCCCGAGGCCGAGGACAATGCGGACGAGGCCCCGAAGAAAGACGATTAAGCCAGGCTTGGCTTCTGTCTTTGGACTGTTTTTCACAAGCAAAGCATTGCAATGCGCAGGCCCGAGGGAGGGTAACACCCTCGGGCAAGAGCGTCTCATTCTTGATCCGCGCTAATTTTTTAGCAACCGCTTAGCTTCAGCTTAGTGTAATACCCCTATGTTAGTGCAAGATAGCAGGGACCTCTTGCTTTACATCGCTGCATAGGCTTTGTTGCGATAAGATGAGTGTCGCCGCATAATTCGGGATTTGCCGCAGTTTAAGTCGGGCAATTTTGAATGGGGTGACTTTTCAGCGGTTGGGGGTCTCTAACTTAGGATATGACGAAATTGAGCGGAACTGACAGCAAATCGACCCTCTATTGCAGCTTTTGCGGCAAGTCTCAGCACGAGGTCCGTAAACTTATTGCCGGGCCAACGGTGTTCATCTGTGATGAGTGCGTGGAGCTGTGCAATGACATTATCCGCGAAGAGACCAAAGCGGGGATCGTCGGACGCAAGGAAGGCGAAGTACCGACCCCGTCCGAAATTTTCCAAACGCTCAATGATTATGTGATCGGCCAAAACTCGGCCAAACGGAACCTCTCGGTTGCGGTGCATAACCACTATAAGCGCCTGAAACACTCGGGCAAATCGGGCGAGGTAGAGCTCGCCAAGTCGAACATTCTGCTCGTGGGTCCAACGGGCACGGGTAAAACCTTGCTCGCGCAGACTCTGGCGCGCACGTTTGATGTG
Source organism: uncultured Porphyrobacter sp. (assembly GCA_964505255.1). Classification (GTDB taxonomy): domain Bacteria; phylum Pseudomonadota; class Alphaproteobacteria; order Sphingomonadales; family Sphingomonadaceae; genus Erythrobacter. Next base: position 22,837 of record CAZDHB010000013.1, read on the forward strand.
CCTTTCACCATGGCCGATGCGACGACTTTGACAGAAGCGGGTTACGTCGGCGAGGATGTCGAGAATATCATTCTTAAACTGCTGCAATCGTCCGATTACAATGTCGAGAAAGCGCAGCACGGCATCGTTTACATTGACGAGATCGACAAGATCACGCGCAAGGCGGAAAACCCCTCGATCACTCGCGATGTTTCGGGCGAAGGCGTTCAGCAGGCGCTGCTCAAGCTGATGGAGGGCACCACCGCCAGCGTGCCGCCGCAAGGGGGGCGCAAGCATCCTCAGCAAGAATTTCTGCAAGTTGATACAACCAACATCCTGTTTATATGCGGCGGGGCGTTTGCGGGTCTCGACAAGATTATTTCCGACCGTTTGCAGAAAAGCTCGATTGGTTTTGGCGCGCATGTTGCCGACCCTGAGAAGCGCAAAGTGGGCGAATTGCTCGAAAAGAGCGAGCCTGAGGATCTGCTGAAATTCGGTCTGATCCCGGAATTTGTTGGCCGCTTGCCCGTCATTGCAACGCTGCATGATCTCGACGTCGATGCTCTGGTTACCATTCTGCAAGAGCCTAAAAACGCTCTGGTTAAGCAATATGGCAAATTGTTCGAGCTTGAGGATGTCGAGCTGACATTCACCGACGATGCGCTGCGCGCGATTGCGGAGCGTGCCATTTTGCGCAAAACCGGTGCGCGCGGCTTGCGTTCGATTGTCGAAGGTTTGCTGCTTGATACGATGTTCGACCTGCCTGATATGGAAGGCGTCACCGAAATCGTGATCGACGCTGATGTTGTCGAAGGACGCAAAGAACCGGTCCAAGTGGTCGAGACCAAGAAGGGCGGCAAAAAAGAAGAAGCCGCTTAGTGATCGGTTGGTTTGAGCTGTTTGTGACGGCGTTTGCAATCGCTCTTCTGCTGTATTCGGGATATTGGACCGACAAGACCTTTCAAGGTTTTGACAAAATACCTGCGCATTATGATTGGCGGGGCAACGCCACCCGATTAACCGGGCGCCGAGGCATGGCTTGGGGACTGCCGGTTTCATTCTCGATCATTCTGCTGGGCCTTGCAGCTTTGTTCACCGCTTTACCGCCAGAGCGCATCAATGGTGATCCCAGAGCAGGCCTTTGGCTGATTATCCTAACGCTTTTGATCGCGCAGGGCGCGGTGCTCATGCTGCTGAAACGCTGGGCGGCGGCTCAGCGTTAGAGGCGAAGCGTTAGTGGCTGCTTGAACGGGCCGTCATGAGCGAGCCTGAGCCAGCCATGCGGTGATGGCACCATTGGCAAACCGCCTGTTCAAACCGCCTGTTCAAACTGTCCGCACAAAACGGATCTACCAAGCTTTCCAATGAAAAGCCCCGCATAGCCACGCAAATGGCCATACGGGGCTTCATTTATGCGCCGCTGATGAAAGGTGGAGGAGGGTACATCACCGGCGCATGGAGGGGGTCTTAGCCGGGCAGAAATACGCCGTCTGTGACGTGGATAATGCCGTTTGATGTTTCGACATCGGCTTGTGTCACCGCGCTCGCACGGCCTGCTGCATCGGTGATGATGACGGTGGTGCCTGACAGGCGCGCGGTCAGTTTGGCGCCGCTAAGCGCTGTGATCTCGGCGCTGCCGCCATGCTTTTCGATGAGCGCAATCAGATCGCCCGCAGTCACATTGCCGGCCACTGCGTGATAGGTGAGCACGCTGGTCAGCACGGCCTTATTTTCCGGCTTCACCAAAGTCTCCACCGTTCCGGCGGGCAATTTGGCAAAGGCTGTATCGGTTGGCGCGAAAACGGTGATCGGACCGGGGCCTGATAGCGTCTCGGCCAGATCGGCCGCAACCACAGCTGCAACCAGCGTATTATGGACACCTGTGCTTTGCGCGGTTTCGACGATGTTAGGCTGCGCCGGTGCTTCAGTCGCCGCTTGGCTATGATGATGCGCCGCACTGGGGACGGCCGAGATGAGGGCAAAGCCGGTCATCGCGGCGGTCGAGAGAATAGCAGCTTTTTTGAGGGGGGGAGAGAACATGGGAGAAAATCCTTAGCGAAGGTGAGAGCGGACACGGCCGCATGGAAGTGTTGCAGCGGACAATTCTGGCCCATCAAAAGGGAGGGGGAGATTGGCCATCTTGCCCGCTGCATGATGAGTTACGCAGCGCTCAACTATTTGGATGCACCGACATTCGCATTTTTTGAAAATTGCGCTTTTTGTCAGATGTTTAGGACGAGAAAAAGGCATGGATAGCCAACCGGCTAAGCCGGCATTATCGCGCTCGTGCTGGGCTGATCTGTTTGACCGCGCGAGCCCTAAATGGCGCGCAATTGACCCTCGGCGACCACCGGTCCGGCATCGACGCCCTCTGGCTTGCCGCCCAAAGGCTCGCGGGTGAGTACCAGACCAGCACCATCGGCCATCATGGCTGCGACATTGGGGGCAAGGCCAACCCGCTTTTCAACGCCCGCTTCAACGACGCCAAGCGATTGCAAATCCCCCTCGGCAGGGACCAACCAAAGTTCATGGTCATGCACGCCGTCTGCGCTCAGCCCGCTTGCGGAGACTAGCAATTCGCTCTGCTCGGGCAGATAAGTGACCGCAAGGCGCAGATTGGTGTCGCCAATCGGGACTGATGCTGCAAGCGGGGCGGACGCGGCGTCCTCTCCTGCGGAAGAAACTGTGTCAGATTGGCCGGGCGAGAACATCAGAACACTCAGCGCAGCAACGGCTGCTGCGGCCGATGCTGTGCCTGCAATTTGCCAATTTCTGAGCCTTTGTTTGAGCGAGATGATCTCGGCTTCCTCAATCGGGCTTTCGCTCAAGGCAGTTTCGATTTTGCGCCACACATCAGGGCTCGGCTGAGCCGCGCTGAGTTCATCGGTAAGCGGGGCCAGTCGCTCTTCCCATTCTTCTACGAGATCGGCCAATTGCGGTTCGCGCGCCACACGGCCGCGCATCATCAGAAGCTCTTCGCCGCTGAGCAAGCCAAGCACATATTCCGCCGCCAGCACGCTGTCAGGGCGGCGATCATCGCTATTCGGAGAAGGGGGCACGGATTTGCTCATTCGCTCCCTCCTTCCAAACAGGCCTTTAACTTGGCGAGGCCGCGTCTAATCCAGCTTTTCATTGTGCCCAAGGGGACATCAGCACGCTCGGCCAGTTCGGCGTAAGTTGCGCCCTCGAAAAAGGCATCGCGGATATTGTCGCGCTGATTGTCTTGCAGCGCGGCCAGGCAATCATGGATGCGGGCGCTGCGTTCGGCATCAATCAGCATGTTTTCTGCCAGCGGCTGGGGATCAGGCAGCGGCGCAGCCTCCTCCACAGCGACAGCGCCGCCGCGCACCTTACCCACCCGCAACCGGTCAAGCGCCCGGTTACGCGCGAAGGCCGCCAGCCAGCTTATCGGGCTGGCCCGCTGGGGATCGAAGCGATCCGCGCGGCTCCACAATTGTACATAGACCTCTTGCAAAGCGTCCTCTGCCTCTTTGGTGTCACCCAAGATACGCAGACATATGCCAAATAGTTTCGCCGAGGTTGCTTTATATATGACCTCGAGGGCGTTTTTGTCCCCGCCAGCCAATCTTTCAATGGCCGCAACAAGCTCTGCACGGGCCTGATCAGGAGGCAATTGCGCTATATTGGACATTCCCGCCATTCTACCCCTGTTTGACCCCTATTCGATCGGCCCCAACGCGGGCCTGCCGCATTGCAATCGGTCTCGCCGCGAGAGGGTGCCCGTTCGATCTGAAGTGTTGCATGGCCAATCGCGTGGCATTGATCAAGCGTTTCGGCGATCCGTTTGAAAAATTGATAGTCGGGATGACTTGGCGGCATGGCCAAATGCCCGGCCAGCCTGTTCTTAGCGCTCTTTTCACGCCGCGCTTATTCGTAAACGCAATTGTCCAATTCGTCGCGTTTGACAGCTGCGATGCGGCGCACGATCTGGTTGCCATATCGTTTGAGCCAGCCGCTCGGGGCGATCACCTCGCGCTTCTTAGGCAGGGGCAGGGCGGCGGCCATGCGCGCGGCCTCAGCCTCGGACAAGTCATTGGCGGATTTGCCGTAATATCGCATTGCTCCGGCCTCGGCGCCATAAGTCCCAATGCCGGTTTCCGCGACATTCAGGTAAACTTCCATGATGCGCCGCTTGCCCCAGATTTTCTCAATCAGGAAAGTGAACCAGGCTTCGAAACCTTTGCGCAGATATCCGCCGCCTTGCCACAGGAACACGTTTTTGGCGGTTTGCTGAGATATGGTGGAGCCGCCCCTGATCCGCCCGCCTGAGGCATTGCTGAGCGCGGCCGCGGCGATGGCCTCGGCATCAAACCCGTCATGCGTGCAATATTTGCTGTCTTCCGAGGCGATAACAGCGCGCACCATATCCCGGTCGATATCGGACAGCGGTTCCCAATCCTTGGTGACCGAATTTTCGTCCATCACCATCGTCGCAGTGATCGGGACGGGCACAAATTTGAACAATAACACCAGCGCAAGGCTGATGATAACAAACCACAGCATCAGCTTGGCCAGGAAAATGGTGAAGCGCCTCAACATATCCGTCATCAGATAGCAGGGCCGCGCAGCAGTTCAAATGATCGATGACACCGTCTTGGGCCGCTAGCAGCGACCCGGCCTTTCGGCCGCGCGAGCGAGGAAGCGAGTGCGCGGCTGCGCTCTCGCCCCGGCCGATTAAGCCATACCCGGCACCAGCTTCTCTTCAGCGATCATTTTCATCGCCTTTTGCAGCTTTTCAAAGGCGCGCACCTCGATCTGGCGGATCCGCTCACGCGAGACTTCATAAACCTTGGAAAGCTCTTCCAGAGTTTGCGGGTTCTCGGTCAAGCGGCGCTCGGTCAAAATATGCTTTTCGCGGTCATTGAGGCCTTCCATCGCCTCGACCAGCATTTGATGACGCACGTCCGCTTCCTCGGCATCGGCCACCGTCTCGTCCTGCAAGGGACGATCATCGGTCAGCCAGTCCTGCCATTCGCCAGCACCTTCTTCGCCATTGCGCATCGGTGTGTTGAGCGAGCCGTCGCCGCCCATCATCATCCGGCGGTTCATATTGACCACTTCTTGCTCAGGCACACCCAAATCGGTCGCAATCGTTGCCACATCATCGGGGTGAAGATCGCTGTCTTCATAAGCGTCGAGGTTCTTTTTCATCCGGCGAAGGTTGAAAAATAGCTTCTTTTGCGCCGCAGTGGTGCCCATTTTCACAAGGCTCCACGAGCGCAGGATATATTCCTGAATACTGGCCTTGATCCACCACATCGCATAAGTCGCGAGGCGGAAACCGCGATCGGGCTCGAACTTCTTGACGCCTTGCATCAGGCCGACATTGCCTTCCGATACGAGGTCGCTGACGGGCAAGCCATAGCCGCGGTAACCCATCGCAATCTTCGCCACGAGGCGCAAATGGCTGGTCACCAGCTGGGCCGCAGCTTCGCCGTCTTCATGCTCTTGATAGCGCTTGGCGAGCATATATTCTTGCTCGGGCTTCAGCATGGGAAATTTTTTGATTTCAGAGAGATAGCGGTTGAGGCTCTGCTCTCCGCCGAGCGTTGGCACGCTCAAAGCTTTAGTCTTGGTCACGTTATTCCTAACCTTTCTTGCGTCAGCCACTCGCAGCAGGACCCCTAATGGGCATCCGACCTGTCGGGCCACTCAGTTACATATAGACCATTTTTGCGCGTTTTGGAGCGCTATTCATCGATTACTCTGGCGTTTTATCGATTAGAACCACCAGTTTCGTCGATCAGTGTTGCAAAATCGGGCGGCACTTCAGCCGTAAAACGCATGGTTTCGCCGCTTTTTGGATGCACAAACCCCAATTCGGCGGCGTGCAGCGCTTGGCGGGCAAATTGAAGCGCATCAAGCACGGCCCTCAGCGGTTTTGGTGTCCGTCCATATTGCGGATCCCCCAATAGCGGATGACCGATTGATGCACAGTGAACGCGGACCTGATGCGTGCGGCCCGTCTCCAGCCTGCATTCGATCAAAGAACAATGGTTTAGCCGCTGTTTGAGGGCATAATGTGTGACCGCATGCTTGCCCCGCTCAGCGCCTTTTTCGAGTACGGCCATTTTTTTGCGATCGCGCGAGGAGCGGCCAATGCGGCCCTCAATCCGCCCTTCGCTGGGATTGGGATGTCCGGCGCAAATCGCGAGATAGCGGCGGTGGAGCGAATGATCGGCGAATTGCTCGGCAAGTCCCTCATGCGCCAGATCGGTCTTGGCCACCACCAGCAAGCCCGAGGTGTCCTTGTCGATCCGGTGGACGATCCCGGGCCGCTCGACCCCGTTGATACTGGATAAACGGCCCCGGCAATGATGCAGCAGAGCGTTGACCATCGTCCCGCTTTGATTGCCGGCGGCGGGATGAACCACCATTCCGGCCGGTTTGTTGACGACAATCAGGTGATCGTCCTCGAATACAATATCCAGCGGGAGATCCTCTGCCTCCAGCTCCAGCGGCTTGGCCGCAGGCAAGGTAATCCGGAACGGTGTTCCCTCGGCAACCTTGGCTCGGACAGACCCCGGGATAGCACCTGCCACAGTAATCGCGCCCTCGCTCAGCAGGGTTTTGATCCGCTCCCGCGAGAAACCGCTGGCTTTGGCCAAGGCCTTGTCCAGCCGCGTATTAGCCTCCAGCACTCCTTCAATGACATTTGGATTGTCCACCGCTATGCTTTTGGGCCATGCCGCTCAAAGTGACAAGCGCCGTTCTGGCCCAATTACGCGCAGAAGCTGCGCAAGCGCATCCGCGCGAATGCTGCGGGATATTATTGGGCGACAAGAGCAAGGTTTCTAAGGCTTGGCCAGCCCGCAATATTCACCCCTCGCCCGAGACCCATTTCGAGATTGATCCTGAGGCTTTGATCGATGCTCACCGAGAGGCCCGCGCAGGCCGCTGGGCGATTGCTGGATATTATCATTCGCATCCCTCGGGTGCGCCTGTGCCGTCTGAGACAGACACGGCGATGGCCGCAGGTGACGGCATGATCTGGGCAATTATCGCGGGCGAGGACGTTCGGTTTTGGCTGAGCTTGCCAAACGGTTTTGAGCCCCTGATCATCAATTGAGCGCGCATTGATTGAGCGCGCATTGATTAAGTCTGGGCCTGTCTGCAGCACATATAATCTGCGGCCCAGATAAAAGGAAAATCGCGATCAAAAGTCACTATTAATGGGCGCAGCAAAAAGTGCGCCCGTTTGGATCAGTGATCTCAGCCAGCTAAGGGGGCAAGGATTTGTGACGAAGGGCATCATTCTGTGCCAATATGGCACGCTTTGTGTGGCGGGCAGCGCGAGGCCTGATCTGCAATACATGTGCAAGACTGGCTAGATCAGGGCTTTATCCCGCTTTCTTATATGATCGAGGATGGTTAGGTTGTGTCTGCTTCGGCGCAAACCGACCCTCAAACATATTTGAATAGGCCATGATTGATTATGAATTCCTCTGAAACTTCCGTTGATCTTGCCGCGATGCTGTGTTCGCGGCTCTGCCACGACATGCTTTCACCGGTAGGTGCTTTGTCGAACGGGCTGGAATTGCTGGCCACAGAAACCGATGAGGAGATGCGCAAGAATTGCATCGAATTGCTTGAACAAAGCGCTCAGATCAGCACCAGCAAGCTGAAATTTTTCCGGCTGGCCTTTGGCGCGGCAGGCGGGTTTGGTGACCGTGTCCCGGTGGAGGAACCGCAAGAGCTGATCGAGGCTTTGATAGAAGGCAAAAAAGGTATCGAGCTCAATTGGGCCATCACCGAGGCGAATCTCGCCAAGCCTGCGGTCAAAGTCATGCTTAACTTCGCGCAGATCGCGATTGATGCGCTGGTGCGGGGCGGACAATTGGACATTGGCGCTGAAATCCGCAGCGGCTCGACCGAATTGGTGGTGCGGGCAAGCGCCGAGCGCGTTGCTTTCGACGAAGTGATTGGCGCAGCGCTTGATGGGTCGCTTGACCCCTCCGAACTCAGCAGCCGCACGGCCGCGGCGCATATGATACACCTCTTGGCCGAGCAAAGCGGCGGCGGGTTGCAATATGCCTTGCATGATGATGCGCTGGTGCTGGGTGCGGTTCTGCCAGAGCCTGAGGGCATGATCGGTTGAGTTTGCCGGGCGAGCCTTTGGGAAAGCCTGCTCACGTGCCTTTGTCTGATGACGAGCTGGTTCACCGCGAGGTGCTCTCGCCCAATTGCAATGACCGCAAATCGCCGATCAGCATGGCGGTTATCCATTACACCGAAATGGCAAGCCAAAACGCGGCGATTGAGCGTTTATGCGATCCGGCTGCGCAGGTTTCGGCCCATTATATCATCAGCCGGACAGGCGAGGTTGTGCGTTTGGTGCCCGAGGCCAAGCGGGCCTGGCATGCCGGCCGCTCTAGCTGGCGCGGAATAACCGATGTCAATTCCGCCAGCATCGGGATCGAACTGGATCACCAAGGGCATTTCCTCGAGGGCGGACCGCCTTATGCGCCATTTCCCGAGGCACAAATCGACGCTTTGCTGCCGTTGCTCGCGCGGATTGTGAAAACCTACGATATTCCCCGCGCGAATGTGGTGGGGCATTCCGACGTTGCACCAGCGCGCAAGATCGATCCGGGCGAGCTGTTCCCGTGGGAGCGGCTGGCCGAATTGGGGCTGTGCTTGCCGACGCCATCTGCAACCTTGGATGATCCGTTCGGCAATGATGGCGCGCTGCTGCTGGCGCTGGAGCGGATTGGCTATGATATTGCCGATGAGCGCAAGGCGGTTGAGGCGTTCCAGCGCCGCTGGCGTCCGCGCCTCATTGATGGGGTGATTGACGGCGAGGTGAGAGCAATCGCATTCCAGCTTTTGCTTAGCCGGGATCGCGGCGAAACGCGCTAACAGGCTCGCCTCAATCGACGCATCGGCGCGAGGCATTTTTGGACAAATCGGGCATTTTGGTTAGGTTAAGGCCCGTTAACTATAACACGCATCCGGTAAATAAGGGAGGGGTTTTCCTATGCTTAAGAAACTTTCGGCCGAATTTTTCGGCACTTTTTGGCTCGTATTTGGGGGCTGCGGCTCGGCTGTTTTGGCAGCCATGTTCTTAACGCCTGAGCCGGGCGCAGTTCAATTGGGTATCGGCTTTGTCGGTGTTTCCTTGGCCTTTGGTCTGACGGTGATGACCATGGCTTACACTGTTGGTCATATTTCGGGCGGCCATTTCAATCCGGCAGTCTCGCTCGGCCTGGCGGTTGCTGGACGCTTTTCATGGGCTGAGCTGATCCCCTATTGGGTCGCGCAAGTCGTGGGCGCTTTTGTGGCGTCCGGAACCTTGTTTGTGATCGCCAGCGGCGCGGCTGATTTCTCAGGCGCGGGCGGCTTTGCCTCCAACGGGTTCGGCGAACTTTCGCCGGGTGGTTACTCGATGATGGCGGTTTTGATCACCGAAGTCGTTTTGACTGCGATGTTCCTGATCATCATTTTGGGCTCGACTTCACCAAAGGCACCGGCCGGTTTTGCCCCGATTGCAATTGGTCTGGGTCTGACGCTCATTCACCTGATTTCGATCCCGGTCAGCAACACCTCGGTCAATCCGGCGCGTTCAACCGGTGTGGCGTTCTATGCTGAAACGGCGGCCGTATCGCAGGTCTGGCTGTTCTGGGTGGCTCCGCTGATTGGCGCAGCGATTGGCGCGATCATTTACAAGACGCTGCTGGCTGACGAAGTTTAAAACGCAGCAAACTGCGCGTAAGCGCGAAGAATAACGCGGGCGGCTTCCCTTGGGAGGCCGCCCGTTCTATATGCGCGCTTGTCAGGGGGCCAAGGCAGCCGCGTGCGAGCAATCCGTTAGGGTTGTTTGGGCGAGGAAAGTCCGGGCTCCACGAAATAAGAGTGGCGGGTAACGCCCGCCCAGCGATGCCGATTGCGGCAGAAGCTGAGGGAAAGTGCCACAGAGAGCAAACCGCCGATGGAGGGTAACCTTACAGGCAAGGGTGAAAGGGTGCGGTAAGAGCGCACCGGGAGGCTGGTGACAGTCTCCGCATGGTAAACCCCACTCGGAGCAAGGCCAAATAGGGGCCGCACGCGTCAAAGGTTCCTCGGGACCGATTTCGCAGAGGTATTTCGCCTCTAGCTTTTGCTGTGACGGTCCGGGTTGGCTGCTAGAGCTGCGGAGCAATCCGTCGCCGAGATGAATGGTTGCCGCCGCGTGTGCTGGTCGCTGTGCGATACCGATGCGCGAGAACAGAACCCGGCTTATGCGGCCCCCTGACACGATAGCGGTGACCGGCCTTTTTGACCGGCTAACTGCCGATATTTTCTTACCATGGCTGACGTAACGGAACCTATCGACTTGGCTGGTTTGCATCGGCTAGGCTTTCTGGGAAGAAAGCGCTGAACGCTGCAAAGCGCGGCGCATCATTGAGCCATGCAAGAGAGGACAACGCCCATGAAGACCGCCATCACCGAAATGTTCGGCATCCAGCATCCCATTATCCAAGGCGGCATGCATTATGTCGGTTTCGCTGAAATGGCGGCGGCTGTGTCCAATGCGGGCGGTCTCGGGATCATCACTGGCCTGACGCAGGGCACTCCTGAAAAGCTCGCCAATGAAATCGCCCGCTGCAAGGATATGACCGACAAGCCTTTTGGCGTGAATATCACCATCCTGCCAACGCTAACCCCGCCTGATTATCCGGGTATTGTCAAAGCGGTGATCGATGGCGGTGTGCCGGTCGTGGAAACCGCGGGCCGCAATCCGATTGAACTGCTGGGGCCTTTGAAAGACGCCGGGATCAAGGTCATTCACAAATGCACCAGCGTGCGCCATTCCTTGAAAGCGCAAGACATTGGCTGTGATGCGGTATCGGTCGATGGTTTTGAATGCGGCGGCCATCCGGGCGAGGACGACGTGCCAAACTTCATCTTGCTGCCGCGCGCCGCGGATGAGCTGGAGATACCCTTCGTATCATCGGGCGGCATGGCCGACGGGCGCAGCCTTGTCGCCAGCCTCGCGATGGGCGCTCAGGGCATGAATATGGGCACACGCTTTATCGCAACCCAAGAAGCGCCGGTGCACGAGAATGTCAAAAAGGCAATTGTCGCTGCTTCTGAGCTCGACACGCGCCTCGTCATGCGCCCCTTGCGCAATACCGAGCGGGTGATGACCAATGAGGCGGTTGAGCGCTTGATCCAGAAAGAAAAAGAGCTGGGCGATGATCTGAAATTTGAAGACATCATGGGCGAGGTCGCAGGTGTCTATCCTAAAATCATGATGGAAGGCGCAATGGACGAAGGCGCATGGAGCTGCGGCATGGTCGCTGGCCTGATCAATGACATCCCGACTTGTCAGGAATTGATGGATTCGATCATGAATGAAGCGGACGCAATCCTCGCCCGGATGAATTCTTTGGCGAACGCGGCCTGATCTGCCGATACTTGGGACCAAAACACAGGAACAAATGATGCTGAACACTGCTAACCGGTTTGCTTACAACGAAGATCATGAGGCGTTTCGTGATACGGTACGCAAGGTTTTCGCAGAGCATATGGAGCCTTTTCTCGAGCAGCACGAAGAAGAGGGCATTGTCGGCCGGGAGGCTTGGAAAGCGCTGGGTGATGCAGGCATGCTGTGCCCGACGGTAAAGGAAGAAAACGGCGGTCTGGGGCTCGATTTCGGGTTCAATTGCGTGTTGTGCGAAGAATTGTCTTACATGGGCTCTGCCGCAGGCTTCACTTTGCAAAACGACATTACCGCCAATTATTTTGAGCGTTTGGGGTCCGACGAGCAGCGCGAAAAATATCTGCCCGGCATGGTCAGCGGCGATGTCATCACCGCCATTGCCATGACGGAACCGGGCGCGGGCAGCGATCTACAAGGCATTCGCACCACCGCGGTCGAGGATGGCAATCATCTGGTCGTCAATGGGTCAAAAACCTATATCACCAATGGCCAGAACGCCGATTGTGTCATTGTGGTCGCCAAAACTGACCCGAGCATGGGCGCAAAAGGCACGTCTTTGGTGTTGGTCGATGCTGATACGCCCGGTTTCGAGCGGGGCCGCAATCTTGACAAGATCGGGCAGCATTCGGCCGATACGTCCGAATTGTTCTTTAATGATTGCCGCGTGCCAAAAACCAATATTCTGGGCAGTGAAGGGCGCGGCTTCATCCATCTGATGGAGGAATTGCCGCAGGAACGGCTGGGTATTGCGGTGGGCGCACAAGCCTCGGCTCAGCGCGCCTTTGACGAGGCGGTGACCTTCACCAAGGACCGCAAGGCCTTTGGTCAGACCGTTTTCGAGTTTCAAAACACCAAATTCACGCTGGCGGACCTCAAGGCCAAGCTGCAAGTCGGCTGGGCGCATCTTGACTGGGCGATCAAGCGTCATCTGGAGGGCGAATTGACCACAGATGAAGCCAGCGCGGCCAAACTCTGGCACACCGATCTGCAATGGGAGGCTTGCGATGCCGCCCTGCAATTGCATGGCGGGGCAGGCTATATGAACGAATATACCATTGCGCGGCTGTGGCGCGATGCGCGCGTAACGCGGATTTTTGGCGGCACGAATGAGATCATGAAAGAGGTCATCAGCCGCTCGATCTAGGCGTTCAAACGCCCGATTTAAGACGAAATTTGCCCTTTCGGTCTGTCGCTTAAAGCAAGCGGCGGGCCGATACCTACTTGCGATGGTTAACATTAGGTTGTTAACCTGTCGGTCACACACCTGTCATAACGAGTGTATATCGCGCGTTTTTCGGAGGGCGAATGCCAGATTTGAGTGCCAGTTTGCGCCAGATGCTGCCAGCGGCGGAAAAGACTGCTTTTGCAGCCTTGCTTGCGCTCGTCTGCCTGTCGCTCGGCGCAACGCCCCTCAAAGCCGACGTGATGGTGATTGATGAGGATGGCGCGCGCTGGATTGCTGGCGGCAATGCGCAGCCGGTTGAAACGGCGCAGAGCGCTCCTGCTCAGCCTTTGGAAGAGGTGCCGGAGGATATCGTTATCCCTGACGAAATCGTCGCCGATACCAGCACCACTGACGATGCCATCCCGCCCGCTTATCAGGCCAAGGTTGCTGAGCTTGCCGCAAGATTTGATTTAAGCCCCGCCTTGATCGAGGCGCTGGTTTGGCAGGAAAGCCGCTGGCGCGCTGATGCCGTGTCGCACGCAGGCGCGCGCGGCCTTGCTCAGCTTATGCCCGGAACCGCACGTGATCTCGGGGTTGATCCGGATGATCCCTTTGCCAATCTCGAAGGGGGCGCGCGCTACTTGCGAGAGCAGCTCGACCGGTTCGATGGCAATCTGGAAAAAGCACTGGCCGCATATAATGCCGGGCCGGGCCGGGTGATCCGCGCAGGCGGTATCCCGCGAATTCGTGAAACTCAACTTTATGTCGCGGCAATTATGGGCCGCCTTGCCAGCCATTCTCGGGAGTAACCACAGTTGAAACGTCTTTTCCAATCAATGCTTGAGGCACAATCCCTGATTTGGGTGCGCATTTTTGCGGCGCTTGCGGCTGTTGCTGCGCCCAGTGCGGCGCTCGCGCAGGCCGACCCGCAGGGTTCCGGACCGATTGTCGCGGCCTTGGGCTGGCTGCAGGGCACTTTGCTTGGCTCTGTTGCAACGGCAATTGCGGTGATGGCCGTGGCTGCGGTGGGCTTTATGATGCTCACCGGCCGGATGAATTGGCGCTTCGGTGCCAGCGTCATTATCGGCGTGTTCATCCTGTTTGGTGCAGCATCGATCGTGGCCGGCATTCAGGGGGTCGCTGGATAGCGCAAACGCCATGACACAGCTCTCCCGCCATCCCGTGCACCGCGCCCTCACTCGCCCGCAAATGTTTGCCGGCGTGACGCTGAATTTCTTCATCATCAATCTGATGGTGACGACAATCGGGTTTTTGATCCTCAAAAGCTATTGGATCATACCGGTGCCGATCATCACCCATGCGATAGGCTATTTCGCGTGTTTGAGAGAGCCGCGGGTGTTCGATTTATGGATCACCAAAGTGTCGATGTGCCCCCGAGTGAAGAATTACAAGAAATGGGGCTGCAACAGCTATTCGCCCTAATGATGAACGCAAACGCGCCTTTTGAATCCACGCCTGTCACAGGCCAGCGCCCGAGGAGGGCATGACGGTATGAGCAATTGGATTGGCCCTGCTAGCTGGAGCGCTAAGGAAGCGCGCGCCGGCGATCGGCTGCCTTATGCGCGGCTGATCGACGGCAGCACTTTGCTTATGCGTGACGGCAGCGTGATGACTGCCTTGCAAGTGCCGGGCCTTTTGTTCGAAACCGAGGATAGCGAGGCTTTGAACGCCTATGCCGCCACGCGCGAGGTGATGCTGCGCTCGACCCTCGATGCGCGGTTTGTGATGTGCCACCATGTTATTCGCCGCAAGGTGGAAGTGGCGCTGGATGCGCAATATCCCGATCCGCTCAGCCGCCATATCGATGCCCGCTGGAAAGAGCGGCTTGGCTCTGGCTCGCTGTTTATCAATGACCAATTTATCACGCTGATCCGCCGCCCTGCGCGCGGCAAAGCCGGTTTTGCGGAACGGATGAGCAAATTGTGGAGCCGCAAGGGTTCAGAAGCGCTTGACGCGGACCCCAAGGATCTGCGGTCATTGAAGGCTGCCGCATCCGGTCTGGTTGCCGCATTGCAGCCTTATGGAGCGCAGATTCTGGGCGATTATGAAAGCCCTCAAGGCCACGCCAATAACGAGATATTGGAACTGCTCTCGGCGCTGTATAATGGCGAAATGCGCCCCGTGCGCCGGCCTGATCCGGATAGCGATATCGGCCATATGCTCCCCTATCGGCGGGTCAGCTTTGGCCTCGATGCTTTGGAACAACGCGGGGCTGGCGCAGCCGAGTTTGGCGCGATTATGGGCCTCAAGGAATATCCCGAGGCGACCAGTTCGGGCTTGCTCGATGGCCTGCTGCGCCTGCCGTTCGAGATGATTGTTGCGGAAAGCTATGCGCCAGCAGAACGGCAAACCGCGCGCGAGCGGATGGATTTGGCGATCCGGCGGCTGAAATCGGTCGACGAGGAAGCCGCTGCCGAACGCAGTGAAATGATGGCGGCGCGCGATGCTCTTGGCAGCGGATCGGTCGGCTTTGGCGATCACCATTTGACGGTGATGATCCGCGAACAGGATTTGTCGCGGCTGGATGATGCGAGCGCGGCCTGCGCTGCGGCATTGGCAGATACCGGCGCCATTGCGGTGCGCGAGGATACCAATCTTGAACCCGCCTTCTGGGCGCAGTTCCCGGGCAACGAGGCCTATTGTGTGCGCCGCGCCATGATCAGCAGCGCGAATATGGCCGGTTTCGGCTCGCTTCACGGCTTTGCGCTTGGCCAAGCGAGCGGCAATCATTGGGGCGATGCGGTTACTTTGCTGGAGACGACCAGCGCGACGCCGTTCTTTTTCAATTTTCACAATGGCGATCTGGGCAATTTCTCGGTCATCGGGCCATCGGGTTCGGGCAAGACCGTGGTGATGAATTTCCTCGCCGCTCAAGCGCAAAAGTTTTCACCCCGCACGATCCTGTTTGACAAGGATCGGGGCGCGGAATTGTTCATTCGCGGGATTGGCGGACGCTATGACGCGATCCGTTCCGGCGAACGCACTGGGTTCAATCCCATGTCTTTGCCCGATAAACCTGCCAACCGGGCATTCTTGCGCGAGTGGCTGGGGGCCTTGCTGAAAGCGGACGGACCAGAGGAAGAGGCGACCATCGCAGAGGCGGTCGATGCCGCATACGCCAATGACAGCGCCTTGCGCCGCCTGCGCAATTTCAAAGAATTGTTGTCGGGGGCCCGCCGCCCGCAGCCAGGTGATCTGGCGGATCGTTTGTCGGCCTGGATTGGCGCGGGCGAGCACGGCTGGCTGTTTGACAATGACGCAGACCAGCTTGATATGTCCGCGCGTGTGCTCGGGTTTGATATGACCGCATTGCTCGAAAACCCGCGGCTCAGAACGCCGGTAATGATGTATCTCTTCCACAGGGTCGAGGAACGGCTCGATGGAGAGCCGACCATGATCCTTATCGACGAGGGGTGGAAGGCGCTTGATGACGAGGTTTTTGCCGGACGCATCCGCGACTGGCTGAAGACTTTGCGCAAACGCAATGCCTTGGTCGGTTTCGCAACGCAAAGCGCCAGCGATGCTCTTGAAAGCCGTATTGCCACGGCCTTGGTTGAGCAAACCGCGACGATGATCTTCATGCCGAACAGCAAGGCACGGCCAGAGGATTATTGCGAGGGCTTTGGCTTGACGCAGCACGAGCTGGCCCTGATCCGCACGTTACCGGCGCATAGCCGCTGTTTCCTTGTGCGCCAGCCGGATGCGAGCGTGGTGGTGCGGCTTGATCTTTCCGGAGCGCCCGAGGTTCTCACGATCCTTTCGGGCCGTGAAAGTGCGGTTCGGCGGCTTGATAGCCTGCGCGCAGCGGTGGGCGATGCGCCTGCTGACTGGTATCCATCGCTAACCGGCAGTGTTTGGCCGGGAAGCGAGAACGCAAACAGGCAGAATGCCGATAGCAATGCGGCGGCAGCGGATGGCGCGGCCTTGAACAAGCCCGAGGGACTGGGCGGCGAAAGCGGCCATCCCGATCAGACTTTCAAACAGGCGGCAGAGTGAGCCAGCCCCGATGAATATAGCCCCGCTGAAGACAGTCAGATGACCACAGGCCAGTGCCAACAAGTCGCCGCAGAGGTAGGCAATGGCGTCGCAGCAGCCCTGCGCGCGGTGGATTGCGCCGCGAGCGAAGTGACCGCGACCGCCTTTGGACGCTTGTTTGCACCCGGCGGCCAATTGGCCACTGTGCTCACCATCATGCTCACGATCTATGTGGCGATCTTTGCGATCCAGCTGCTGACGGGGCGCGGGGGGTTGGGCGTTCGCTCGCTGACGCCCCGGATGATTACGATCGGTCTGGTTTTGACCTTTGCAACCAGCTGGGTCGCGTATCAGAGCGTGGTCTGGAATTTGGCAATCGGTGCCCCTGATTACATCGCCACGGTCCTCACCGGTGATGATGGCTCTGCGACAGAGACATTCGCGCAGAAAATCGACATTGTTTTCGTCGCCATCCAAGAGGCAAATGGTCCGCAGAATGATTTCGGCGCCTTCACCCCGGAAGGCCTCATGTGGATGGGCGCTTTGCTGTTCATGCTTGGCACAGTCGGCCTGTTGGTGACCGCCAAAGTGGCCTTGGCCTTGCTGGTCGCGCTCGGCCCTGTGTTTGTGGTGATGGCTCTCTTCAAGGGGACGCGCGGATTGTTCGCAGGTTGGCTGAAAGGGGTCGTATTGCTGGCGATTGCGCCGCTTTTCGCAGTGCTGGGCGGCGGTTTGATGCTGGAGCTTGCGGTGCCTATCCTCGCATCTCTTGTGGCCACACCCGGCCAAGTGGATCCGCAAGCCGCCATGGCATTCTTTATGATCGGGGCGGTCCATATGGCCTTGATGATTATGGTTTTGAAAGTCGCCACGACCATGGTTGGCGGCTGGAGTGTCTTTGGCCTGGTGAACAGCGATGAGCGCGCAGCAGAACGCCCTCTTCCTGCCGCAGCGCCTTCGGCTCCCTTGGTTCAGCCCGCCTCGCAGGCCCAGCAAATCACCGCCGCAACGCAGGCCGCGCGCCGGATCGACTTGTCCGCGCAATCTGTTGCTGCTGCGGCCAATGATATCGGGTCCGGTGCAAGCGGCGGGAGCGGCGTGGGCAATCGAACAACCACGGTCGTCAACAGTTTTGCTGGCGGCGCTCAGGAAAAGCCGTTCGAAGAGCGCGGCGGCGGAGCATTGGCGCGCGCTCAGGGAATTGGCAGCCGTTTTCGCAAACCTACGGCGGACACCAAATCGGCAAATGGCACAGCGCCTCAATCATCTGGTCAATCAGCCGTGATGCCTTCCTCTTCAAAGGAGACAGTCAAATGACGAGGGTCAATTTGCCCCGCTTCGCTAAGCCATTGGCAGAGGCAATCGCGCTGGCATTTGGACGGCATGCCAAGCCATTGCTTGTCCTTGCCGCGATCTCAGCCGCGATGTCGGCCTCAATCCTTCCGGCCCCTGCCTCAGCGCAAGACCCGCGGCTGGTCGAGGTTGTGTATGACCCCTCGGCTGTCACCGTCGTGCGGGGCCGTGTGAAAGTGCAAGCGACGATTATGTTCGGCGATAATGAATCGATCGAAAATGTTGCAATCGGCGACAGTCAGGCTTGGCAGGTCACCCCCAACAAGCAAGCCAATCTGCTATTCGTCAAACCTTTGGCAACGCGTGCGGCCACCAATATGACCGTCGTGACGAGCAAGCGGACCTATCTCTTCGATTTGGTCGCCAGCCCGCGTTCGAGGCCGGTTTACGTCGTTAAGTTCAACTATCCTGACGAGCCGGAGGCCGAAGCCATGCCTGCTCCGGCGATTGATGAACGCACGGCGATTGAACGTCAGGCAAGCTCTGATCCGCGCGCTGTGCTGGACCCGGCTGCACTCAATTTCGAATGGGAAAAGTCAGGGGACACCAGCCTGCTTCCGGCCCGTGTGTTTGATGATGGTCAAGCGGTCTTCCTGACCTGGCCGGCCGGGCAAGCTGTGCCCGCTATTCTGATTAGCGATGGCAAGGGCAAAGAAGGACCGGTCAATTTCACCGTGCGCGGTGATACGGTCGTGGTCGATGGTGCGCCCCGGCAAATCGTCCTTCGCTCTGGCCGGGATAAGGCTGAGCTCAACAATCGCGGGCCTCTTCGCCCGCTTTCCACCGAGCGTGAAGATAGCACGCTTGCAAGTGCGGAGATGCAGTGATGCGATTAGCTATGCGACTGCCTGAGAAGACCGGCTCTGAAGGGGCTGCCAATGATATCGATCCGCGCGACACAGCCGAGGCGGAAGTCATCGATCTGGCGCAGCGCAATGCCTATCCTGCCGTCGCGCCGAAGAAAGGCATTGCTGACGGTCTCGGGATGGCCGCCGGTATTGCGCTGGTCGCAGGCCTTGGCCTTGTGACCTTGTGGAGCATGAACTCAGCGCGCCTTGCAGAGCCGCAATCGGTCGGCTCTGACGCGGCGGTGACGCAGCCTGCCGCTGTGCCAGCTCAGGCGCAAACCAATCCTCAGCCGCAAGCGGTCAACGCGCCTCCGCCAGCCATTCGCCCTGACCCGGCACCTGCCCCTGTTTTGGCCCGCCCACCGCGCAATGCCGCGCAGACAGGGCCGGTGACCAATCCCTATTCCAACCCTACGGTCGTGTTTGATGCGGGCGCAGTTGGGGCAGCTCCAGTCCCTGCGGGCGCTGCGCCGGCCGCCGCGGCGGCTCCGAATGCAGCGGGCAATACGGCCAGCCGCTCAGATGCCTTTGCCAGCCGGATAGGCGGGGTAGGGGGCGCCCCTGCTCAGGCTCAGCCGCTGACCAATCCTTCAACAACTGTCACGCAAGGCACACTGATCCCGGCCATTCTTGAGACCGCGATTGATACCAATGTGCCCGGTTTCGTGCGCGCTGTCGTTAGTCAGGATGTGCGCAGTTTCGATGGCTCGCGCGTGCTGGTGCCGCGCTCCAGCATGCTCATCGGCCAATATCAATCAGGCCTGCAAGGCGGCCAGCGGCGCGCCTATGTTATCTGGACGCGCTTGATCCGCCCTGACGGGGCTTCGGTAAACATTGCCTCGCCCGCGATCGGCTTTGACGGAACAACCGGGCTGGAGGGCGAGGTGAAATCGAATTTCTTCCGCCGCTTTGGTTCGGCCATGCTGCTGTCTGTTGTCGGAGGGCTGGGGGCATTGGCCTCGGGCGGTGCGTCTGTCGTTTTAGGCGGTGCGGGCCAATCCGCTGCCGCCGCCGCGGCCCAGCAGGACGGCCAGATCAGCCCCACTGTGCGTGTGCGTCAGGGGGAACCGATCCGCATTTTCACGGCCCGTGATCTCGATTTCTCGGCGGTCAATTGAGCTAAGGTTTATGAGCGCTGATATCCATCCGTTTGAGGCCTCTGGCCCGCAACAAGGCGAAGACACGCCGCTGGGTGCCGATCACCCGGCTGAGGCGGCGGATGCCTCGCTGGGCATAGGCCGGATCGACCAAGAGCGCAGCGTCTATCTCGATGCATATCTGGCCCCGTTTCAGGAATGGCTAAAGCGTGACACCGTCACCGAGATCATGGTCAATAAGCCGGGCGAGGTGTGGATCGAGGATGCCAGCGCGCCGGGCATGCAGAAGATTATCCGGCCAGACATTGATGACCAATTGGTCCAGCGTTTGGCCGAGCAAGTGGCACGCGTCTCGCATCAGGGCATCAACCGCGAGCACCCGCTGCTCGGCGCAACCTTGCCCGATGGTGCCCGTGTCCAGTTCTGCGGCCCGCCAGCAGCGCGCAAACATTGGGCGATGGCGGTCCGGCGTCACAGACGGCTCGATTTGCCGCTTGATGCTTATGATGCAGGGCCTTTGGTAAAGCCAAGTGCTGTCCCAATGCCGCATCCTCAGGAAGAACCGATAGCGTTCCTGCGCGAGGCCATTGCTCAGCGCCGGACCATTCTGGTCTCGGGCGGGACGAGCACCGGTAAAACCACTTTCCTCAATGCTATGCTGGGCGAGATTCCCGGCCACCAGCGCGTTGTTCTGGTCGAGGATACGCCGGAGCTTAAATTACCGGGCGAGAACGGGGTTGGGCTGGTCGCGGTGAAGGGCGAGCTTGGCGAGGCTAAAGTCACGGCTAATGAATTGCTGCAAGCGGCCCTGCGCCTGCGCCCTGACCGGATCGTTTTGGGCGAGCTGCGCGGCGCGGAAAGCGTCTCGTTCTTGCGGGCGATTAACACCGGTCATCCGGGCAGTTTTTCGACCGTTCACGCCAATTCACTGACCGGCGCGCTTGAACAATTGTCGCTGATGGTGATGCAGACCGGGATCGGGCTTAGCCGGTCCGATACGATTGCCTATGCCGCCAGTGTGATCGATGTATTCGTCCAATTGGGCCGCGATGAAAACGGCAAACGCGGCATAACCCAGATCGCTGAGGCCAAGGATATGGTCCGCAAGCGTGCCTAAGGGCGCGCCTGAAAAGTGACTAAGTCTCAGGCCTTATCCTCTGAGGCAAAGGGCGAGAAATTGGTCTCGTAATCGAACACCTCGGTCCCCTCGCGCCGTTTGAGCCAGCCAATCACCTGATACGTGACCGGGGTCAGCGCCGCCTCCCAAATGACTTTTAAAAGCCAATTGGTGATCATCACCGTAATCACCGCCTCGCTCGTCCAGATGCCCCAAAAGGCTATCGGATAGAAGATCAGGCTGTCGACCCCTTGGCCCACGATGGTCGATCCTATCGTCCGGCTCCATAAGGCTTTGCCTTGCGTCCAGATTTTCATCCGCGCCATGACATAGGAATTGACAAACTCCCCCGCCCAGAAGGCGGTGATAGAGGCCAGAACAATCCGCCATGTGCTGCCGAACACCGATTCATAGGTTTGCTGGCAAATGGCGCCATCGGTTTGCGCTATCGCCCCTGTCTTGAGGTCAAGCGTTTCGCTGCCCCCGCACGACCACGCTGCAAAGGGCGGCAAACTCACCACCACCCAGCTCATGAATGCCATAAAGATCAGCGCAGCAAATCCGGTCCAGATCACTCGCCGCGCACGGGCAAAGCCATAAATCTCGGTCAGGACGTCGCCAATCACATAGCCTAGCGGGAAAAACAAAATTCCTGCGCCATAGATGAATGTGCCGTCTGGGGCCGGCCACCAGCCTTGCGGCCACCAGCTGATCTCGACAAAAGTGAGTTTGGCGGCCCCGATAATGTTGGACAGCAGCAAAATTGCGACAAAGCTCGCCATGACGAGGTCATAATAGCGAAAGCGCGGCTGGGAATTGTTTGTATCCATCGCCAAACTGACTAATGCCAATTGGCCTCGTTGCAAACCCGCGCTATTGCGAGCGGCGAGCGCGCCCGTAGCTCATCTGGATAGAGCGCGAGACTTCTAATCTTGAGGCAGCAGGTTCGAGTCCTGCCGGGCGCGCCAGTTTTATTAAGGCTCCAACGGGGCTTTGATGAAACTGGCGTTCCAGCCGCCTCGAACCGTCTTGAGGTTCGGTTGCGGAGCGAAGCGGAGCAGAACGAGCGCAGCAGAGCTAGCGCATCGGGGACAATCCTGCGCGCTGCGCGCCATTCTCTTGGCTCATACCTTTCTTCTTTGCCTGAGGGTGAGCGGCGGGGCCAGCAAGGGGTCTTTCGGCGCGTTGCACTGCGATTGTATCGTCGCAGGCTTTCTCATAATGATGTTTGCTCAAGAGCGAGCGGAGAGCAGCATTGGCCGGACCCATTTCACAATCAGCAGATGGCTTTGCCGCGCGTTTGCAAGAAGGCCGGCTGCCTGAGGCCCTCAGCTCGGTTTCTTTGGACGATGTATCGCTGTCGCCGGGCGGTTTGCTCGAATTGTTCGAGAGCCAGCTGCAAAGCCGCAGACTGGATTTGGAGAGCCGCCGGCTCGCCGGGCAAGGCAAGACCTTTTATTCAATCGGCAGCAGCGGACATGAAGGCAATGCCGCGGTCGCGCGCGTGTTCAATCATGACGATATCGCCTTTCTCCATTATCGCAGCGGCGCCTTTTTGATCGAGCGCGCGCGCAAATGCGCTGGGCAAACCCCGCTGTGGGATATGGCGCTTTCCTTCGCCGCCTCCAGCGAGGATCCGGTCTCGGGCGGACGGCATAAGGTGATCGGGTCGAGCAGGCTGTTTATTCCGCCGCAAACCAGCACCATCGCCTCGCATTTGCCCAAAGCGGTCGGCGCAGGGTTTTCGATTGGCCTCTCTCATCGGCGCGGGCGGCGCAGCGCGCAATTGCCGCAAGACAGCGTGGCTTTGTGCAGTTTTGGTGATGCCTCCAGCAATCATTCCACCGCTCAAGGGGCTTTTAACGCGGCCGCTTGGACGGCTTATCGCGATTTGCCTTTGCCGCTGGTCTTTATCTGCGAGGACAATGGGATCGGTATTTCCGTGCCCACCCCAAATGACTGGATTCGCGCCAATTTTGAGCGCCGCGCGGGCCTGCATTATATCGCCGGAGATGCCCGAGATGTGCTCGATGCAATGCGCGCCGCGCAGGCGGCTGAGGCAGTCGCGAGGAAAGAGCGCCGACCGGTGTTCCTGCACCTGCGCACGGTGCGCTTGATGGGGCATGCAGGGTCTGATGTTGAAGCACAATACCGAGCGCCCAGCGAGATAGAGCGCGACGCAGATCAGGACCCGCTGCTGCATAGTGCGCGCCGCTTGATTGAGAACAATATTTGCAGTTTGGAAGATGTGGCTGCGATCTACGCCCGGATATCCGCACAGGTAAAGGCAGTGATGGAAGAGGCGGCAATGCGTCCCAAGCTCGCCTCAGCAGATGAGGTTAAGCAGCCGATTATTCCTGCGGCAATAGCAGCAGCCGAACAAAAACCGCCCCAATCATCCGTCTCCAGCGCACCCGTTGCCCCATCGCCCCAGCATATGTCGCGGGTTATCTCTGCCACCTTGGCCGAGGCGATGGAGGCTGACCCCGATATCATCCTGTTTGGCGAGGATGTGGGCAAAAAGGGCGGCGTTTACGGCGCGACCGCTGGTTTGCAGAAACAATTTGGCCGTGGCCGTGTGTTCGACAGCTTGCTCGATGAGCAGACCATTTTGGGCCTTGCGATCGGCTGCGCGCATAATGGATTTCTGCCCATCCCCGAGATCCAGTTTCTTGCCTATGTCCACAACGCCGAGGATCAGATCAGGGGTGAGGCGGCGACGCTGCCGTTTTTTTCCGCCGGCGTTCTGGCCAATCCGATGGTCATTCGGATTGCCGGTCTCGCCTATCAAAAGGGTTTTGGCGGGCATTTTCACAATGACAATTCGATTGCCGTATTCCGCGACATTCCGGGCCTTGTGCTCGCTTGCCCTGCAGGCGCGGCTGAGGCGGCCATGATGCTGCGCGAATGTATTCGCCTTGCGCGTGAGGAGCGCCGGTTGGTGGTCTTTCTGGAACCGATTGCCCTTTACGGCACAAAGGACCTGCATGAGGAAGGCGATGGCTTAATGTTGAGCGATGGGGCCTCGGGCACCGCCGAGGGCGCGCGCTTTGGCGAGATTGCGCTTTATCCCGCGCCCAAAACTTATCCCGCGCCCAAAACAAGGGCGAAAAAAGAGCCTGAGAAAACCCAGGCTCATCTCACGATCCTCACTTACGGCAATGGCACCTATCTGGCGCGGCAGAGCCAGAAATTGTTGCTGGACAAAGGCGTTGCTGCAGAAGTGGTCGATCTGCGCTGGCTTGCGCCATTGCCCATGGATGCTGTGCTGGATCACTTAGCCAAGCGCCGCGATCCAGACAGTCCGGTTCTGATAGTGGATGAGTGCCGCGCGAGTGGCTCGCTCAGCGAAGAATTGATGACGCGCCTTGTGGAAGAAGGTGTTGCTGCGCCGATCAAACGCTTGTGCGGTGACGACAGTTTCATCCCGCTTGGCCCGGCGGCAAATGCGGTTCTGTTGCAGAAGGATGATATCATCGGGGCGGCTGAGGCGCTTGCATCGCGCGGTACGCGAGGTGCCGCCTGATGACCGGTAAATTGCGCGCAGTGGTGATTTTTCCCGGGCGCGGGTCCTATGGTTCGAGCGAACTTGGGTATCTTGCGCGGTATCATGGCGCGCAAAACGACTGGATTGAGCGGTTTGATGAGCTGCGCTTTGCGGCAGGGGCAGAGCGCACGCTGGAGCTTGATGGAGCCGCGCGGTTCTCGCCCAGCCGCCATTTGCCCGGCCGCAATGCCTCCAACCTTATTTACACCTGCGCCATGGCCGACTTTGCCGCAATTGACCGGCAAACTTACGAGATTGCGGCGATTTGCGGCAATTCGCTCGGC
>CAZDHB010000014.1:0-12081 GCA_964505255.1 uncultured Porphyrobacter sp.
TTGGGGCGAGGTGACAAGGGTGATCGAGGACTGCCGATAAAAGCTCCAACAAGCCAAAAGCAATTCGACTATCGCTTTCCATGCGGAGGCAGCGCGCGCCCAGTCACAAGCCACACTTTATGACAAGCCGCACCCAGTCACAAGCCACACATTATGACAAGCCGCATATTGTGACGCGGTATAAGTATTTTTCAAGGCTTGTTTTGCGCATATTTTCGCGTGAAAAGAGACTCAAGATCGGCGGCACACGTACGGTCCCGGGCGCCCTTGAAACGGCAGCTCTCGCTTATACAGCTTGAAAGGAGGTGATCCGATGTCTCATGGTTCAGTAGCGAGGTCGGTGAAGATCCCTGCGGAGCATATTCGGTAGCATTACAGCCGAGTAAGGCTTTGTGAGCGGCGCTTTACGGCCGCTGACCATGCGGAGGGCAGTTTTCCCAATGGGGAGGCTGCCCTTCTCACGTTTTGCCTTGATCGCCTCGCTCACGCGCTAATTTTGCGTCACCATCTAACTTGCCATCAACTTCCTTGCGTTATACCCGCATCCATTATGGATTTTAAACACGTCACTCACCCAGCCCCTACGGCCCCAGATGCGCGCGCCGCGGCTGTCGCTGACCCGGGTTTTGGCAATGTCTTCACCGATCATATGGCTGTCATCGATTATGATGCAGGCAAAGCCGGCTCTGTGGCGGGCGGTTGGCATTCACCCACAATTGGCCCGCGCGAACCGATCGCGCTCGATCCAGCGGCCAGCGTTCTGCATTATGCGCAAGAAATCTTCGAAGGGATGAAGGCTTACCGCCACGCCGATGGCCAGCTCGCTCTCTTCCGCCCTGAGGAAAACGCTCGCCGGTTTAATGCCAGCGCGCGGCGCATGGCGATGCCAGAAATCCCCGAGGCGCTGTTTTTGGAGGCCGTTGCTCAGGTTTTGCGCGCAGACAAAGACTGGTACCCAAGCGTCGAAGGCGGCTCGCTTTACATCCGGCCCTTTATGTTCGCCAGCGAGGCATTCTTGGGCGTGCGGCCCGCCACGCAATACAAATTCGTTGTCATCCTCTCGCCTGCCGGCGGCTATTTCAAATCCGGCGCAAAAGCGGTGAGCATTTGGCAATCCGATTACACCCGCGCAGCCCCCGGCGGGACCGGCGCGGCCAAAACCGGCGGCAATTACGCAGCCAGCCTCGTCCCTACCGGCGAAGCGTTTGAGCGCGGTCACGATCAAGTGCTGTTCCTTGATGCAGCGGAAAAGAAATGGGTCGAGGAACTGGGCGGAATGAACCTGTTTTTCGTGATGGATGATGGCAGTGTCATCACCCCGCCGCTGACCGGCACAATCCTGCCTGGCATCACGCGCGACAGCCTCATAACCATACTGCGCGAGGAAGGGTTGAACGTTCGCGAGGAGCCTTACAGCATCGACCAATGGCGCGATGACGCAACCTCGGGCAAAATGCTGGAGACGATGGCTTGCGGCACGGCCGCCGTTGTCACCGCCGTCGGCAAGGTCGAGGGCAAAACCGGCGAGTTTACCATTGGCTCAGGCGGGACCGGCCAAATGGCCACCAAGATCCGCGAAAAACTGGTCGGCATTCAAAATGGCACAGTGGAAGACACCCATGGCTGGGTGATGAAACTGGGGTAAGATCATGACGCCCCCAAAGACCATGGAAAAGACCAACCCAAAGACCGATCCGCCGACCATAACCGTCGCAGCCCTGTATCATTTCACACGGTTTGACGACACTGGCGCAGTGCAAGGACCGCTGATGGCCGCCTGCGAAGAGGCCGGGATCAAAGGCACCATCCTGCTCGCAAGCGAAGGCATTAACGGCACGGTTGCTGGCGGCGAAAATGCGATAGCCAGCGTGCTCGAGACGATCCGAGCAATCCCCGGGTGCGCCGATTTAGAGGTCAAGTTTTCGCACGCGGACACAATGCCCTTTAACCGCATGAAAGTGCGGCTGAAACGCGAAATCGTCACTATGGGCGAACCGGAAATCGATCCGCGCATCAATGTCGGAAATTATGTCGATCCGCAGGATTGGAACGCACTGATCAACGATCCCGACACCATCGTGATCGACACGCGCAATGATTACGAAGTCGCGGTCGGCACATTTGCCGGTGCAACCAATCCCGAGACCAAGAGCTTTCGTGATTTTCCCGGCTGGTTTCGCGACAACCGCGAGGAATTGCTCAAGGGCAAAAAGAAAGTCGCCATGTTCTGCACCGGCGGCATACGCTGCGAGAAATCGACCAGTTTCCTGCGCAAAGAAGGGGTCGAGGATGTCTTCCATTTGAAAGGCGGCATTCTCAAATATCTGGAAAATGTGCCCGAGGACGAGAGCCTGTGGCAAGGCGAATGCTTCGTTTTCGATCAGCGTGTGTCGGTGAAACACGGGCTGGAAGTGGGCAGTTACGGGCAATGTTTTGCCTGCCGCATGCCCTTGACCAAGGACGAGATGGCCTCTGACGACTATGCCCCAGGCGTCAGCTGTCCGCATTGCATTGGGGACAAGACCGATGCCCAGCGCGCACGATACGCCGAGCGCCATCATCAGCAAGAATTGGCCAAGCAGCGCGGCGAGGGCCATGTCGGCAAGGCCCAGCCATCGTCCAATACACAAGACGGCCTCACAGATGACCAGCTCGGCTGGGAAGCCAATTTTGGCGATGATCTGAAGGACGCTAAGGGGTGAGCCAGCCGCCCATTTTATACTCCTTCCGCCGCTGCCCCTATGCCATGCGCGCGCGTATGGCGCTGTGGATTAGCGCCCAGACATGCGATTTGCGCGAGGTAAAACTGGCCAATAAGCCGCCCGAACTGATCGCGGCATCCGCCAAGGCCACTGTGCCGGTTTTGCAATTGGATGATGGCAAAATCATCGATGAAAGTCTGGCGATTATGCGGTGGACCTTAGGCCAAAGCGACCCTGAAGGCTGGCTGGGCGGTGATAATCAGGCTCTGATCACGCAGAATGACGGGTCCTTCAAACACCATCTCGACCGCTATAAATACCCCTCACGCTATGAGGAAGATACAATCGATCACCGCGCTGCGGGGCTGGAGTTTCTGCAAGAGCTGGACGCGATACTGGCCAATCAGCCGCAGTTGTCGGGCAGTCATCGCGGCTTAGCCGACATTGCGCTGTTCCCGTTCATTCGCCAGTTCGCCAACACCGACAGAAGCTGGTTCGATGCGCTGGACCTGCCCCATCTGCAAAGCTGGCTGGAGGAACATCTGGCGTCCCAACTGTTTCAAAAAGTCATGAAAAAATACCATCCATGGACATCAGGCGATGAACAAATTTTGTTTAACGCACCTGTTTCGTAGCAAAGCGTATTGTTTCGTATTTACTTCTTTTGAAAAATCAGATTTAGCTTTTTCAGATGAACGAATTTGCTCCTCTTTTTGAAGTTACGCGTGACGATATTCATAGCGAGGTCCACTGGGTCTCCAGCGGCACTTGGACGACAGAGCAAGCCAAGGACCTATTGCGCGAATTGCGGGTCACATCGCTACCGTTCATTGAAAGCAATCAGAAATTCCGCGTGCTTGGCGATCTGAGAGAGTTTCAGGTCCAAAGTCAGGAGGTCGCGGACATCATGGTTCAATCTCAACAAGGCGCGCTCAGCGTTGGGGTCGATAAAATGGCGATTGTCCATTCATCCACGCTCGTGAAAATTCAATTCCGCCGGATCAGCGAAGGGCTCAGTGTTGAGTTTTTCGAAGATAAGCAAAGCGCGCTTGATTGGCTGCGCATGGACTAGCGGCTCTTTTGAGCCCGCTTTGTGAAGCCCGCAGACAACATCAAGCAGGCGGCAGACCTTGCTTTAACTCATCCAGCCACACATCAGCCACCGCATCGCTTGGTGCACGCCAATCGCCGCGCGGCGAAAGTGCCCCGCCCGCGCTGACTTTGGGGCCATTGGGCATCGCGCTACGCTTGAATTGGGAAAATCCGAAAAAGCGGCGCAAGAATTTCTCAAGCCAGCTTTGGATTACCGGCAAATCATAAGCGTTCTTGCGGTCCTCGGGGAAGCCAGCGGGCCACAATCCTTGCTCCCGGTCGCGCCACGCATGATATGCGAGGAATGCGACATGGCTCGGGCTTTGGCCCCAGCGCAAAATGTGATGCAGGAAAAAGTCATTGAGCTCGTAAGGCCCGATCATCGCCTCGGTGCTCTGGATCGCGCCATCAGCCCCTGCCGGTACAAGTTCGGGCGAAATCTCGGTATCCAACACGCTCAGCAAGACCTTGCCTGTATCCTCGTCGAATTGCCCGCTCGCCACGGTCCAGCGGATCAAATATTGAATCAGTGTTTTGGGAATGCCGGAATTGACATTGTAATGGCTCATCTGGTCGCCCACGCCATATGTGCACCATCCCAGCGCTAACTCGCTGAGATCTCCGGTTCCCACGACAAAGCCCGAATGCTGGCCCGCCAACCTGAACAGATAGTCCGTGCGCAGGCCCGCCTGAACATTTTCAAATGTGACATCATACAGGGCCTCGCCCGTGGCCGCAGCATGACCGATATTCTCCAGCATTGTCTGCGCGCTTGGCCGGATATCGATTTCTTCCGCCGTAATGCCCATCGCTCTCATCAGTTTCCAGGCATTGCTTTTGGTGCCCTCGGATGTGGCAAAACCGGGCATAGTAAACCCGCGAATTGTGCTGCGCGGCAGGCCCAGCGCATCGCAGGCCTTGGCGGCAACGATCAGCGCATGCGTGCTATCCAGCCCGCCCGAAATGCCGATTACCAGCGATTTGGGCCGGGTTGCCTCCATCCGCCTGACCAAGCCATCGACCTGAATATTGAACGCCTCGTAACAATCCTCGTCCAGATTGGCCTGCGCATTGGGCACAAAGGGGAAGCGGCGAATGGGCCGCACAAGGCCTGCATCACCCGGCACATAGCCATGTTCAAACCGCACACAGGTAAAGCTATCCTCGGGCCGACCAGCTGCCTCTGCGGCGTCGGCAAAGGTCTGGTTACGCAGCCGCTCAGCCGCGATCCGCTGCGTATCAATATCGACAATGCACAGCTCCGGCTCTCGGTCAAACCGGGCGCTTTCAGCGAGAAGATCGCCCATCTCGTAAATCACGCCTTGTCCATCCCATGCGAGATCGGTGGTGCTTTCGCCATGCCCGCTGGCGCAATAGACATAAGCACAGATCGAGCGCGCCGAACTGGAGCGGCAATGCAAATGGCGATCATCCGCGCGCCCGACCGTGATCGGCGATGCAGACAGATTGCACAGGATATTAGCGCCCGCCAAAGCCGCCAAAGTGCCCGGCGGATTGGGCGCCCAGAAATCCTCGCAAATTTCGGCTCCAAATGTGAAGCCCGGCACATTTTCCGCGCTGAAGATAAGGTCAGTGCCAAAGGGTACTTCCTCGCCCGCAATGGTAATCCATAAGGATTGG
The DNA here is from genome assembly GCA_964505255.1 of uncultured Porphyrobacter sp. Taxonomy (GTDB): domain Bacteria; phylum Pseudomonadota; class Alphaproteobacteria; order Sphingomonadales; family Sphingomonadaceae; genus Erythrobacter. The sequence goes on from CAZDHB010000014.1 coordinate 5,436, forward strand.
CATCCGCGGCCATGCGCGAAATAGCGTTTCTCGTAAAACTCGCGGTAATTGGGCAGAAAGCTTTTGGGGATCACCCCAAGGATGGCCCCGCCCGCAATGACAACCGCACAATTGTAAACCTTGTCCCCGCGCCTCAGCTGAGCCCCGACGAGGAGCACGGGCGACAATTGCGCACTCGCCTCGACCAGCCTTGCCAGCGCCGTCTCCACTCTCTCCAGCAAAGCATGCTGGAGGTGCAAATCATCGATTGCATAAGCCGACAGGCACAGCTCTGGATAAACCAAAAGATCGACCCGCGCGCGATGCGCTGCCTCCGCCTCTTCCAGCACCGAGGTCAGGTTAAACGTCACATCGGCAGGCCGAACGCGCGGCGTGGATGTCGCCACTCGGACAAAGCCATGCGTGTGCAAATCATAAAAGGGATGCGCACCCTCGGCCGCATTAAGTCCGGTCTCGGCCGCATTGAGCCCAGACTGCGCCGCAGAGGCGAGCGCGCCTGCGGAATTGCCCGTCCCGCCCGTTATCTCGTCAGCTGGCGAGAGCCAATCTTCCGGCTCGCAAATACCGAGGTCAGCGAGCCGCCTTTGCGTTGCCCCGCGTGCAATTTTGCCTTTCGTCTCCCAGCCGTAGACCGTTCGGCTTGGCCATGGTTTGGGAACCCCGTACACCGCCCCAAACTCTTCTGCGGAAAGCGGTTCATCGAGCGCCTCGCGCCATGCTCTGATTTTTTGTCCGGCCTTATGCATAAACCGCTCGTATCCCAAAAGGATACTAAAGATCAAGAGTTTTGTTCCAGTCTCCTTTGGGTGTCCCGCACCTTCGCATATTGGCCCGCCCTCTCTGCCCTCTTCCCGAAGGGCTTGCGCATCGATCATGAAGAGCGCATCTGTTGATCAAGACACGAAAATTGATGGGAGAAACCCTTGGCTGACCCGACCTACACCCCGCCCAAAATCTGGACTTACGACAGCGAAAACGGCGGACGTTTTGCAAGCATCAACCGGCCCACCGCTGGCGCGCGTGAGGAAAAAGCCCTGCCTGTTGGCGAGCATGATTTTCAGCTTTACTCGCTTGCCACGCCCAATGGTGTGAAAGCGACGATTATGCTCGAAGAACTGCTCGAGGCGGGCGTTGCCGAAGCCGAATATGACGCATGGACAGTCAATATTGGCGAAGGCACCCAGTTCACCTCGGGCTTTGTTGACCTCAATCCAAACTCCAAAATTCCCACATTGGAAGACCGCAGCGGCGACAAGCCTATTCGGGTTTTTGAAAGCGGCGCGATCCTGATGCATTTGGCGGAAAAATTTGGTCATTTCTTGCCCACGGACCATACCCGCGCCGAAGTGCTGAGCTGGCTTTTCTGGCAAATCGGCAGCGCGCCTTTCATTGGCGGCGGCTTTGGCCATTTCTATGCTTATGCGCCCGAGAAATACGAATACCCGATCAACCGCTACGCGATGGAGACGAAACGCTTGTTCGATGTCGCCGATCAGCGGCTGGCGCAGAGCGAATATCTGGGCGGCGCGGACTACACCATTGCCGATATTGCCACTTTCCCGTGGCTTGCGCCGTTTGTCCAAGGCGTCATTTACGAGGAGGCCAAAACCTTCCTCTCGATCCATGAATATACCCATGTCGAACGCTGGGTGAAACAGATCCTTGATCGGCCCGGTGTCAAACGCGGGCGGATCGTCAACAAGGTGTGGGGTGACGAGGATCAGCAGCTGGCCGAGCGGCATTCGGCAGCAGATTTCGAAGGCAAGAACCTAGGCTAAGACCTATGCTCGCAAATTGCTGGGCAAGCAAACGCGGTTTCTAAGCCAGTTCCTCGGCCAAGCGCGTCATGAATGCGGCGCCGGCCTTCATTTGCTCGATCGCAATCCACTCATCGGCCTGATGGGCTTGCTCGATTGAACCGGGACCGCAAATAAGAGTGGGAAAGCCAGCCTGCTGGAACTGACCGCCTTCGGTTGCGTAAGCGACCTTGGTCGGCGCCGCATTGGCACCGGTTAGCCGCCTGACAAAGGCAACCGCCTCGGCGCTTCCCTCGTCGGTGAGCGGCGGCGCATCCGCCAATTGCTCCACCTCGACCCCTGCGCTGGGAAAGAGCGTTTTGAGCGCAGCATCCTGACGCGCGCAGCCTTCTAGAAATGGAGCCAAAATCGCCCCCGCATCATATCCCGGCGGACAGCGCAAATCGAATTGGAAACGCGCATGGCCCGCCAAAATATTGGCCGCCTCGCCGCCTTCCATCACGCCAATGGTCAGCGTCGGAAAGGCCGGATCAAACCCATTTTCAGGGTCCGCCCCAGCCCGCAATTCATCGGCGAGCGCGAAGAGTTGCCCCATCAAATCCACCGCCGCACGGTTCGCGGAAACGCCGTGATCGACCAGCGAACTATGCGCCTCTTTCCCGCGCACACGCACCTCATGGACAGAAATACCCTTGTGCCCGGTGACAATGCCCATCGAGGTCGGCTCTCCTACGATGGCGCAGATCGGCGGCTCGATATCCTGCCGCATACGCTCGATCATGGCAGGCGCCCCTTTGCAGCCCACCTCCTCGTCATAGCTGATCGCCAGATGCACAGGCTTTGAGCCTGCAACAAAGCGCGGGACAAAGGCCAATGCCAGAGCGATAAAACCCTTCATATCGCTGGTACCGCGCCCAAACAGTCTGCCCTTGTCCTCGCGCAGGACAAAGGGGTCCGCGCTCCACTTTTGGCCGGCAACGGGCACCACGTCGCTATGACCAGATAGGATCACACCGCCTTCCGCATCCGGTCCGCAGCTGGCGAACAGATTGGCCTTGTCTCCGTCTTCGTTAGAGACGCGGCGCGAGTGCACCCCGTGATCTGCCAAATAGCCCTCGACCCATTCGATGAGAGCCAGATTGCTGCGCGCAGAGACCGTGTCGAAAGCGATCAGTTTTTCCAGGATTGAGCGGGCGGCGGCGTAATCAGTCATGAGCAAATCCGCCCCGATGCAATGTGGTCGCTGCGCAGCAGATCGCGCTGCCATCAGCCAAAGTCAGAAAAACGCCCAATGGTGAGAGAATGCCGAGGGACAAGCTGGCTGGGGTGGCAGGGATCGAACCTGCGAATGCCGATACCAAAAACCGGTGCCTTACCACTTGGCCACACCCCAGCAGCTGAGCCGTCAATCACGCCAACGGCGCGATGCTGCTACGCGCTTTGCTATCAAACAGCAAGAGCGCGTGTTTTTCATCAAAGCAAAGCCCAAAAGCCGCTTCTGAAAAACGTCCCGTGCCTCTAACCAAGCGGCTCAAAACGTCAAGCCCCAAAGCCTCGAAAAGCGTATGATAACGGCGCTCAGTCCGGTTTGAGTTTGGCCTTGACGCTCAAACCGAATGGCTTGAGAAGACAGGCTGACAAGAAAAGCGGCCAGATGAGACGGGCTCATCAAACCGGCTGCAAATAGGGTAAGGCAGCGCGTGGACCAGATCAAAATCTTTTCCGAAATCTTTGTCTTTGCGCTGGGGCTGGCGGCCCTTCTTATCGCGATCCTGTTTTTCATCGACATTACGCAAACCAAAGACGCGGTGCGGCGCAATTATCCGGTGATTGGTCGTTTTCGTTCGCTCTTCACCACTTTGGGCGAATTTTTTCGGCAATATTTCTTTGCCATGGACCGCGAGGAAATGCCGTTTAACCGGGCGGAGCGTGACTGGGTAGAGCGGGCAACCAGCGATCATGACAATACGATTGCGTTCGGCTCTACCAAGAACCTCGCGCCCAGCGGCACGGCCATTTTCGTCAATTGCCCCTTCCCCACTCTCGAAGAAGAAGCGGCCCAGGTACAACCGCTCGAAATTGGACCCTATTGCCGAGAGCCTTATCTCGCCGGGTCGTTCTTCAATATTTCAGGCATGAGTTACGGCGCATTGTCAGCGCCCGCCGTGCAGGCCTTATCGAGAGGGGCAAAAATCGCCGGCTGCTGGATGAACACTGGCGAAGGGGGCGTCTCGCCCTACCATCTGGAAGGCGGGGCCGACTTGGTGATGCAGATCGGCACGGCCAAGTATGGCGTTCGGACCGAGGATGGCGGGCTTTCGGATGCGAAATTGAGGGAAGTCGCCGCGCATCCGCAATTGCGCATGTTTGAAATCAAGCTCAGCCAAGGCGCAAAACCCGGCAAAGGCGGCATTCTGCCCGGTGTCAAAGTGAACGCTGAGATCGCCCAAATCAGAGGCATTCCTGAGGGTCAGGATTCCATTTCGCCCAATCGCCACCGCGAAGTGCGCACGGCAGACGAATTGCTCGATATGATTGGCCATATTCGCGAGGTGACCGGCAAACCGGTCGGCATAAAGTCGGTGATTGGCGGCCATGACTGGATCGAGGAATTATCTGCCGCAATTCATAAACGAGGGATCGAAAGCGCACCCGACTTCTTTACCGTCGACAGCGGCGATGGCGGAACCGGCGCGGCGCCGATGTCGCTGATGGATAATGTTGGCCTCCCGATCCGCGAAAGCCTGCCTTTGGTGTCTGATATTCTTCACCAATACGGCCTGCGAAAGCGGATCCCGATTATCGCCTCAGGCAAGCTGGTCACGCCTTCCGATGTCGCCTGGGCACTCGCAGCAGGTGCCGATTTCGTGGTATCGGCGCGCGGGTTTATGTTCTCGCTCGGCTGTATTCAGGCGCTCAAATGCAACAAAAACACCTGTCCCACCGGGATCACCACGCATAACCCCCGACTGCAAAAGGGGCTCGACCCGGCCGAGAAATCAACCAAGGTCGCCAATTACTGCAAAAACATCGTGCATGAGGTTGAAACGATAGCCCATAGCTGCGGCGCGCTGCGTCCCCGCCTGATGAAACGCAAGCATGTGCGGATTGTACAGGCCGATGGAAAATCGGTGCCCATGGACGCATTGTATCCAAGGCCCAAGGCAATGGAAAAAGCCTAACGGGATAAAGCCTAATGGGATAAGGCCTAATGGGATAAAGCACTACGGGATGGAGGCACGTTCTGAGGGCCGAGCGAGCCAGAAAAACCGATTGTGCCCGGTAACCGATTGTGCCGGGTGACCGAATGAACGTCATCCCAATGCGCCCGCTTACGGCTTTTGCGAAACCGCCGCTAAGTCCATGAAGTTTCGCGCAGCCTCGCGCTCCCCCTCCTCCTCGAACACGGTATCAAGGTCAGGCGCTGCATCGAGCATATACATGAGGCTCCACAAGCCGAACCGCTTGCCCGGGTCTGTCTCCAGCCCGAGATCAACCAGCATGCGTTCGGTCGCAGCGCCAATCGCATTGGCACGCACCTCGCCAATCTCGGTCGTCCCGAAATAACGCAGCAGCATCGTCTCCATATCCATGAGGCCGGTGATAGACCGCTGCATGCCCAAAAAGCAAAGCCTACCTGCCAATGTCACTCATCGATCTTGAGCCGATAGCTATCGCCGTCGGCTACGATTGTTCCGCCCGTTGGCGCGGAAAAATGGCTGCCGATGAGCAAGGTATCTGTCCCTGCAATGGCGGCAAGCATTTCAGCCCTTGTTGCTGCCCCGCGATTCCGATCAATATCAGCGAATGTCCCCCAATCGGAACGCGCAATTTGGCATGGATGGTGAAAACTGTCGCCCGTAATAATCGCCCGCCGACCCCGAGATGAAATCTCGATACTGACATGACCCGGCGTATGCCCGGGTGTCGGGATTAGGCGCACCCCTGCAACCGGCTCGCACGGGATGTCGACCAATTCTGCAAGCCCTGCGTCAAAAACCGGCTGAACCGATTGATCATGAACGTTCTTCTGCGTCTTGTGGAACGTCGCCCGCATCTTTTCAAACGGCTTCGCTAGGGTGTCAGGGTTCACCTCGGGGCGATCATACTCGCTTTTCCAAAAATCAAATTCCTCGCGCGCGAACAAATAGCGTGCATTGGGAAATGTGGGTTTAAACGCGCCATCAACCAGCAAAGTGTTCATGCCGACATGGTCGAGGTGAAGATGCGTGCAAAAGACATAATCGACATCTGAGGCGGCGAAACCAGCGGCTTCGAATTTCTCGAATAGACCAAAGACCTTGCGGTTCCATTCATGCGAGCTGGGCAAATCCTTGTGATCGCCCACGCAAGTGTCGACCACCAGCAGCTGACCTGCGATCTCAATCACAAAACACTGAACCACACCCAGCAAGGTGCCATCCTCGTCCATAAAATGCGGATTTAGCCAGCCGATCTCACTCAGGTTTTGAGGGGTCGCCTGCTGGATCAAGCCGTTCAAATCATCAAGCGGCTGTTCGACAATTGCGGAAATCCTCGCCTCGCCAATATCCCATTGCAGCATCGCATTCCCCCTCGATTGCCCACCAGCCTGCACAAAATATGCAAAAAGTCCATTTTTTCAAATTTCAAGGGTTTTTCAATCGCGTAACTAGAAAAAGAGGTCAAAAACCCACGCATTTCTGGGAAAAATCCATGATTGTCTGGCCAAAATTAGGAATTGGTTAGGTATAATTTGATCTAAGGGAATCTGCCTATTTTTCGGCAAAAGCTTATGACTTGCGCGGGTGCAAGATTGGGGTTCGAATGGTGTCGCTCAAAGCCGTAAAAACGGTTTGTAAAACTGTCTTGATGATGGCTGGGCTCGGCGTTGCAACGCCCGCGCTGGC
>CAZDHB010000014.1:12181-22821 GCA_964505255.1 uncultured Porphyrobacter sp.
TTTGTAAAACTGTCTTGATGATGGCTGGGCTCGGCGTTGCAACGCCCGCGCTGGCGGGGCCATTTATGTGTACAGGCGATGTTTATCAAGTCCAATCCGGCCAACTGCGCGTGTTTGATCCAACGATCTCTTCATACGTCAACATCGGCCCGCAAAACGGCAGCTACAACGCGGCCGGTTTTAACGCAGCAGACAATTTTGGCTATGCGATGCAGGGCGACAATATCATTCGCATCCACGGCGATGGCACAATTGAAAATGCCTTTGTCGATGTAACCTATGTCGATGGCAATGGAGTTACCCGTCAGCTGACGTCTTTTGCAGGCGATATCGATGACAACAACACGATGTGGGTGCGGCGCGGCAGCAGCCAAACTGAACTTGTATCGATCAATTTAACAACTGGCGCCACCCAATTGCACACCATCACAGGCACTGTATCGGCCGGGGCAGATATGATGTTCATCCGCGAAGGCGGCGTTCCTTATATCTTGTACGTCAATGCCGGGCGCATAAGCCGGGTAAACTTGAACACGTTTGTGTCTACCCGCGCAGATGTAACTGGCTTGCCAGGCGGCGGTTTCGGTGCGCAATGGACCGATTCCAATGGCCGGATTTTTGCTTTTCGTAACTCCGATGGTCGTTTTTATGAGATCTTCGATCCATTGAGCGCAAACCCATCAGCAGCGCTTGCAGGGCAAGGAGATCCCAGCGGCAACAACGATGGCTTCTCTTGCCCTCTGCAGCCCTTCCCCAATTTGCCACCGGTTGCGCAGGATGATGATTTTAGCACCCCCTTTGAAACGCCTATTTCGCGCAATGTTCTGATCAACAATGGCAATGGTGTGGATTTTGATCCAGAGGACGGCCCGCTCACCGTCAACACAACGCCCGTCTCTGGCCCATCCAATGGCAGCGTCACGATCGCTCCTAATGGCGATTTTACTTACACCCCAGCCGCCGGTTTTTACGGCACCGATACGTTCGAATATCAAATCGTTGATGAAACAGGGCTTCCCGATACGGCGACTGTGACGATCACTGTACCCGCGCCCCCGATTGACCTTGTCACGGTGAAAACACTGGCCTCGGGCACCTCCAACCCGCAAGTGGGCGACACAGTCACGTTCCAGATCGATGTGTCCAACAATGGTCCGGCTGATGCGACCGGCGTATCGGCGACCGATTTGCTGCCCACAGGGCTGACGCCGGCCGCCAATAACGGCAACGTCACCGCGGGCAATTACAACGCTGGCTCTGGCCTTTGGACGATCGGCAATCTGGCCAATGGCGCGACGGAAACTCTCACCATCGAAGGGACCGTCGATCCCGCAGCTGGTGGCACAATCCTTGAAAACGTCGTGACCAAAGCAGTCGGCGATCAAGCTGATCCAACCGACAGCGGCAATGATCTGATGGAGGGTATCGTGATCTTCCCGCTGACATTGCTCGCTAACTCAGACACCTCTGATGACATTGTCAGCGGTGTTGGCGAACCCAACGCCCTCAACCTGTTTGACAATGACACTTTGGGCGGCAATCCGGTTGTGCCCGGCGACATGGACCTGACGGTTGCAAGCGGCTCTTCATTGCCGCCAGAGCTGATGTTTGACCCTGTCACCGGCATCGTCGGTGTTGCACCGGGCACTCCGGCAGGCGTTTATTCCTTCGAATATCAGATTTGCGAAAAAGCCATTCCCAGCAATTGCGACACGGCCATCGCGACGGTGCCTGTGGTGGCCAATCCAATCGATGCAGTGGATGATTTCGTTTCTGGGATTGTCGGGGCAACGGGCGCATCGGGCGTGCTCAATGCATTTGATGATGATACCGTTGCAGGCACTTCTGCGACATCTGCCAACACGGCAGTCGCAGTGGCGAGCGGGAGCAGCCTGCCCCCTGAGCTTACCTTCAACACCAGCACTGGTGATGTGGGCGTTGCCCCAGGAACGCCTGCTGGCACATACAGTTTTGACTATACCTTGTGCGAGGCCAGCGATCCCGACAATTGCGATACGGCCACACTCACGGTCGTTGTCATCGAAGCGGATATTCTTGCCGTCAATGACACCTTCCCCAGCGTTGTGGGATCAACCGGTTCCAGCAACGCAGGCGATGCAATCGCAAACGATACGCTGAACGGTGCCTCTGTCGATGTTGCCGATCTGGATGTGACCATTGTTGGCGCGGCCACCCCTTTGACCCCCGGCGCGCCGGTCCCTGTGCTTAACACGGCAACAGGGATTGTCTCTGTTCCGCCCGGCACGCCTGCCGACAGCTATTCGATTGCCTATCGGATCTGCGAAAGCATCAACCCGTCCAATTGCTCACAAGCTCTCATCGCAATTGACGTAACCGCCCCGATCATCATTGCAGCGGATGATACCGCAACCGGCATTGACGGTATCGCAGGCGACCCTGCGGCGCTCAATGTGCTTGCAGACGACACTTTGAACGGCGCAGCAGCCACCACTGGCAATGTCACGATCACGCTCGCGAGCGGCTCTACAGTGCCTCCAGAGCTCACCTTTGACCCGTCAACCGGCACAGTCGGCGTGGTTGCGGGCACTTTGGCGGGCACATATTCGTTCGATTATACGATCTGCGAGCAGCTCAATCCGACAAATTGCTCCACCGCTACCGCGAGCGTCGAGGTCGCCTCGGCACCGCAGCTTGAAATGACCAAAGTGGCTGATGATGATGAGCTGGTCACCGTTGGCCAGATCATCACTTACACTTACACCGTGACCAATACGGGCAATGTGGCGATCAACGATGTTGCGGTAAACGATGTTCACAATGGCGCGGGCCCTGCACCCACTGTTGCCAATGAAGTGCTGCTCACGGATGCTGGTACAACAGGCGACTCAACCGATGCCGCGCAGAACGGCTCATGGGATGTGCTGGCCCCGGGTGATACGATCACCTTCACCGGCACCTATACTGTGCAGCAGGCAGATATCGACAATTTGCAATAATCGGGCCGCCCCGCCCCACAATGTATGATGCATACGTGCTGCATGAAAATGGTAGCGGAGGAGGGACTTGAACCCCCGACACGCGGATTATGATTCCGCTGCTCTAACCACCTGAGCTACTCCGCCACTGGGCAGGCCATTAAAAAGATTGCAGCCCGATAATTTCGGCGCGCAACTGTGACCTAGCCGCGGCGCGTTTACGGCTCTGCTACGGGCCGGTCAAGGCGTGATTTTCCCGTGTCTGCGATCCGCGGCAAAGCAGGCTGCGTCCGGCCGCGCTATTTGCCCCAGTTTTGCGCCTTCAATCGTCCTTGCCAAGCGCGGCTTTCGCATTCATCCGCGCGACTTTGGCCGCCAATCCGCGGTTCAATGCAGCCGATATTGCATTGCCCAGTTCAGGCACCTCGCGCGAAAAATGACCAAGCGCATCACGGTCAAACTGAGCAATCCGCATATCCTCCTCTGCCGTCACCGTAGCGGTCGCCGGATCGCCAGACACAAGGCTCATCTCTCCGGCAAAATCACCGGCACCGCACATCCCGATCAGCGTACCGTCATGCTCGATCGAGGCTCTGCCCCGGGCAATGTAAACCAGCGGCGGATCTTTCTGCCCCTGCTCCATCAAGAAATGCCCTTTACGAATATCGCGCCAGGTCATCAGATCGCGCAGACGCGCTTGCTCTTTGGGCCGGTCGATTGCCAGCACTTCTGCAAACAGACCCCGCTCATCAACCAAGAGACGCCCCATGCGCGAACGGCTCATCAAGACGCCCAATTGCACCCCGTTCACGAGGATGAATAGCGCCGCCAGAATGATTGGCAGCGGCTTGTCGGGGTTCGTCGCGAACATCATCAGCGCAGCCACACCAGCAGCAAGGCCAAACATACGCATCGCCCTGATCGATGTCATGATGAATGCCGCGATCAGCAAAATTCCGGCGAACATACCAAGCGCATCTGCCGTATTTTCCATAACCCCTTGCCTCCCGCCAATGCGTGCCTTTGGATGCGCTCTATAATCTATTTCCCGCGAAAGGCGAAACTGCGCACATGCTCCCAAGGACCGCCGCGATACCGGTAAAGACCAATCCCGCGAAACCGGAAAGCGCGCGGTTCAATCTGCGGCGCGAGTTCGGCCTGCAAAGCCTTGGCCTCGGCTGATTTGACCTTGTTCTGGACCGTCACATGCAAACGCGGGGCATGCTGATCCTGCTTGGTCAGACTGCCGTGAAAATGATCCGCAATTTGGTCACGCAAGGAAAGCATATCCACGCTGACCAGTTTGAGCGCCGTTCCTCCGCCCAGCGACATGATGCCGGCCAATTCAGCGCGCACGGGCGCCGTATCCGCGCTGAGCCGTTTGAGCAGGGTCACCGCCTCCCCTTCCAAAGCGCCGGGCAAGGCATGGAACAAGGTGACATGAGCCTCCAGATAATTGCGTTCCGGCGGAAAATGAGCGGTGCGCAAAGAAGTCGCCCAGCTATGCATATCCTTGGGCAATTCAGCGGTCAGGATCAGCGGGGCATCATCGCTGGTCACTGGCGGGGTTCCTCATGCTCAACACACTCAGCCTATCCACTGGGCTTACATTTCCCCGCGTTCTCGCCGGATCGCAAACCATTTCTCGACATTGGCGTTATGCTCGTCCAGCGTCTCGGCAAAGGCATGACCGCCAGTGCCATCGGCCACCATGAAACGGGCATTGGTGTCCGCCGGATCAAGCACCGCTGCGATGCTTTCACGGCCGGGATTGGTAATCGGCCCCTTTGGCAAGCCGGTCATGGTGTAAGTGTTGTAATCATTGACCGCGGCAATTTCGGATTGGCGAATGCGCCGCCCGAGCGGCTTACCCTTGGTGATCGGGTAAATGATCGTTGGATCAGCCTGCAACAGCATCCCATCGCGCAGCCGGTTGGAATAGAGCCCCGCGACTAAGCGGCGCTCTTCCGGCGTACCAGTCTCTTTCTCGACGATCGACGCCAATACAACCGCCTCCTGCAGCGTTTTGACCGCCATTGTGTCTTTGCGTTTGGGCCATGCCTCAGCCAGATAATTGCGCATCTCCGCCTGCATCCGGGCGAGCACTTTCGCGCGCTCCTCCCCCCGCTCAAAATCATAGGTCGCGGGCAGAACGCTGCCTTCCTCGGGCACGGGGATTTCACCGGTAAGCAAATTTTCTGCCATCAACCGTTCCCACACCAACAGCGAGGGCATCCCCTCAGGTATGGTCACGAAACGGCGCACCGCTTCGCCTGTTTCCAGCGTATCGACAATCTCGGCCATGCTGGCACCTGCTGGCAGCAGGAATTCACCGGCCTTGATATTATCACCCCCGCCAAAGATCTTGGCCCGCAGCAGCAAAGCATCCGCGCTGCCGATATGGCCCTTCTCTTCCAGATCGCGGGCAACGCTGGTCAGGGTTGACCCGCTTTGCACCACATAGGGCGTCTCTTGGTCGATATTGCTGGCGCTGTTCCAAGGAACGGCCAGCCATAGCAAGCCTAAGCCTGCGACAATTGCCGCCAGAATACCAAGACCCAGAACCGGCTTGCGCATATCAGTCGATGGCCTGCATAATCAGACTGGCATTGGTGCCGCCAAACCCGAAACTGTTATTCAAAACCGCGCGCACTTCGCGTTTGCGCGCCTTCAGCGGCACCAGATCGACGCCTTCAGTGCCTTCATCGGGATTGTGCAGATTGAGCGTCGGGGGAACGATGCCATCACGCATCGCAAGAACACAAAAAATGCTCTCAACCGCACCAGCGCCGCCGAGCAAGTGACCGATGGCTGATTTTGTCGAGCTCATCGATGCGCCGCCCAAATCCTTGCCCAGCACGCGCATGACCGCGCCCAGCTCGATCGTGTCGGCCATGGTCGATGTGCCATGCGCATTGACATAATCAATATCGGACGGCTTCAAACCGCTCTTTTTCAAGGCCATTTCCATTGCCAATTGCGCGCCCAGTCCATCGGGATGCGGCGCGGTCACGTGATAGGCATCACCGGACAGGCCATATCCGGTCACCTCGGCATAGATTTTCGCGCCGCGCGCCTTGGCGTGCTCATATTCCTCAAGCACCATGACCCCGGCACCCTCGCCCATAACAAAGCCATCACGGTCCTTGTCATAGGGGCGACTGGCTTCTTTGGGCCGGTCATTCATGCTCATATTGAGCGCCCGCGCCTGCGCAAATCCGGCCACGCCCAGCGGATTGATCGTGCCTTCTGCACCGCCCGCGAGCATGATATCCGCATCATCATCGCGGATCATACGCGCCGCATCACCAATCGAATGCGCGCCGGTGGAACAGGCTGTCACAACCGAGTGATTGGGGCCCATCAGACCATATTTGATCTGAACTTGTCCGGTGACCAGATTGATCAGGCGCCCATGCACAAAATGCGGGCTGACCCGGCCCGGTCCGCGCTCTTTCAGGACAATGGATTCTTTCTCGATCCCAGGCAGGCCGCCAATACCCGATCCAATCGAGCACCCGGTGCGGCGCTTGGTCGCCTCGTCGATATCTTCCAGACCAGCATCTTCAAACGCCTGACAAGCCGCATCAATGCCGTAGATAATGAAAGGATCAACTTGCCGCTGAACCTTGTGATCAACGCGTTTGTCAGGATCAAAGCCCCACGGATGGTCCTTGTCCTTAACCTCGCAAGCGATGGTGCATTTCTGCCCTTCCGTGTCGAAGCGCGTAATCGGCCCCGCCCCGCTTTCCCCAGCGATCAGGTTCGCCCAAGAAGTCTCGACATCGCCGCCCAAAGGCGTGACCAGACCCAATCCCGTAACAACCACACGGCGCATGAAATTCTCCGCTTAAAAGACAACAGGCCCGGCCCGCAACCGGGTCGGGCCTGTCCAGACCCACGCCTATCTCAGGCAGCGGGTAGAGCAGAAAAGGCGTATCAGCCCTTATGCTCTTCAATGTATTTCGTTGCATCACCCACGGTAGAGATTTTCTCTGCCGCATCATCCGGGATTTCAACGCCGAACTCTTCCTCGAAAGCCATCACCAGTTCCACAATGTCAAGGCTGTCAGCGCCAAGATCATCGATGAAGCTTGCTTCCTGGGTTACTTTGTCGCCTTCCACACCAAGGTGTTCGACAACAATTTTCTGCACGCGGTCGGCAGTATCGCTCATATTAGGCCCTCTTTAGATCTAGGGAGTGAAAATGCCCCGTCGCCCTAGTAAACACGGGACACGCTGGCAAGGGTGAGGAGGACAAAACGTAAAGGTCAGCCCCCTCCTTCCCACAGGAAATGGGGGTAAATCGGTCAAAAACAAGCCTCTTGGCCCCAAAACCGCGATAAAACTGGGTGCCAATCGTGATTAAAATGCGCGCCCTGTTAGCCCTGTTTTTCAGGCTGAACCGTGCGGATATGCACATCTCGCAAGGCTCTGGGTTCGACTGTATTGGGTGCGCCCATCATCAAATCTTGCGCCCGCTGGTTCAGCGGGAAAGCAATCACTTCGCGGATATTCGGCTCGTCCGCCAGCAACATAACAATCCGGTCAATTCCCGGCGCAGACCCACCGTGAGGCGGCGCGCCCAGCTTGAACGCCTCGATCATGCCGGAAAAATTATCATCGACATCGGCCTGCGAATATCCGGCAATCTCGAACGCCTTATACATAATATCAGGACGATGGTTCCGGATGGCGCCGCTCGACAATTCATAACCATTGCAGACAATGTCATATTGCCACGCCAGAATATCGAGCGGATCTTTCGTCTCCAGCGCGTCCATCTCGCCTTGCGGCATCGAGAAAGGGTTGTGGCTGAAATCGACCTTTTTGCGCTCTTCGTCATATTCGAACATCGGGAAATCAACGATCCAGCAGAATTTGAAGCAATCCGGCTCGATCAGTTCGAGCAGTTCGCCCACCCGCGTTCGCGCAGCCCCTGCAAGCTTGGCCGCGTCTTTTGCTTTGCCAGCAGCAAAGAACAGGCCGTCATTTTCGCCAAGGCCTAGCTCGTCATAGAGCTTCGCCATATTCTCAGGCCCGTGATTCTTGGCAATTGGACCGCCGAACTCGCCGCCTTTGCGCGTGACATAGCCAAGTCCGGCAAAGCCTTCCTTGCGCGCCCAATCGTTCATTTCATCGAAGAATTTGCGGCTTTTCTCATGCGTCGATGGCGCCGGTATCACGCGCACCACCCCGCCGCCGCTAACGATTTTTTCGAACAGGCCAAAACCGGATTTTTCGAAATGGCTCGTCACATCAGAAATGATCAGCGGGTTGCGCAAATCTGGCTTGTCACTGCCGTATTTCAGCATCGCCTCAGCATAGGGAATACGCGGAAATTCGCCTGCCGGGGTGACCGCCTTGCCATCGGCGAATTCCTCGAACACGCCAGCCAAAACCGGCTCAAGCGCTTGGAAAACGTCTTCTTGCGTGACGAAGCTCATCTCCAGATCGAGCTGGTAAAACTCGGGGCTCCGGTCAGCCCGCAAATCCTCATCCCGAAAACATGGCGCAATCTGGAAATACCGGTCGAACCCAGCCGTCATCAGCAATTGTTTGAACATCTGCGGTGCCTGCGGCAAGGCATAGAAACGGCCCGGATGCAAACGGCTCGGCACCAGATAATCGCGTGCGCCCTCGGGGCTGGAGGCGCCCAGAATTGGTGTCTGAATCTCGTTAAAGCCCTGATCCGTCATGCGCCGCCTGATCGAACTGATCACTTGGCTGCGCAGCATGATGTTGCGATGCATATTGTCGCGGCGCAGATCGACGAAACGGTATTTCAGGCGGATATCTTCCGGATAATCCTGCTCGCCAGCAACCGGCAGCGGCAATTCCTCGGCCCGGCTCTGAACCGTCGCAGCGCGGGCAAAAACCTCGATTTCCCCGGTGGGAAGACCTGCATTAACGGTCTCTGCGCTGCGGGCTTTCACTTCGCCATCAATGGTCACCACCGATTCCAGCTTCAGCCCATCGAGCAGCGCGAGAGCCTCGCTATCCTCATCCGCGACGATTTGAGTGATACCGTAATGATCGCGCAAATCGACAAACAGCACGCCGCCATGATCGCGTTTCTTATGGATCCAACCCGACAGGCGAACAGTTTCGCCAACATCGGATTTGGTCAGCTGAGAGCAGGTATGGCTGCGATAAGCGTGCATTGCGTTACTTTCCAAATTAGCGGCCCGGTTTTGAGAGCCAGACGTCAAAGGAAAGCCGGTCTGAACCCCTGCTCTTCCTCATTGCCTTCAATCATATGGCGCAGTGCCATAAAAAAGGATGGTTTTACAGGGCGCGCTAACAAGGTATGGACCATGGTTTGTCAAGCCCAGTGTTCCTTAAGCCGGGTGTTTTTTGGCCTGAGTTTGGGTCTGCGCCCAAACCCACATGCGAAAAACTTTGCCCGAAAACGCCGTTTGACAATAAGCGTTTGACGGGGAAATTGGGAATTCAACTGGGCCTAGGCCCGAGAGTGGTACTCCGCTCCAAAATAAGAAAACGAGATATGAAAATACATGATCTGATTACGACCACAGATGCCCTAGCGGATTTGTGTGAGCGGCTTGCCAAACATGACTTTGTCGCAGTCGATACCGAATTCATGCGCGAGAACACCTATTGGCCGGAATTGTGCCTTGTTCAAATCGGTAACGAGGACGAGGCCGCTGCGATTGATCCTTTGGCAGAAGGGCTCGACATGGCCCCGCTGCTCGACTTGCTCACCAAAACACCGGAAGTTTTGAAAGTCTTTCACGCCGGCGGTCAGGATGTCGAGATTATCTTCAACCTCACCGGCACCACGCCCACGCCGATTTTTGACACGCAGATTGCGATGATGGCGATCAGCCAGTCTGAGCAGATCGGCTATGCCAATCTGGTCGAAAGCTGGCTTGGGATCACAGTCGACAAGGGTGCGCGTTTTACCGATTGGGGACGCCGCCCGCTTACCGATCGGCAGATTGAATATGCCATTGGCGATGTCACGCATCTGGCCAAGATTTTCCCGATGATACTGGAAAAACTGGTCAGCACCGGGCGCGGCGCATGGCTCAACGCAGAAATGGAAAAGCTCGCTGATCCAGAGAATTACCGGCTCGATCCAAGCAAGGCGTGGAAACGGATCCGGGCCTCCGGACGCAATCCCGCGCTGCTTGGGCGGCTGAAAGATTTGGCCGCATGGCGCGAGAGCGAGGCGCAGCATAAGAATATCCCCCGGGGGCGGATCATGCGCGATGAAACGCTCGCGGATATTGCCAATCATCCGCCGAAGAAACAGGCCGATCTGGCTAAGGTACGCGGACTTTCCAATGCCTGGCGCGACAATGACATTGGCAAACGCATGCTTAAGGTGATTGAGCAGGCCGAACCCTTGCCCAAGGACGAAATGCCGCAAAAGATGAAGCGCGGCGCCCCGCTTGGCAAAGAAGGGGCTTTGGTGGCTGATTTGCTCAAACTGCTGCTCAAGATCAGGGCGCGCGAGATTGATATCGCGGCCCGTTTGCTCACCCGCTCAGACGAGCTGGAAGCGCTCGCCGCAGGGGTCAGGGACTTGCCGGTTCTGACAGGTTGGCGCCGCGAGGTGTTCGGCTCTGACGCGCTTGATCTGGTCGAGGGAAAGCTCGCCTTTGCGGTCAAAAATGGCAAGCTCAACATGACCCATGTCGATGATATTGCCGATGA
>CAZDHB010000014.1:22921-24509 GCA_964505255.1 uncultured Porphyrobacter sp.
CCAACGACACCGAGTTAGAGGCTTGAGCACTTACCTGCCGACCATCAAACAGCTGCAATATTTGGCAGCGCTGCAGGAACATTTGCATTTTGGGAATGCGGCCGAGGCGTGTTTTGTTTCCCAGTCAACCCTCTCCTCAGGCATCCGCGAATTGGAATCGCTGCTTGGGGTAACATTGGTCGAGCGTACCAGGCGCGTCGTGCGCTTCACAGCGCTAGGCAATCAGGTGGTCGATAAAGCGCACCGGATCCTGCGCGAGGCGGAGGAATTGTCCGATTTGGTCAAGGCGGCGGGCAAGCCCTTGGCCGGACAATTGCGAATGAGTGTTATCCCGACGATTGCCCCGTTTCTCTTGCCGCGAATTCTGCCGCGCCTGCGCCATGAACGGCCAGAGCTCAAATTGTATCTGCGCGAGGAAACAAGCCATGATGCGGTGGAATCGCTTCAACATGGGCGAGTCGATTGCGTATTGCTGGCGCTGCCGTTTGATACGGGCGACGTTGACCAAGCGCATATTGCCGATGACGAATTGTTTGTCGCTTTCCCCAAGGATGATCCGCGCGATCCCCCCGATAGCATTCCGCCATCGATGATTGATGAAGGGCGATTGCTACTGCTCGAGGATGGCCATTGCCTGCGCGATCACGCTTTGGCCGCTTGCAATCGGCCCGAGCTAAGAGCCAGCGCCGCGATGATCGGCACCAGCTTGCACACTCTGGTGCAAATGGTGGACAATGATCTGGGGCTGACGATGTTGCCGCAAATGGCGATTGATGCAGGGATTCTTGAGGGGACGAATATCGCTGCAAGGCCGCTCAAATCAACGAATACAACGCGTGAGATTGCCTTGATCTGGCGCAAGAACTCGCCCCGTCAGGCGGATTTTGAACTGCTGGCTCAAGAATTGAAAGCGGGCTGAGAGGCGCTTGTCCCATCGGGCGAATGGCTGCTCAATCCATGTGCTTCAGACCGACCCTCAGATAATCCCAGCCGGTGATCAGAGTTAGGATCGCTGCACCCCAAAGGCTCCAAATGCCCACCGTGTGCGGCACGTTGAACACCCGGTCCAGCATATGCACATTCCATTCCGGCATCGCGCCCGCCAGAATAAGCGCGCCGAGCGAGAGCATTTGAAACGTTGTTTTCCATTTGGCCAGCTTGGACACTGGAACTGAGATTTGCAGGCTGCCCAGAAATTCGCGCAAGCCTGAAACCGCAATTTCGCGGATCAAAATGATCAATCCAGCAATCACGTGAAAGTCACCAACGACCGGCCCGCGCAGCCACCCCTGCGCCGTCAGCACCAGAATAACCGCAGCCACCATGATTTTATCCGCAATCGGGTCGAGAAAAATGCCCAATTTCGATACCGCCCCGCTGGAACGGGCCAGATACCCATCGAAATAATCGGTAATTCCCATCAGGCCATAGAGTAAAAACGCCATGGCATATCCCAATTGCCATTCCGGCCACCACAAGAGAAAGGCCAGTACAGGCACGGCCACAATGCGCGATAGCGTAAGGATATTGGGCAAGGTCAACATTGCGCCGCCGCCATAGCGGGCAATTGGGTTCTGCAAAAGCCCCC
>CAZDHB010000014.1:24609-43755 GCA_964505255.1 uncultured Porphyrobacter sp.
AAAGCCTACTGCATGGCAATCCCGCACGCGTGTCTTGGGCTGCGCGGCATTTCGATGAGCGCGGTGCCGTTTGGCGCAAACAGCCAAGTGCCGATTTCGCTTGCCCGTTAACAAGGCTTCGTTAAATGGGAAAAGAACAAACGGGAGCGCGGAGCACAGCATGACAACCTCGACGCACCTCCTGCGCCGAAAACGCTTTTTGCCGCTGTTCGCCACTCAGCTGTTCAATGCCTTTAACGACAATCTCTACAAGACCGCGATGGTCCTGTTCGTCGTCTACCAACTTTACAATTCAACCGAGGACGAAACGCTATTCAGCGCGGTTGCCTCTTTCGTTTTCATCCTGCCGTTTTTCATCTTCTCCGCGCTTGCCGGACAGTTGGCGGATATGCGCGACAAGGCGCTTATCATCAGACGCGTGAAATTGGCTGAGATCGGCCTGATGCTGCTGGGCGCAAGTGGTCTGTATCTGGCATGGCAGGACTATGATCTGCCGCTCTCCATTCCGCTCTATTTTACCACGATCGAGACCAGCGTACCGATTGTTATCATGCTCCTGGCCTTGTTTTGGACCGGCGTTCAATCGGCCTTTTTCGGGCCTATTAAATACGCGATTTTGCCGCAGCATCTGAAACCGGGCGAAGTGCTCGCCGGTACAGGCCTGGTTGAGGCGGGAACCTATGTCGCCATTTTGGGCGGGACGATCCTGGCAGGCTGGGTCCGGGTCGAGACGGCGATGTGGCTGATCATCGTCACCGCGATTGCGGGCTATATGGTCAGCCGCAATGTCCCTGACGCACCGCCAATGGGCGAGATCAAACCGATTGATCGCAATTTGTGGCGTTCTTCGATTAGGCTGATTGATACCGCTCGCGGTGACCGGCAGACTTGGTTGGCGATTATCGCGATCAGCTTTTTCTGGACGATTGGCGCGGTCTTGTTCATCCAATTTCCGCCGCTTGCAAAAAATATCCTCTATGCCAGCCCGCAAGTCGCCAGCCTGTTTCTGGTGATGTTCTCGATCGGCGTTGCGATGGGATCAGTCGGCATCAACAGGCTGCTTAAGGGTCAGGTTTCGGCCCGCTATGCCCCGGTGTCGGTGATCGCGATGGGGCTTTTCGTGGTCATATTCTATCTTCTGGTGCGCAATTGGAACGGGGCAAGCGATCAGGGCTTGCTGGACATTGCGCAATTCATCGCGCAGCCACTGGCTGTGCCGGTTCTGCTCAGCCTGCTGGGCATCGCCGTCGCCGGCGGAATGTTTGTCGTGCCGCTATATGCGTTTCTAACCACCCGCAGCAAACCGGACGCCGCTGCCCGCGTGATAGCGGCCAATAACATCGTCAATTCAGGTGCAATGGTCGCAGGATCGGCGCTTTCAGTCTTGCTGACCAAATTTGGACTGTCAGTGGTCGAGCAAGTCTTATTGAGCGCGGTAATGTGCCTTATTTCGGCGGTTTTGGGACGCAAATTGCTGGTCGCGGAAACACGAGAAGCGAAACCGGCCTAAACAAGCCGCCCTAAACAAGCCGGCCGCAAATGGACCAAAACCTCGGCTTAGGCGAAGAACGCCAGAGCCGCTGCTAGGGTAGAAAAATAGGTCGTCGCGAAGCCGCGTACATCGCGCGCCGTTAGACGCCAAAACGGTTCTGACTGCCGGGCTGTGCCCGCAGCGCCGGTCTGTTTTACTTCAAAAACATGCGGCGGAAGGCTGGCACGAAAACTGTGCTTCGCGCTTTCCTCGGTCAGGACAAGTGAACGTCTCATGAAGCGAGATTTAACCCAATAATAACCATATGAAGAGGGCAATTTGCGATCTGACCCGCATTGGGACGAAATGGCCAATTGGCCCAATTGGCAAAGTATGGGCTGAGTGCTGGCGGCCTGACGCTACGCTTCATAACCCGCCATCTCGCAGATGACGTCCCATTCCGCAGGGGTTATTTCGGCAACCGACAAGCGCGACAAACGCACCAATTCGCAATTTTCCAGCCGGGGTTCCGCCTTGATTTGTTTCAGCGTCACGAAATTATCAAACTTCGCCACAGGTTTGATTTTAACCGCCGCCCACTTGCCCGTCTCATCCGTGGGATCAAGAATGCCGGTGACCGACACCTCGCAAATGCCGACAATCTCCAGCCCTTCGCGCGAATGGTAAAAGAACGCCAGATCGCCAACCTCCATCGCGATCATATTGTTCTTGGCACGGTGATTGCGGACCCCGTCCCACACCTCTTCCTTGTCGCGGATCAGATCATCCCAACTGTATTTGAAGGGTTCCGATTTCATTAGCCAGTACCGCGCCACAGATCTCACCTTTTGCTCTGAAGATATAGGCGCACAAATTATGGTCTTGCGGGGCAAAGCGATAGGCTCTGCACGCGCCCATCCACAGGAGGCTGCACAGCCGGTCAAACGCCCGCAATTGGACCTGCTTCGCTTGCCCAAACCGAATTAACGGAAATTTCGTCTTATTGCGCGAAAAGCGCCCTCTTAAATCGGCCGATCGAGAGCGACGCAAAAGTGTCCTCGGATCAGTCGGCAGGGACGGGTTACAGAATTAACGGGTGTGAACTCTCGGGAGGGGAGCGTGCGTGTCTGAGCTATCAACATTTTCACGCGCCGGGCGCAGCGGCCCCCTTGCTCGTCTTTTCCAAGCCGTTCGGGAACGCGGCCTCTTAATCGCGATCGGCATCAGCGCGGTTTTGCTGTTTGTCGGCACCACCGGCAGCCTCTTGCCGCGGCTGCTGCGCACTGGCTTCGGTCTGGCTGAACAGCCCGACGTTTTTCTGACCAACGCCGTGCTGCTCAACATTGCCGTAATCCTGCTTGGCTGGAATCACTTCCGCTCGATGAACCGTGAGCTTGACCAAAGGCGCAATTCCGAAATGGAAGCGCGCCGCCTGGCCGAACGGGACGCGCTGACCGGTTGTTTCAATCGCCACAGCCTGTCCGACATGGTCAATAATCTGGTCACGCAAGCAGACGAGCAAGGCAAAAGCCTTGCTGTCATGTTGCTCGATCTCGACAATTTCAAACTTATCAACGATCTCAATGGACATGGTGCCGGCGATGAAGTCCTCAAGATCGTCGCACAGCGAATTCAGGATACTCTACCGGCAGACGCGGTGATGGCGCGGCTGGGCGGCGATGAATTTGCCTGCGCCGTCATGTTCCCGAGCGACAATCCGGGAAGCGCCGAGCACATTGTATCGCTGGTCATCGAAAAGGCAGCGCAGCCAATCCAATGCGGCGAGCACGCGCTCAATGTGACCGTTTCGATCGGTATCGCCAACAATAGCGATATTGCTCATGAAAGTTCCGGGCAAGAAGACTCAAACCCGCCCATCCAAAACTTCGAAAATGATCGTGCGCAGGTCCTGCTGCACAAGGCCGATATTGCGATGTATCATGCCAAAAAGCAGGGGAAAAACCGCTT
Organism: uncultured Porphyrobacter sp.; assembly: GCA_964505255.1. GTDB lineage: Bacteria > Pseudomonadota > Alphaproteobacteria > Sphingomonadales > Sphingomonadaceae > Erythrobacter. Next base: position 28,049 of record CAZDHB010000014.1, read on the forward strand.
CTTCTGGTTCGAAAGTGAAATGGAGCAAGAGCTGCATTTCCGCAACAATCTTGAAACCGGGATCCGCGAAGGCATCAAGCGCGGTGAGTTTGTTCCGTATTACGAACAATTGATCGATCTGAGCAGTGATCAGATTGTCGGTTTCGAGATGCTCGCACGCTGGAATTCGCCGGAGATGGGTTTGGTTGGACCAGACGTATTTATCCCAGTGGCCGAAGAGATAGGCGTGATTGCCGAATTATCGGAGCAATTGATCTGCCAGGCTCTTGAGGATGCAAAAAACTGGGACAAGAGCCTCACCCTTTCGGTCAATATCTCGCCTATTCAGATGCGCGACCCATGGTTTTCACACAAGCTGGTCAAATTGCTGGTCGAACATAATTTCCCGCCTTCGCGGCTGGAAATCGAGATCACCGAGAGCTGTCTGCATGAAAACACCACCATGGTGCGCTCGATGATTACCAGCCTGCGCAATCAAGGGATCAAGATCAGCCTCGATGATTTTGGCACTGGCTATGCCAGCCTGACACAATTGCGCACTTTGCCGTTTGACCGGCTCAAAATCGATCGCAGCTTCATTCAGGAGCTGGAACGCGAAGGTGCCTCGGAAAAGCTGGTCGACGCTATCATTTCAATGGGCAACGGCCTCGATATGCCAATCACTGCGGAGGGCATCGAAAACCCCGAAGCGCTCGAAATCCTGAAATCAATGGGCCAGATGAAAGGCCAAGGCTATCACTATGGCAAGCCGGAACCGGCCGAAGAAGTGCATCAGCGGCTGTGTGAGCGGGGCCTGCTTGCAAAAGAAGCGAGCGGGTCTGATATCGGTGGCGGTATCGCTACTGGCCCTCGCCCACTCTCAGCTTCACAAAAGCATGCAGAAACTGCGCCGGGCAAGAGCAACAAAACGGCCTAAGCTGCGCCTAGCTCGCGCGCTCATTGCCTGCTTGGGCTAGACCTTGGTCGCTAAGCAGAATACACGGGCGCCGCTATGCGCGTCTCCTTCACCAAAATGCATGGACTGGGCAATGACTTCGTGGTGCTTGATGGCCGCGAGACGCCGCTGCCTGCGCTGAGCGAAGAAACCGCTCGCGCGATTGCTGACCGGCACGAGGGGATTGGCTGCGATCAGGTGATCGTGCTGGCGCAAAGCGAAGCGGCCGATTTCACTATGCGGATTTTCAATTCGGATGGCAGCGAAGTGGAGGCTTGCGGCAATGCCAGCAGAGCGGCCGCGCTGTTTCACGGCGCACCTGCCAAGATCGAGACTCGCGGCGGCCTGATCCATGTCTCACCCGAGGATGGCGGGGCCAAAAGCGACGGGGCCAAGAGCGACGGGGCCAAGATCGGGGGAGCCAGCGTCGATATGGGCGAGCCGCGCTTTGATTGGGAAGCCATCCCGCTGGCTTACGCGGTCGATACGGTCATGATCCCGCTGGGCTGGGAGGAACTGGACCATCCAGCGGCCGTCAATGTGGGCAATCCCCATGCCGTTTTCTTCGTCGAAGACTGCGACGCGGTCCCGTTGGACCGGCTTGGTCCGATCATCGAAAATGATGCGTTTTTCCCTCAGAAAGTGAATGTGAATGTGGCCGAGATCATCAGCCGCACGCATATCAAATTGCGGGTCTGGGAACGCGGAGCGGGCCTAACGCGGGCCTGCGGCACAGGTGCCTGCGCCTCAGCAGTGGCCGCCATGCGGCGCGGTTTGACCGAGCGCGAGGTTACCATCAGCCTGCCTGGCGGGGATCTCTCGATTGCATGGGAAAAAGACGGGCGGATCACCATGCGCGGACCAGCGCAGGAAAGCTTTCGCGGCACCTTTGAATGGGGTGACTTTGCATGACTGGTGCTGCGGTCAAAGGGGAAACGGACAAAAACACATCAGCCGAGGTAATCTCGCTTGGCTGCCGCTTGAACTTATCCGAAAGCGAGCAGATCCGCGCAATGCTCAGCGAAGAGCCGGATATGGTGGTTATCAACAGCTGCGCCGTCACGAGCGAGGCGGTGCGTCAAACCCGTCAAGCGATCCGCAAAGCTCGGCGGCAGAACCCCGGTGCCCGTTTGATGGTCACGGGCTGCGCCGCCGATATCGAGCGCGAGGCGATTGCCCAAATGCCCGAGGTTGATGGGCTGATCGCCAACACGCAAAAACTGGACCCGCGCAGTTGGAACGTGGCAGCTGAGGCGCCGCCAGTCCCAGCCAATTACACGCGCGCCTTTATCGCGGTGCAAAATGGCTGCGATCATGCCTGCACATTCTGCGTGATCCCGCAGGGACGCGGCCCGTCCCGCTCGCTATCGATTGCCCAAGTGCTCGGCGAGGTCGAGCGGCATTTGGAGCAAGGCGCGGCTGAAATTGTGCTGACCGGTGTCGATGTTACCAGCTGGGGGCATGATTTGCCCGGCGCCCCGCCGCTGGGCGCGCTGGTGGAGGCCGTTTTGAACGCCTTTCCCGCCCTTGCCCGCCTGCGTATGTCTTCGCTTGATGGGGTCGAAATAGACCCGCTTTTGATCGAACTGTTCAAGAACGAAAACCGCCTCATGCCGCATCTCCATCTCTCGCTTCAGCACGGGGCTGATCTGATGCTAAAGCGGATGAAACGGCGTCATTTGCGCAGACATGCCCTTGATCTGGTCGCCGACCTCAAAGCGGCGCGGCCCGGCATTGCGATCGGGGCAGACCTCATTGCCGGCTTTCCGACCGAGGCGGACGAGCATCATGCGCAGAACCTCTCAATCATCGAAGAGCTGGAGATCGTGCATGGTCATATCTTCCCCTATTCGCCGCGTCCAAAGACCCCCGCTGCCCGCATGCCGCAGCACCCGCGCCCACTGATCAAGCAGCGCGCGGCTGAGCTGCGCTCGGCGGTCCGCAAAACGCGCGAGACATGGCTCCAGACGATGGTCGATACCCCGCTCAGCGTGCTCGCAGAGGGCGATGGAACCGGCTATGCAGAAAACTTTGCAAGGGTCACTTTGCCCGTTGGCAGCGCAAGAGGCACTATCCTCAGCGTCAAACCAAGCAAGCTTTCGGAAGGCATTTTGATATGAGTGACGGCAGCGCAGGCTCGGGCGAGCAAAAGCTGACTTGGGCGGAGCGTCTGCTGGGCGGCTTTAAGAAAACCTCGGAGCGGCTGACCGAAAACCTCACCAGCGCAGTGAGCACGGCAAAACTGGATGACGCGACCTTGGATGATGTCGAGGATGCGCTGATTATGTCCGATCTCGGCCCAAGCGCGGCCAGCCGCATCCGCGAAAACTTGCGCGAAAAGCGCTTTGGTCTGGAGATGTCCGCGGACGAGCTGAAAGAGGCCGTGGCCGAGGAAATCGCCGCCATTTTGCGCCCCGTCGCGCAGCCATTGGAAGTGACCGCCTTTCCCCGCCCGCAGGTCTTGTTGGTGATCGGGGTCAATGGCTCCGGCAAAACCACCACCATCGCCAAACTTGCCCATCTGTTTCAGGAAGATGATTACGAGGTTATGCTGGCCGCTGGCGACACTTTCCGCGCGGCAGCGATTGGCCAGCTCGCCACTTGGGCCGAACGGATAGATGCACCGCTGATCCGCGGGCCAGAGGGCGGCGACCCAGCCTCTATCGTATTTGACGCCGTCAAAGCCGCAACCGATCAGGGCACCGATGCGCTGATCGTTGACACCGCTGGCCGGCTACAGAACAAACGCGAGCTGATGGACGAGCTGGAGAAGATCCGGCGGGTTCTGGGGCGCCTCAACCCGGAGGCACCGCATAATGTGCTGCTCGTTCTGGATGCGACCAACGGACAAAATGCCCTCTCACAAATTGACGTGTTCAAGGAAATCGCCGGGGTCACAGGATTGGTCATGACCAAGCTGGATGGCACTGCACGTGGCGGCGTATTGGTTGCCGCGGCAGAGCAATATGGCTTGCCGATCCATGCGATTGGTGTGGGTGAGAAAATTGATGATTTGCGCCCGTTTGACCCGGAATTGGTCGCGCGCGTAATTGCGGGAATTGCATAATGACTGAGACAAATGGATCTGCGGAAAGGGCCAAGGACCTGGATGAAGCCGAAGCAAAGCCCAAATCGGGCTGGCTCAACATTTTGGTCGATTATGGGCCGCTCCTGGTGTTTCTGGGTGTCTATAAATTTTCAACACCCGATGAAGCAGGCACTTCTGGCGAGATAGCCGCAGTCATTCAGGGAACGATCGCCTTCATGGTCGCCGCCGTCATCGCGCTCGTCTTCTCGCGCTGGAAATTTGGCCGGGTCTCGCCGATGCTCATGCTCTCCACCGCGCTTATTGTCGGCTTCGGCGCGCTGACCATTTGGCTGCGGGACGAGAGCTTTATCCAGATCAAGCCAACTGCGATTTATGCCATGTTCGGCGCAGCTTTGCTGATTGGATATTGGCGCGGGAAAGCCCTGCTGCAAGTCTTGCTCGAAGCAGCGTTTGACGGCGTAGACGAGGCCGGCTGGCTCAAATTGTCGCGCAATTGGGGCCTGTTTTTCTTTGTGATGGCCGCGATTAACGAAGTGATGCGCTTGCAATTCACCTTCGAGACATGGCTATGGGCCAAATTATGGGTGTTTATGCCGCTCAGCTTTATCTTCACCATGACGCAAATCCCCATGCTGATGCGGCATGGGCTGGATGTTGGTGAAGAGGAAAAAACCTCAGACACCGCCTAAAGCAATCCTGAAATCACACGCAGCGCGCATAACAAAAGGGGCGGAACGCCGAGTTAGCGCGCCGCCCCTCTTGTTTTGTTTGCCCAGATCTAGCTTTGTCTAGATCTGCGAAATCTTAGTCAGCTGCGGACAGGTTGACCGCGCTTTCCTTGCCATTGCGGCCCACTTCTACGTCATAGTTCAGACGCTGATCCTTATCGAGCGTCTGCATTCCGGCGGCCTGCACAGCTGTGATGTGCACGAAGCTATCGCCCGAGCCATCTTCGGGAGCGATGAAGCCATAACCCTTGTCGGTATTGAAGAATTTTACGGTGCCAGTTTTGGCCATGTCTTTGTCCTTTCAGGAACATTCATAGGACGCCCGTGCAACATGCACCGGCGCTTCTTGCGTCAAATCGTCTCGAGAAAGGAAGTCGTCGTCTGTTTTGCGGCGGAGCGTGGCTGGCTTTCCAGCAGGGTCCGGCGGATTCAAATTTCGAAGTCCGTCGCAAATTCCGACGTCAGCGTGGCGGCGGTAACAGGGCCGCGCGCGCTTGGCGAGCGAATTATTACCATTAACAGGCGGCTAGTCGCGGCTATATCTCGACCTGACTGCCCAATTCGACCACACGGTTGGTCGGCAATCGGAAAAACTCCATCGCGGTTGCGGCATTCCTCAGCATCCAGGCAAAGATTTTCTCGCGCCAGATTGGCATGCCCGGCTTGTCGGAGGGCAACAAAGTCTGACGGCTGAGGAAGAAGCTGGTCTGCATCATATCAAACGCGCCGCCGCATTGCTCCATCTGCATCAGGCCCTGCGGCACGTTGGTCTCCTCCATAAAGCCGTAATGGAGCACCGCCCGGTAAAACCCGTCACCCAGATCAGTGTATTCGCAGCGCTCGCTCGCATCGACATAGGGAACATCGGCGATATCAACCGTCAGGATCACCACCCGCTCATGCAGAACCTTGTTGTGCTTGATATTATGCAGCAACGCAGAGGGCACGCCCGCGGTGCTGGAAGCCATGAAGATCGCCGTTCCGGAAACGCGGGTGGCAGAATTCTTGGCCGATTTGGCAAAAATCTCGATCGGCAACGCGACCTCGCTCATCCGCTCGCGCATGAGTTTGCGGCCCCTGGCCCAAGTCGTCAGCAGCAAGAAGGCGATAAATCCAACCATCAGCGGGAACCAGCCGCCATCGGGCACTTTAGTAAGGTTGGCGGCAAAATACGCCCCATCAACGATCAGGAACACGGCCACCACAGGGGCGGCATACCACCACTTCCATTTCCATACACCGATCAGCAGCACCGCCATCAGCAGCGTATCAATCGTCACTGCCCCGGTCACCGCAATCCCGTAAGCATTGGCGAGATTGGACGAGCTTTGGAATGTCAGGACCAGAATGATCACCGCCACCATCAACGCCCAATTGACGACCGGGATGTAAATCTGTCCGCCTTCGGTTTCGGATGTGTGGCGAATGGACAGACGCGGGATATAGCCCATCTGAATAGCCTGATGCGTGATCGAAAACGCGCCCGAAATAACCGCTTGGCTGGCGATAAATGTGGCAAAGGTCGCCAGAAACACCAACGGCAAACGCCATTCCTCAGAGGCCAAGAAAAAGAACGGGTTCTGGATCGCCTCAGCAGCCAAGTCTGACGGCAGACCGATGATCATCGCCCCTTGCCCAAAATAATTGAGCAGCAAGCACGGCATAACGAACCCGAACCATGACAAACGCATCGGCCCGCGCCCGAAATGGCCCATGTCGGAATAAAGCGCCTCTGACCCCGTCACGGCGAGGACCACGCTGCCCAAAGCAAGAAACGCCAAAGCGCCATCAAGGATGAAGAAATTGACCGCGTGATAAGGGCTCAGCGCCCACAGGATGTCCGGTGTCTGGATGATCTGCCAAGCACCCAGCAGCGCAATGACCGAGAAATAGACGATCATAACCGGCGCAAACAAAGCGCCGACCTTGGCCGTCCCGCGTTTCTGCAAGACGAACAGGAACACCAGCAAAGCCAAAGCGATCGGGATCACATATTGCTGCAATCCGGGGTCAACAACCGTCAGCCCCTCTACCGCAGACAAGACCGAAATGGCCGGCGTAATCATGCTGTCGCCATAGAAGAGCGAGGTTGCAAACACCCCCAAGAGCAGCGCGATCCAGCCATATTTCGATTTGTTAAGCTGGCTTGAGATAAGCGCAACCAGAGCAAGGCTACCGCCCTGCCCCTTGTTATCGGCGCGCATTAAAATGGTGACATATTGGATCGCCACCACCAGCACCATCGACCAGAAAATCAGGCTGACAACGCCCAGCACATGGGCATTGTCGAGCTGGACGTTAGAACGGCCGACAAAGGTTTCACGAAAAGCGTAAAGCGGGCTGGTGCCGATATCGCCGAAAACGATGCCGATGGCACCAACCGCCAGCGCCGTTTTGCCCGCCGCTTTCCCGCCAGATTTGCCTGCATGCCCCTCTTCAGCAGAACCCTGAAGCCCTTGGTGAGAGGGGTGCTTTTGCGGCACATTGGAATGAGGAGGCGGCAAATCGCTCATCGCACTATCAATCGCGCTCCCAAATTGGCTTTAAACAAAGCGGCTAGCGGGCCTTTACGAGGGGTTATTGGTTAAGAGGCGCGGCGGATAGCAGCATCCTTGGTGCACTGCAACCAAAGGGGCGATTGAGCGCCCGTTACTCCTGCCCCGGTATTTCTGGCCGTGCATCGCCCGTGGACCCGCCACCCGAAATCGGCGGCGCATCAGAGGGCGTCATAATCTGGTCAAGCCGTTCGATCCGCCGCTCCAGCCCCTCTCGCCACTGTGCATCATCGCTCGCGCTCTCCAGCAATTGCAGCCATATCGCGCGGGCGCGGCCCGGTTCCCCGCTCCGCAAAAACCCCAGACCAACGAAATAACCGGGGCCCGGATGGCCCGGGGCCACCTGCTCGGCGCGTGAATACGCGAACAGTGCTGCTTCTGTCAGCTGTCCATCAGCATGTTCTGCCAGAACATTGCCGAGCGCCACCCACGCCTCTGCATGCCCCGGATTTTCGGCCAAGCCATTATTCAAAAAAGCGGCCGCGTCACCATATTGGCCGCGGCGGGTATAAGCATCAGAAGTCAGCAGATAGGGCGCGGCTTGCACAGTTTGCGGGAAGAATTCCTTGCGCGCCTGAACCATCAATTCGCCCGTGGTAGAAACCTCTTCTTTTGCAGACTTGGGCGAAGCAGGCTGGGCGGGTGCCCCTTGCAAGGCATATCCGGTCAGCCCGAACAGCAAGCTCGCCCCGAACAAGGTCCATAAGCTGCGTGGTAACTTGAAGAAAGCCGCGCTCATCACGAACGCGATCAGCGCAAGCGCAAGGATCGGGAGCCAGCTCATCCGCTCCTCCGATACCGGCGCATTAGGATCACACCGGCCAATGCCAGTAGCACCAGCGGCACCGCAAACAGCGGCCACGTCGAGGCGCTAACCTCGGGTTTATAGCTCACGTAATCGCCATAACGCTCGATCAGCCAACTGCGGATCATTTCCGGCTGTTCACCGGCGGCGATCCGAATGCGCACCTGATGCCGCATATCACCTGCCATGGGCGCATCGCTATCAGCAATCGATTGGCTCTGACATTTGAGGCAGCGCAAGGTTTCCATAAGCTCCTGCGCAGCGGCCTCTTGCCTTGGATCATCGAGCTGGCGATAGGCGAAAGGTGCCGGCGGCATGCTTTGCTGAGCGGACAGAGGAGCCAGCAAAGGCAGCGCAAGGCCCGCGATCAAAAGACTGGCTATCCAGCGTCTGAAAGAGGCCCATCTCATTCGGCGGCCTCCGCCAATTTGCTCAGCAAAATCGGCACGTCATCAGCCCGGATATCTCCAATATGCTGATGCGTAATGCGGCCCTTGCCATCAATTACAAAGGTTTCGGGCACGCCGGAGGAGCCGATCGCCAATTGCACTTCGGACAAATCATCCGCGCCAATCCGGGTGTAGGGATTGCCATGCTGCGCAAGGAAGCGCGCGACATCCTCGGGCCGGTCGCGAATGGCGACACCGATGATCTCGGCACCGCTTTGCGCTAAGGCTTCGAGCTGCGGAGCCTCTGCAATGCAGGGCAGGCACCAACTGGCCCAGATGTTAAGCAAGCGCGGCTTTCCGTCTCTAAAATCAGCGCTGGCCGCGCCAGGCAGCTCCGCAAATGCGGGACGCAGTTCAAAATACGGCAAAGGCTTGCCAATCATCCGGCTTTCGACAAATTCCTGCTTTGGCTGTGTCAATTGATAGGCGGCCAATCCGACGAATGCGGAAAACAGCATCAAGGGGACCCATAAGCGCCAGCTCATCCCTTGGCTCCTTGCCGCTGGGCCGCGGGTTGCGGATGAGCAGGGACTGCGTCCGCCCGCCGTGCGCGTGCCCTGCGCACAGCACCGCGCCGTTTCAAATCCTGCTGGACCCGGCCCATCATCGCCAGCACCCCGCCCAGCGCCACCAAAATACCGCCATACCAAATGAACGTCACAAACGGTTTCCACCACAGGCGCAATTGCCAGCGCGGTGCGCCATTGTCCGCGGCCTGCGTCTGATCGCCCACAACTGCATAAAGCTGTCCATTCCAGCGGGTTGCCAAAACGCTCTCGGTGGTTTGCTGGGCTGGTGCCCAGAAACTGCGCGATTGCGGGTTAAGCAGCACCGGGTCCCCGCCATCAATCCGCGCGGAAAGCTGCGCTTCAATGGCGGTCCAGTTCGGTCCGGCAACCGGCGCGACATTGTCCAATGTCACCGTATAAGGGCCGACTTCGGCCGTATCACCAATGGCAACAGCGGCCAGTTTCTCCTCGGTAAAGGCGCTTTCACTCGCCATGCCGAGCAAAGCGACAGCAATCCCGAAATGTGCCGTCACCATGCCCCAAACGGCCAGTGGCACCCGCAGCAGATTGCGTCCACGAAGCGGCAGGAAGCTCGCCGCCCCCAGCGCAGCCGCCAAGGCCAGCCCCAGCAAAGGCAGAATGGCAATCTCGCCAATCACCGCAAAACCGATCAGCACCACCAGTGCGATTCCAGCCAGCGCCATCACTTCTTTCGAAATACGCAGCGCACCATCCTGCCGCCAGCGCAGCAAGGGCCCAACCGCCATCACCATCAGCATCGGGATAACAAAGATCGCGCCCACCGGATTAAAATACGGCGGCCCGACAGATACACGCACGTCAAATGCCTCAGTCAGCAGCGGGTAGAGCGTGCCCAGCAGCACAACCGCCAAGGTCGCCGATAGCATTACATTATTGAACACCAATGCGCCCTCACGGCTGGCAATGGCGAACCGTTCCCCTTCCGTGACCGTTCCGGCGCGCAGCGCGAAAAGCAGCAAGGCGCCGCCGATATAAAGCGCCAGCAAAATCAAGATGAACGAGCCGCGTTCCGGATCAACTGCAAAGGCATGAACGCTGGTGAGGATGCCCGAGCGCACCAGAAACGTGCCGAGCATGCTCATCGAGAAGGCAACTACGCCAAGCATGATTGTCCATGCCCTGAGCGCATCGCGCGCGGCCAAAACGCTGACCGAATGCAGCAAGGCCGTCGCCGCCAGCCACGGCATGAGAGAGGCATTTTCAACCGGATCCCAGAACCACCAGCCGCCCCAGCCAAGCTCATAATAGGCCCAATAACTGCCCGCCGTAATGCCCAGCGTCAGAAACACCCAAGCGCCAAGCACCCAAGGGCGCATCACCCTTGCAAACTCGGGCGTGACTTGCCGCGTAATCAGCGCGCCGACCGCGAAACTGAAGGCAACGGACAAACCAACATAGCCAAAATACAGCGTCGGCGGATGGAACGCGAGACCCACATCCTGAAGGAGCGGATTGAGCCCCATACCTTCCGCCGCCGGGTTTGGCAGCCGCTCAAACGGGTTCGAACTGAGCAGGATAAAAGCATAGAAACCCAGCGCCACAAAGCCTTGCGCGGCCAGCGTCGCCTGCATCGTGCGCTCTGGCAGTCGCCGTTCAATCCATGCGATCAATCCGCCAGCGAGCGCCATCACAGTGACCCACAAAAGCATCGATCCTTCATGATTGCCCCAAGCGCCCGACAGCTTGAAAATCATCGGCTTCATCGAATGGGAATTGCTCGCCACCAGCTTGACCGACAAATCGGTGATCGCAAACACATAGAGCAGCGCCAAAAAGGAGAAACCGGCTAGCAAGCCTTGCATGATCGCCGCCGGCCGCACGCATGCCGCAAGCTGAGCCGATGCGCCCGCTTTCGCCGTCTCGTCAAACTCGGCGCGCAGTCCAACAGCAGCCGCGACCAATTGCAAACCCGCCAGTGCCGCCGCCAGCCACAGTGCCGCCAGACCCAATTCGGCAATCATCGTGCCGCCGCCCAAACTTGGCCGTCATACATCACTGAAGGCCCACCGTTGTCTCTTGCGCTTTCGAAGCTGCCTGATGCTCAGCCATGCCTTCCAATTCTGTGGGGACATAGTTTTCGTCATGTTTGGCCAGCAGATTATCGGCCACAAATGTGCCATCTGCGGCCAGGCTGCCTTCCGCGACAACCCCCGACCCTTCAACGAACAGGCTGGGCACAATCCCGGCAAAGCGCACCGGCACTTTGGCATCACCTTGCCCGCTAACCGTGAAAGCAACCGTTATGCCGTCTTCCATTGTCTGGAGCGAGCCTTCCTCGACCATGCCGCCCAAACGCACCGCTTGGCCGACCTCTGGCGGATCGTCACGCATTTGCTCTGGCAAATAGAAATAATTGGCTTGCGATTGAAGGCCATAGACCGACAGCAAACCGGCCCCGATGATCGCCGCCAAAGCCAAGAGACCCAAGACCAAACGTTGATGCTTGGGCTTCAGCATAGGGTTTTTGCTATCACTCACCGGCGCCCTGCCTCACTCTTTGTCTCAGCCCCTTTTCTGACGCTGTCACGCGCGGCCTCAGCGCGGCGCATTTGGGTCCATGACCACCCCGCCATCGCCAGTGTCGCACCGATACCGATCACGTAAACCGCGATGACAAAATCCCATTGATCGAGCACTTCGCGGACCGGCTCGCTCATGCCTCTTGCCCCATCTGATTGGAAGATATCTTCTGCTGAACCGATGGCGTAGCAGCAGCAGAGGCTCCGCCAATCTGCCCACCCATCTGAAGCGCCTTGCGGCGAAGCCTAGCCTCTGTCTGCGCTTGCGCCAGCAAGGCGCGCATTCGCATCAGAACCACTGCGCCAAAAATCAAAGAAAAGCCGATAACCGCGACCAGCAAGGGCATCAGGAAAGTCGCATCAATCGCGCTTTTGCCGATCGTGATGCTGGGCGGTTGATGGAGCGAGTTCCACCACACGACGGACCGGTTGATGATCGGGATATTGATCGCGCCCAAAAGTCCGAAAATGGCCGGAATGCGCGGACTAACCCCTTCGCGCGCGGCCGCTTGCGCCAGAGCGATATAAGCGAAATAGAGAAACAACAGCACCAGCATACTGGTCAGGCGTCCGTCCCACACCCACCATGTACCCCATGTCGGGCGGCCCCAAATCGATCCGGTGACGAGGCAAAGAGCGGTAAAAACCGCGCCCGGAACAGCGCTTGCCCGCGCAGCCAAGGCCGCCAAGGGATGCCGCCAGACGAGGAAAACGAGGCTGGAGATGGCAATTGCGGTCCATCCGCCCATCCCCAGCCATGCGGTGGGTACGTGGATATAGAGAATGCGAACCGTTTCGCCCATCAAACGGTCAGGCGGAACCACCCAAAAACCCCAAGCAAGCGCCGCGCCCGTCAGCAACAGCCCGCTGACAAGAAGCAGCGGTGTCAGCCATGAGGCAAGCGCCAGAAAGCGTTTGGGATTCGCAAAACCGTGCATCGAAAGAATATCCGTTTCGCGCAAGTGTTTGGCAGTCTCGCTTAACCCTCGCAAGGGGCTATTCAGCGACCTATCAATTTTTGCGCCATGCTATCTGCGACTTGGTCCGCAGGGATACCATCAGCCTCGCTCTCGCGCCAGATATTTTCTAGCCGCTCGGGAATTTTGGCAATCTGACGTTTGACATCCTGAACCGATCCCGGCGCATTTGCGGTTCGGGCAAAATACTCGGCAGCAACTGAAATTATGCCGCCCGCATTGATGACATAATCCGGCGCATAAAGAATGCCGCGCGCAGCAAGTCTTTGCCCGTCCTCGGCACCGGCCAATTGGTTGTTCGCCCCGCCTGCAACAATCGGACATTTGAGTTTGGCGATGCTTTGCTTAGTCAAAACACCGCCCAGCGCATTAGGACTAAACACATCGCATTCGGTCTGAAGGATTTCATCGGCTGCAACGGATTTTCCCGAGAGTTCCTTGGCCAGAGCCGCCGCCCGTGCCTCATCAATATCCGCCAGCGTGAGCTGCGCACCATCCTCAGCAAGCAATCGCGCGGCGCCAGACCCCACGCTGCCGGTTCCTTGCAAGGCGACATGCACACCGGACATATCCTCGCGCCCCAGCTTGAAGCGGACAGCAGCCTTGATCCCGTAATATATGCCAAGCGCGGTGAACGGCCCTGGATCCCCGCCCGCTGCATCAGCGCCTTTTGTTGGCAGGCCCGAGACATGGGCTGTGCGCTCTGCAAAGGTTTCCATGTCCGCATCAGTCATGCCGACATCTTCTGCGGTTACATATTTGCCGCCCAGCCCCTCGATCGCGTCGGCAAATGCAATGAGCATATCGCGCGTTTTGTGACCCGTCTCGTCTGCCAGTATAACCGCCTTGCCGCCGCCCATTTTGAGCCCGGCCATCGCGTTCTTGTAACTCATCCCGCGTGACAATCGCAGACAATCGCGCAAACCGGCTGCTGGATCAGCATAATGCCAAAACCGCGTGCCGCCGCCCGCTGGGCCCAAATGCGTGGAATGCACGGCGATGATGCCGGTCAGCCCGCTTTTGTGATCGCGCACCAATTGGACGACCTCATGATCGTCAAAGTCGGGTTCTGTCCAGAAAGCAGTCATGAAACTTGGCCCAATTCCTTGGTATGGGGACGCAAAACGCGCCCGCAAAATTGGGAAAATGGGGCGATCGAGGGGTCTTGAACCCCCGACCTCCGGTACCACAAACCGGCGCTCTAACCAACTGAGCTACGATCGCCACAAGCCCCTTTTCGCCTTGCGCAGGGCGCAAAACATCTTTGGGGCAGTTAGTGATGCATGGGCTGGCGTCAAGCCACTCCTTGCACCCGAGCGAGCCTGTTGCACAGGGCATGCCCAATGAAAAGCAAAAATCTCAAAGAACCATGCAAAACTGTAATTTTGTTTCCCGGCTTGTTCACCGCGCGCGAATGCTTATCGTACCTCGCCGCGATGAACAAAAGTTACACAATCCATGGATAGCCGCCAAAACGAAGCGCATGCCGAGACCCTTCTAGCGCACAAGGGAATGCAGCAATTGCCCAGTAATAAACTGGAGCTGTTTCGGCTACGCGGCTTTTTGGATGATGATCTTAGCCAGAAACTGGTCTCTTTGATCGAGGCCGAACGGCGCCCCTCAACCATCGCTGATCACAATGGGGATGATTATTTTCGCACGAGTGAGACATGCGACCTTGATCTGGCACAGCCCTGTGTGGCCGAGCTAGACGAGAAACTCGCGCGGCTTTCGGGAATTGATCCGGCTTTTGGTGAACCGCTGCAAGGCCAAAGATATGATGTGGGTCAGGAATTCAAAGCGCATACGGATTACTTCGCTCCCGATGGCACAGATTTTGCCAAGTTCTGCTCGGTTGCGGGCCAGCGCACTTGGACTTTTATGATCTACCTCAATGATGTCGAGGCTGGCGGGGCAACGCGGTTCAAGGCGATCAAAAAGAGTTTTCAGCCCGAGGCAGGTGCGCTCTTATGCTGGAACAACAGACGGCCTGATGGCTCGGTCAATCCGAGCACGCTGCACCACGGGATGAAAGTGCGCAAAGGCCTCAAATATGTGATCACCAAATGGTACCGCGAAAAACCATGGGGGTAGCGGCACAGACTGCGCTGAGCGCACCGGCAGGGCCCCAGCAAGGGCCCAATGGGCAAAGAAAAAGGCGACCCGTTGCCAGGGCCGCCTCTTTTGAAGATCAAAGCTGCAAGAACGCTTATTTTTTAAGGCTGAGTCCGCCAAAACGCTTGTTAAAGGCAGCAACACGGCCGCCCTCTTGCAATTGCTGCTTGCCGCCGGTCCAAGCAGGGTGGCTGGTTGGATCAATGTCCAGCGTCAGCGTGTCGCCTTCGCTGCCCCATGTGGAGCGCGTTTGAAATTCGGTTCCATCAGTCATCTTGACCGTGATGGTGTGATAATCGGGATGCCCTTCGGCTTTCATCGTTTTGTTCCTTTAGCACGCGGCCCGGTTCCGACCGGGTTGGCTCTATGTCAGAAGATGGCGCGGCCTAAGGCCGATGCATCAAAAATGCAAGAGTGTTGTTGGCTCTATTCCGGTGGATCGGCAATCATTGCTGTAAATTCGACTTGTGTCGTGGTTTTGCCCTCAACGCTGGCAACGCCTTTGAATTTATAGACCCGGCTGCGTTTTTGGACAAACTCAACATGCAGATCGAGCAAGCATCCCGGCGTCACCGGATTGCGGAATTTCGCATTCTCGATCCCCATAAAGAAGACCAGCTTGCCAGTGCCCGCCAATTCCAGCGTCTCAATGCCCAAAATCGCCGCAGCCTGAGCCAAAGCCTCGATCTGCAGAACGCCCGGCATAATCGGTGCGCCCGGAAAATGGCCTTGGAAAAACTCCTCGTTGAAAGACACAGCTTTCACCGCATGGATTTTCTCGCCCAGCTCAATGTCAACCACACGGTCAACCAAAAGCAAGGGATAGCGATGCGGCAACGCCTTCAGCACGCCGCGAATATCCAGTGAACGCTCGCTCATTGCCCCCCCTTACCGGCGCATGGCCGGACCAATGTTATGTGTCAGGCCGCGCTAGCCTTAGCGGCCAGCAGGCTGCTGCGCTTGCTGAGCTGCGGCTTGCTGAGCGGCGGCGACCAGAATTTGCTGCACGGTTTGATGCGTTGCCA
>CAZDHB010000014.1:43855-46330 GCA_964505255.1 uncultured Porphyrobacter sp.
GCGGCTTGCTGAGCGGCGGCGACCAGAATTTGCTGCACGGTTTGATGCGTTGCCAGCGATTCGCGCCGCGGTTGCCATCCGGCTGGCGGTGTCGCGGATACAGCAGGCATACGCTGGTTCAGCGCTGCGACGATATCGCTCGTGACGTTCACGCCGTCAGGGGCATATTGAATTGCGTCAGGCGCCAGCATGATCTGGATGTTCTTTGATTGGATCACGCTGTCACGCGCATTGCTGTAATCATTAATCAGCTGCTCGATGGCATAAGTCTGAGCGAGCACAATCGGCTGGCTCAATTGCTGAACCTGTTGCTCTTTCTGCTGAATTTGGCCCACCACAGTAGGGTTGGCGTTGATCTCGGCCTCGGTCAATTGGCCGTCATTATTGGTGTCGAGCGAACGTTGCTGCGTCTGGATTTCCTGACGAATGGTGTTCATCTGGCTGATCTGTGTCGCATAGGTCTGCGCAATTTGCTGATAAGCATTCATGCGGGCCTGAGAACGGACAATCACCGCCTCTGGACTGCTGGTTGCAATACCATTGACTTGCGCCGTGGCGGAGACCGAGGCGAGCGAAGCGCCTACGAGGCCAGCACCGATGAGCGTTTTGGTAAGTGTTTTCATTAGAATTGTGTTCCTACGTTGAACGAAAAGAGTTTTGTATCATCACCCTCGACCGTTTTAATGGCCTTGGCCAAATCAATCCTGAACGGACCAAATGGCGAGTTCCAGTTAACCCCGATACCGACAGAGACCCGCGGCGAAGGTGAATCGCCGAGGAAAACCTCTTGGAAAGGCGCAATATTGCGATTGAGCGCCGACAAGGCATTGCCGTCTGCATCGACCGATGCAGTTGTGGCCAATCCGGTCTCGGCATCAATAAATAGCGGATTGCCGCTGGTGTCGCGCAATTGGAAATTCAGCCCCTCGGGGAACGGGCTTTGCGTAACCACCGGGTCAGCCACATTAAATACCGCGCCAACATCGACGAAAATCGATGGCCTAAGGCCCAATTCACGCGCACCCGTGCCGAGCGGAATATCGATTTCTGCACGGCCAAGGTAATAAGCGGTGCCGCCAATCGCGTCATCTTGAATGCTGTTGCGATCCGTCACAATAACCGGATTGCCGTCGATATCGGCCAAGATCGGTTGGCGCAGAACTCTTGGGCCAACACCGCGAATATCAAAGCCGCGGATCTGCGGTTCACCGAGGAAGAACCGATCGGTCAGACGCACATCATCAACGCCCGGCCCAAGATCGCGGTTTTCAAAGCTGCGGATCGCGCCGCCTTCGGCGGTGAGCGAGAAGATAAAGCCGCTGCCGATATTGTAATATTGCGCCGCTCGCCCGCGAATTCGGCCATATTTGACCGATCCGCCAAGGCCGGCAAATTCGCCCGTGACGGACATTGACCGGCCCCTAGTCGGGCGCAGGCGGCTGTTGGTGGTATCAATGGCAAAGGTCAGGCCGAGAATGGAGCTGGTCCGTTTGCCGATCGCATCACACAGGAACCGGCCAGCCAGCAATGGCTCACATGTGCGCACGCCGTCGCCATCAAAATCGGCAAAGAACTGGTTTTCATCCAGGCTCACATCATCAATGTTGAAAGTGTAGCTGCCAACCAGCGAGGAAAACTCTGACAAGGGCACACCAAGCCGCAGCGCGATCCCGGTTGTTGCCTGTTTGAAGGTGGTATTCCGGTCATTATTCAGGAAGTTAAAGCTGTTGATGTCGCGCCGGTAAATATCGACCCCGGCCGATATATTGCGGTCGAACACATAGGGTTCGGTAAAGCTGATCTGAGCCGAGCGCGAGAAGCGCGAGATATTGCCCGACAAGCCGATTGTCTGCCCCCGCCCGCGGAAATTGCGCTGGCGGATAGAGCCTTGGAAAATGAAACTCTCCAAAGACGAGAAACCCGCCGACAATTGCAATTCGCCGGTCGCCTGCTCTTCGACATTAGCCTCCAGAACAATCCGGTCAGGCGCGCTGCCGTCGACTTGGGTGATCTCGAAATTCTCTTGGAAATAGCCCAGAGAATTGATCCGCGCGGTCGAGCGCTGAACCGAGAGCGAGTTAAACGCATCGCCTTCTGCGGCGCGGAATTCACGGCGGATAACCTTGTCCTGCGTCAGCGTGTTGCCGTTCACATCAATCCGCTCGACATACACCCGCGGTGCCTCTTGCAGAACAAAGCTGACATTCATGGTCAGCGAGTCCTTGTCGCGGCGGAATTGCGGGTTCACATCAGCAAAGGCATAACCAAAGGTACCGGCCAGATCGGTCAATTGCTCGACCGTATCCTCCACCGCCTTTGCGTCGTACCAATCACCCGATTGCATCGAAAGCTGGCGCGTCAGCGTATCACTGTCGAAATCGCGGATATTGCTTTCCACGTCGACTTCGCCGAATTTATACCGCTCGCCCTCTTCCACCACATAGGTGATGATGAAGTCTTTCTTATCGGGCGTCA
>CAZDHB010000015.1:0-6293 GCA_964505255.1 uncultured Porphyrobacter sp.
GGCGGGCTGGCGAAAGAGATTGCGCTGGATGAATGCGAGGCGCAGCTAAGCCATGTCAAAGCCGCCTATACGATTGGCAAATCGGGGCCTGATTTTGCCGATTTGCTTGAGGGACGAGTACCCACCACGCAAAGCGGCACGCTGGGCCGCGCGGTGAGCGACGCTGCCAAGGCGGCTCAGCCGGGTGATACCGTGCTGCTCTCACCAGCTTGCGCCAGCTTCGATCAATTCCGCGATTTCGAAGATCGCGGCGATGCTTTCAAAGCGGCCGTGACGGCCTTGAGCGAAGGAGCCGCGGCATGAGGCCTTCGCGCATGATCGGATTGCCGCCTCGGCCAGCAAGCAGAACCGGCATGCCGCAGCCCTATGTGCCGCGCGCAGGCCGCCGCCCGGGTGCGGGCCGCAGGCATAGCGAGCCGCAAGGCCCGGCCGAGGCGCAAATGTCCCGCTGGACAGAGCTCAAGATCTGGTGGCGCGAGGTTGACCGCGTTCTTCTGGCCATGATCGGATTGCTGATGATGTTTGGCGCAATTGCGGTTGCGGCGGGTTCCCCGTCGAGCGCAAGACGGCTTTCAACCGCTGAGACCAGCCTGCCTGATCTCTATTTCTTTTACCGCCATCTGGTGTGGCAAGTGGTAGGTCTGGCGGTCATGCTGGCTGTGTCTTTGCTCAGCCGGGATAATGCGCGCAGGCTGGGCATTGGTCTGACCATTGCCATGACAGTGTGTATGCTGCTGGTTCCGATTATCGGGGTAGAGGTCAATGGCGCGCGGCGCTGGCTCGATTTTGGCATGCGGTTCCAGCCTTCGGAATTCCTCAAACCCGGTTTTGCGATTTTTGCCGCATGGATTCTGTCGTGGCGGCTGCGCGATCCGAACCTGCCGGTGATCTCGCTGACATTCATTGCCTTGGGCATAGTTGCCTTGCTCTTGATGATGCAGCCTAACCTTGGCGGGACGGTCCTGTTTATCGGGGTCTGGCTGGTGCTGGTGACCTTGTCGGGCGTGCCCATTGCGCGCCTCGCTATGTTGGTCGGGGCAGGGCTGGCCGCCTTTACCGCAACCTATTTTCTCTATGACAATGCCCGCCACCGGATCGATGCCTTCTTTGGCGGGGGCACGGCGTTTGATCAGGTCGATCTGGCATCGCGCACCTTGCTCGCAGGGGGCTGGACAGGATCGGGCTATGGTCTTGGTATTCGCAAGATGAATCTGCCCGAGGCGCATACCGATTATATCTTCTCTGTGATTGGGGAAGAATTTGGCCTGCTTATGTGCGCCGTGATCGTATTGATGTATTTGGCAATCATGGCGCGCGTATTGCTGAAATTGATTGATGAGGAAGACTTGTTCGCTGTGCTCGCAGGCACGGGTCTTGCGGCCTTGCTCGGCGGACAAGCGTTCATCAATATTATGGTCAATCTTCAACTCTTCCCAAGCAAGGGCATGACCTTGCCGCTGATCAGCTATGGCGGGTCATCGACCATTGCCATTTGCATGACGGTGGGTCTGCTGCTGGCGGTGACCAAGCGCAATCCGTTCCTCAAACGGGAAAGCACTGGCCTGTCTGACCTGTTTGGCATTTTTGCCCGCTCTGATGGTGATGACCGGTCTGCGGCTCCGCCTTATTCTGCGCCGCAGAGCGGCAGGCTGTCATGAGCGGTGCCGATCAAAATGGCTCCGCCAGACATTATGTGCTGGCTGCCGGCGGGACCGGCGGACATATGCTGCCCGCTTTCGCTCTGGCTAGCGAGCTGGAGCGGCGCGGCCATCATGTCGAACTGATCACGGACGAGCGGGGCGAGGCGATACCGGGCCGCCCTGATTTCCTGACGGCCCATGTGTTGCCTGCAGGGCGGTTTGGCAAGAACCCGCTCAAATGGTTTGGCGCTCTGCGCGCTGTGATCGAGGGGCGGCGCATGGCGCGGCGTCTTTACGAGAGTTTTCAGCCGAGCGCGGTCGTCGGCTTTGGCGGCTATCCGTCTTTTCCTGCGCTGAGCGCGGCAACCTCGGCCAAGATCCCCAGTATCCTGCATGAGCAAAATGCGGTGCTGGGACGCGTCAACCGGCTGCTATCGGGACGCGTGCAAGCAATAGCGACGGCCTATCCCGATATTGGCCGCTTGAAAGAGAAACATCTCGGCAAGGTCGAACTGGTTGGCAATCCGGTTCGTGCGCCAGTGCTGGCCTTGCGCGATCAGGATTATCCGGACTTGTCGGAAGAAGGCTTGCTGAGGGTGCTGGTGACCGGCGGCAGTCAAGGCGCGCGGATCCTGTCCGAAGTGGTGCCGGACGGGCTGGCTATGTTGCCGCCGGCATTGCGGCAACGCTTGCAGATCACGCAGCAATGCCGCGCCGAGGATCTGGAGCGGGTGCGCGAGCGGTACCGGACGCATGATATTCCGGCAGAGCTTGGCACGTATTTCGAAGATATGCATCACCGCTTGGCTGATACGCATTTGTTCATTGGCCGCGCCGGTGCATCGACTATCGCTGAACTGACGGCTGTGGGCCGCCCCGCCATTTTGATCCCTCTGCCGATTGCGACCGATGATCATCAGGCAGAAAACACCCGTGAAATGGTGGCAGCGGGCGGTGCGCGCATGATCCGCCAACCCAAGAGCACGATCACCATTCCCGAAGGCGATAGCGACCGCGCCAATGCGTTGCGCCTCACCCAATCGGATGATTGCCAGCGGCTGGCCAAAGATATCTCGCGCCAGATCAAGGCCCTGTCTGAAAATCCCGGCGGACTGGCCAAAGCGGCGCATGCTGCTTGGAATTGCGGCCGACCCAATGCGGTCAGCGATTTGGCCGATTTGGTCGAAAGTTTCGGCGGGGCTGATATGATGGATGTCATTCGGGTCAGCGACCCGGCCGAGGTGCGCAGCTCGCGCCAGCCGGTTGGCAATCAAAGCGTTCGAGAGCGGACCGACCGCCGAAATGCGCGGCCGTGAAGGGTGTCGCAACCGATATCGGGACCATCCATTTTGTCGGCATCGGCGGGATCGGCATGTCCGGCATTGCCGAGGTAATGCATAATTTGGGCTATAGCGTGCAAGGCAGTGACCTTTCCGCAGGCCCCAGCGTTGAGCGTTTGCAGGCGCGCGGCATTTCGGTTGCGATTGGCCAAAGAGCCGAAAATGTCGAAGGCGTTGCCGTTGTCGTAACCTCCACTGCGGTGCGGCGCACCAATCCGGAAGTGGTTGCCGCTTTGGAAGCGCGGATACCGGTGGTTCGCCGGGCAGAAATGCTGGCCGAGCTGATGCGGCTCAAATCGACCATTGCGATTGCCGGAACGCATGGCAAAACAACCACCACGAGCATGATCGCAGCCCTGCTCGATGCAGGCGATATTGATCCCACGGTCATTAACGGCGGGATTATTGAGCAATATGGTTCGAACGCCAGGCTCGGGACAAGCGACTGGATGGTGGTCGAGGCGGATGAGAGCGATGGCAGCTTTCTGAGGCTGGACGGGACGATTGCGGTTGTCACCAATATCGACCCGGAGCATCTCGATCATTACGGTGATTTCGACGGGGTCAAACGCGCCTTTCTGGAATTTATCCAAAACGTTCCGTTTTACGGCGCGGCAGTGCTGTGCATCGACCACCCAGAGGTTCAGGCCGTTATTGGCCAAGTGCGCGATCGGCGCGTGGTCACGTATGGCTTCTCGCTTCAGGCTGATGTGTGCGGGGTGAATATTCGTCCCGATGACAAGGGCAATGTGTTCGATGTCGTCATCAGGGAGCGTGACGGAGAAGAACGCATAATCGACAATGTCCAATTGCCCATGCCCGGACGTCACAATGTCCAAAATGCCTTGGCGGCGATTGCGGTGGCGGTCGAAATGGGCTGTTCGGATGCGGTTATTCGCGGCGGCTTTGGCGAATTTGGCGGGGTGCGCCGCCGTTTCACACGGGTTGGCACGATCACGCTCGCTGAGGGCGCTGCTGCGGTGATCGATGATTATGCGCATCATCCGGTTGAAATTCGGGCTGTGCTGGAGGCAGCGCGCGAAGCCGTCGCAGCATCGGATCTCGAAGGCCGCGTGATCGCGGTGATGCAGCCGCATCGTTATTCGCGGCTGGCCGATTTGATGGACGAGTTTCAAAACTGCTTTGCTGATGCCGACAAGGTCCTTGTCACACCGGTTTACGAGGCGGGTGAGGACCCGATTGAAGGTGTTAGCAGCGCGTCCTTGGTGAGCGGGCTGAAATCGCGCGGGCACCGTGATGCGGGTGAAATTGCCAGCCGAGAAGCCTTGGCCGCACTGCTTGCGAGCGAGCTTAGCCCCGGCGATATGGTGATTTGTCTGGGTGCAGGCGATATTACGAAATGGGCGGCGGGACTTGCGGCCGCGGTGCATAGGGAAATTGGCCAAAAGGGGGCGGGGCAATGAACGCCTGCTCTCCAAAAACCGATATTCAAAATGCCGCTGGCGTTATCGAGGCGATCATCGCCTCAGGCGCGGTGCGCGGCAAGCTGACGCCGAATGCACCGCTCGCCAAACTTGTCTGGTTTAAAAGCGGGGGTGCAGCCGATTGGCTGTTCGAGCCGGCTGATCTGGCCGATTTGGAAGAATTTGCCACAAGGCTGGATCAGCAATTGCCGGTTATGGCGCTTGGACTTGGCTCCAATATGATCGTTCGCGATGGCGGGGTGCCCGGGGTTGTGGTGCGGCTGGGCAAGGCTTTTGCGAAAGCGGCGGTGTTGGCGGGCAATGTTCTTGATTGCGGCGGCGGGGCGAGCGGCATTCTGGTTAGCTCCACTGCGCGCGATGCCGGAATTGCCGGCCTCGAATTTTTGCGCGGTATTCCGGGCACGGTGGGCGGTTTTGTGCGGATGAATGGCGGCGCATATGGGCGCGAGGTTGCCGATATATTGATCGATTGCGATGTGATGTTTCCCTGCGGCAAAATTTCGCGCGTGCCGCTGGAGGAACTTGCTTATTCCTATCGCCATTCAGAGCTCAAGCGCGGCGCGGTCGTCGTCTCGGCCCGCTTTCAAGGCGCGGCGGGTGATCCGGCTCTCATCGGGGCGGAGATGGACCGAATTGCTGAGGCGCGCGAGCAATCTCAGCCGCTGAGGACAAAAACCGGCGGGTCCACTTTCAAAAATCCGGAAGGCCATAAGGCGTGGGCTTTGATTGATGCGGCGGGTTGCCGGGGGCTTACCCTTGGCGGCGCACAGGTCAGCGAGAAACACACGAATTTCATGCTCAACACGGGTAATGCCAGCAGCGCCGATATCGAGGCGCTGGGCGAGGAAGTCCGGGCCCGTGTTCTGGCGCATTCAGGCATTCAGCTGGAATGGGAAATTCAAAGGGTAGGCCGGGCATGAGCGGCGAAAAAGGAACAGCCTTGGGTAAGCTCCATATCGCCGTCCTTATGGGCGGCTGGGCGAACGAGCGCGAGGTGTCGCTGATGAGCGGTAATGGTGTCGCCGATGCTTTGGAATCGCGCGGGCACACGGTGACGCGGATCGATATGGACCGCGATGTGGCCGCCCGAATTGCCGAGGCAAAGCCCGATGTCGTGTTTAACGCGCTGCACGGGGTCCCGGGCGAGGATGGCAGCGTGCAAGGCATGCTTGATCTGATGGGCGTGCCTTATACGCATAGCGGGCTGGCGACATCGGTGGTGGCGATTGACAAACAGCTCACCAAACAGGCGCTTGTGCCGCATGGCATTCCGATGCCGGGCGGGCGGATCATTCAAAGCGAAACGCTTTACGATGGCGATCCTTTGCCGCGGCCCTATGTTTTGAAACCGGTCAATGAAGGCTCCTCTGTCGGGGTTGCGATTGTCACTGATGAAAGCAATTACGGCAATCCGATTGCCCGAGATGCTGCGGGACCGTGGCAGGAATTTGGCGAATTGCTGGCCGAGCCGTTTATCAAAGGCAAAGAGCTGACCACAGCGGTGATTGACGGGGCCAATGGCCCGCGCGCTCTGGCGGTGACCGAACTGATCGTTGAATCCGGCTTTTACGACTTCGAGAACAAATATACGGATGGCAAAACCACGCATGTCTGTCCGGCCCAAATCCCCTCCGAAATCGAGCGGATTTGTCTTGATTATGCCTTGCGCGCGCATCAATTACTGGGCTGCAAAGGGACCAGCAGAACCGATTATCGCTGGGATGACGAACAGGGCGAGGCCGGATTGTTCGTGCTGGAGACCAATACGCAGCCGGGCATGACCCCGCTTAGCCTGGTTCCCGAACAAGCAGCCTATGCCGGCATGAGTTACGGCGAATTGGTTGAACAGATTATCGCCGCCGCTTTGA
>CAZDHB010000015.1:6393-10846 GCA_964505255.1 uncultured Porphyrobacter sp.
GGGGCCACAAAGGAGACAGCCGATGGCTAAAGTCAAACGCGCAGCAAAAGGCGTCCGCCGCAGCGCGGCTGCGCGCGGGCGCAGCCAGAAGGCGCGGGCAGCCAAGACCAAATCGGTCGGATTGATCGATCAGGTGCTGACCATGCTCCCCTTCACCGAGGAGCAATTGCACAAGTTCTTCCTGTTCCTCATTCTGGCGTGTGCGGCAGCCGGGATTTGGTTCATCGCCAGCCTTGCCGGTCTGCCTTCCATGGCACATGCCCGGATGGCGCATGCGGCGGCTGATGCGGGCTTCGAAGTGCGCGTGGTCAAGGTCAATGGCGTTGAACGTATGAACGAGCAAAGGGTCTATGAGCGCGCCTTGTCACAGCGTTCCCGGCCGATGGCTTTGATTGATCTGGCGGCCATGCGGGAGAGCATGCTGGAGCTGAATTGGGTGAAAGACGCGCGGGTGTCGCGCCAATTGCCGGACACCATCATCATCGACATTGTGGAGCGGACCGAGCATGCGGTTCTTAAGAAGTCCAATCATTTGATGTTGATTGATCCTGAGGGTCACGAACTCGAAGTGGTCTCAAGCGCCAATGCGCGGGGCAAATTGCATATTGGCGGCAAGGGCGCCAAACGCCAAATTGCCGCACTCGATGAATTGCTGGACGCAGCGCCCGCTTTAAAACCGCAAGTGGCTGAGGCGGAATGGATTGGCAATCGCCGCTGGACGCTGCGGTTCAAGACCGATCAAGTGCTGGCGTTGCCGCAAGGCTCGCGCGAGGCGGCCAGCGCCTTGGTGACCTTTGCCCGGATGGACGGTCATTACCGTTTGCTAGGCGGGAAAGCGGTGGCGATCGATTTGCGCGTGCCTGATCAGGCCTATTTCA
This sequence comes from uncultured Porphyrobacter sp., assembly GCA_964505255.1. Lineage (GTDB taxonomy): Bacteria > Pseudomonadota > Alphaproteobacteria > Sphingomonadales > Sphingomonadaceae > Erythrobacter. The sequence continues at coordinate 7,272 of CAZDHB010000015.1, forward strand.
GATGCGCAGGGGGCCCATGCAATCTGGCTGATCTCGGGCGCAGCGCTAGCGCTAATGGCCAAGCTGCCAATGCCGCAAGCGGCAGCGCCGGCTCGGTTAGCAGCGGATCTTCTAACTGATGGCTGATGCCCGCATCATTCGCGCTTTCGGAGCGGTCAATATCGGTTCTTTCCGCGTCTCTGCCATGATCATGGGCGAGGATGAGAACGGCCAGATGCATGTGCTTGGTTCGACGCACCGCAAAGCAGAAGGGGTCAAGCGCGGCTATATCACCGAAATGCAAAGCGCCAGCCATGCCATTCGCCAAGCGGTCGAGAAAGCCGAGGCGAATGCCAACACCAATGTCTCGAGCGTTTGGATCGGATGCAGCGGGGCAGGGCTTGCGAGCAAGATTGCCAGCGTCGAAATTGCGATTGGTGGTCGCCGCATTGAAGAAGATGATATCGAGCAATTGCTGTTCGCGGCGCGCGATCACATTCGCCCCGATGGCCGCACCGTATTGCATGCGCAGCCGGCACATTACACGCTGGACGGGGCGCATGGCATTGCCAATCCGAAAGGGCTTCATGCAGAGGTGCTGGGCGTTGATGTCCATGTCACTTTGGCCGAAAGTGCCCCGATCAAGAATTTGATCGAGGCGGTTCAAAACGCGCATCTCGATGTTGAGGCGGTGGTCGCCTCGCCGCTGGCGAGCGCTTATGCTTGTCTGACCGCAGAGCAGCGCGAATTGGGCGTGGCTTTGATCGAGATCGGCGCGCAAGTGACCAATGTCTCGGTTCATGCAGCGGGCATGCTTTTGGGCCTGACCAGCATTCCGCACGGCTCCAATGACATTACCGATGCGCTTGCCTCTAGCTTTGGGATCAGGCGCGATCAGGCGGAGCGGCTGAAATGTGTCTCCGGTTCGGCGATTGCCACACCAAGCGATCACCGCGAAATGGTGCCGGTCAGCGGGCCGGACGAGACAATCGAGGGGCCGCTGGCCCGCGGCGCAGATGCGCATAACCGGATTGCGCGCGCAGAACTCGTCTCGGTCGTCACGCAAGGATTATCGGGCCTGAGTGATGAGATCGGCAAGGCGCTAAAGGACATGGGTTTCGGCAGCGATGGCGGCGGTCAGATCATCCTCAGCGGCGGCGGCGCGGAATTGCACGGCATTGCTGAATATATGCAAACCGCGCTCGGCCGGCCGGTCCGGCTTGGCAAACCGCCGCAACTTCCCGGCTTGCCAGAGGCGCATGCCACATCAGGATTTTCGACCTTGGCGGGCCTGTGTCTTTACGCAGCCGATGACCCGGTCGACATCCGGTCAATCGGGCCAAGCTGGCAAACGACCCGCAAATATTCCGGCGCTGGCCTTGTGAGCCGCGTATTTCAGGCAGCGCGGGAGTATTTTTGATGGCTCAGCGACGTTTTATCAGGTCAGCTATGCGGGTCATTGTGGATAAGGGGGCATTTGCCCTGCATAGCGTGCAACCTTTGTGCCAAATATAGCCACCTTTGTTTTTAAATTCGATCTCTCCGGAGGGACCGCGAAATGAGTATTAATATTGGACCAGCATCTACTGATGAGTTGCGGCCGAAAATCACCGTAATTGGTGTGGGCGGCGCGGGCGGTAATGCAATCGCCAATATGATGGCCGCCGAGATCGAAGGGGTCGATTTTATCGTTGCCAACACCGACGCTCAGGCGCTCGGCAATGCTTCGGCTGAAAAGCGGATTCAGTTGGGTCCTGACGCAACCGGCGGTTTGGGCGCAGGCGCGCGGCCGGAACTCGGCAAAGCGGCGGCGGAAGAAACCGTGGACGAGATCGACCACGCTTTGGAAGGCGTCAATATGTGCTTCATTGCCGCTGGGATGGGCGGCGGCACAGGCACGGGCGCTGCGCCTGTCATTGCAGAGGCAGCCCGCAAGAAAGGCGTTCTGACCGTCGGCGTCGTGACCAAGCCGTTTCTGTTCGAAGGTGCGCGGCGGATGCGCGCTGCCGAAGCAGGGATCGAAGAGCTGCAAAAGCATGTCGATACTCTGATCGTTATTCCTAACCAGAACCTGTTCCTGGTGGCCAAGGCAGAGACGACTTTCAAAGAAGCGTTCGAGCTGGCTGATGAGGTACTCCAGCAAGGCGTGCGCTCGATCACCGACCTGATGGTGATGCCGGGATTGATCAATCTCGACTTTGCTGATGTGCGCTCTGTGATGAGTGAAATGGGCAAGGCGATGATGGGCACTGGCGAAGGCGAGGGTGATAACCGCGCGCTGGAAGCGGCCGAGCGTGCGATTGCCAATCCTCTCCTCGAAGGGGTCAGCATGCAGGGCGCGAAAGGCGTCATCATCTCGATCATCGGCGGTGAGGACATGAAGCTGCTTGAGGTTGACGAGGCCGCCAATCACATTCGCGAATTGGTTGATGAAGACGCCAACATCATTTGGGGTTCGGCCTTTAACCCCGAACTCGATGGTTTGATCCGTGTGTCCGTGGTCGCCACTGGCATTGATCAGGATCAAGAGGCCACAATGGCCAGCCCGCAATCGCGCGCATTTTCTTTGTCTGACTCAAAGCCGCCAAAGCGCCCTGCGCTTGAATTGCCGCGGGAATCTGAAACCGAGGAAGAGCCCTTCGAGCTTAGCGAAGGCATGTCTGCCGATGCAGATGACAGCCGTGTCAACAGTTCCTTGGCCTCGCGCGATCCCTTCGAAGACGAAGGCAATGACGATAGCTTCGGCAGCGAAGAGGAAGTTGAAGAAAACGACAATATGGCGCCCGACCTTTCTCTGGCTGCATTGACGGCGGGGGCAGGCGGTGTCGCCGCAGCCAGCGCGGTCGGTGCTGAGGCCGCAGATGAGGAGGCTTCATCGGACGCTGAAATTGGAGCCGAAGCAGAGGCTGACGCTGATGGCGAAGACGTCGACGGCATTGTTGATCCGCTTGAGGGTCTTCGCAACGAACATACCGAACGTTTTGACCGTGAAGAAGAAGTTGCCGAAACCGCTGATGAACCATCTGGCGTAAGTTTCTCAGGCGATGATTTCTCAGATTCAGAGGGCGACAATACAGCCGGATGGAGCTCTAATGATGCGCCGGGTGATGCGTCCCCTGAACCACTAGACCTGTCGGATGTGGCGCCTGAAGAGGCACCAGAGGGCGCGCAGGACCAACTTGAACTTGGCGAAGCAGAGCAGCTCGGCGATGATACCAATGTTGCCCCGTTTGCTGGCGGACGTCGGCGGAGCCTCGTTGCTGAATCGGGCGAGGAAAGCGTTTCTTCCTCCGAAGCCGTGCCAAGCGAAGCAGGCGCTGCGGCCGCTGCTCCCGCGGGCGAAGTGCCAGCGGCTGATCCCGGTCCTGCTCCTGCTCCGGCTGCTGCCGCGGCTGGAGGGGTGCAAGGCAGCACATTGTTCGAACGTATGGCGCGTCTTTCGCGCGGCAATGAAGAAGAGACCAAGAAAGGCTCTGACGCGGACGATGATGACAATGACGGGGAAAGCGGCGGCGGGCTGAGTATTCCGCGCTTTCTTGGCCGTCAGAGCAATCAATAGGCTTGCGCATTGACGGCCCTGCCTTTGGGCGGGGCCG
>CAZDHB010000015.1:10946-28948 GCA_964505255.1 uncultured Porphyrobacter sp.
GGGCCGCTGATCGGGCCAGCTGAAAGCCCTGCCATATCCGGTTCATCGAACGGGCCCTAGGGCCTATACGTGCTCCGGAACAAACTGGCGGTCTGCAATGGTGGCCCGCATTAGGGGCCTGCATTAGGGGTCTCTATCGGGATGTGCCGCTTTCTCAAGGTGTGAGGCTTGTCTGCGGCGGTATTGGGTTGGGCCCTCAGCCGCTCTTATCTGGGCGGGCATTGACGGGAAATGGGAACTTCACGGCGTGATACATCGAGGAACTTTTGCTTGTTATCTAAAGCGGTCACGCAGCGGCATCTCTGACCTGCCATTTTCACGGAGCGCGATTGGAACAGCTGCTTTATTCGGCGGTGCGCTTTGGGGGATTTTTCCGGGCTTAGTGCCTTCTGCGCTGGCCGCTCAAAGCCAATCAGCAGCGCGCGAAATTGTTCAGCCGCTACCGCCAAGAGCATCCGGCGCGCTCAACCGGGCGTTGCGCGAATTGGCGCGAAACCCCCGCAATATCGCCGCCTTGCTGAGGGCGGGTGATGCATCGCTGGAATTGTCAGATGCGGAAGCAGCGTCGGGGTTTTTCACCCGCGCGCGCGAAGTCGATAAATCCAATCGCACGGCAATGCTGGGTCTGGCCCGCGCGCAATTGGGGCTGGGCCGGCCAGTGGCTGCGCTGCGCTTGTTCAGCGAGGCGGAGAATGCAGGCACAGCGCTTAGTTCTTTCGCAGCGGATAAAGCGCTGGCTTATGATCTGGTTGGTGACGGGGCTACGGCGCGGCGTCTTTATGCCGAAGTGCTGGATACAAAGGAGGATGCCGCGGTCCGCCGACGCCTCGCGCTGAGCCATGCCATTGATGGCAATAAACCCGCGTTTGAGCGCGAGCTGTTTGCCCAATTGGAACGCGGCGACCGAGCCGCTTTTCGCGCGCGCACTTTCGGGCTCGCGATCCTGGATGAAGGGGACGAGGCAATCAAGATTGCTGAGGCGATGATGCCGACCGATCTTGCGCTTCGCATGGCGCCCTATTTGCGCTTTATGCCGCGTCTGACCAAAGCGCAGCAAGCAGCGGCGGCGAATTTGGGGGTTTTTCCAAGAGCGGCGAATATTGGCCGTGATAGCGCCTCGATTGCCCAATTCGCGGCCCAAGGCGAGGAAATTACCGCGCAGGCCAATGCGGCGTTGACGCCAAGCGGCCCTGTCCTCGGCAGCGAGGCGGTGCCATCTGGTGAGGCGGATTTTGCTCGTCCTGGGCAAGTGGCGGCGAGCGGAGCAACCGATCAGCGCATGGCCAGTGCGCCCCCGGCTGAGCCAGAAGTTGCTGTTCCCACAGCGGAATTGGAGCCGACCGGGACGCAAGCTGTCGCCGTGATTGAACCATCCCGCCGCAGGCCCGACCGGTTGACGAACGCTGCCGACCAGATCGCAGTTGCGCCCGAGGTTGAAGCTGAGATCGCTGCTGCGCCGCCCGCCTCGGTCCTCCCTGCATCTGCAGATCTTGCCGAAACTGCGAGCGATCCAGTCATCATTGCCAGCGAAGGGACGGCAGATACGGCTGGTACCGCAATAGCCAGCGCAATGCCGGCTGATGCGGTATCGCCAGAGCGCGGGGAAAATGCCTCGCGGCCCGCTTCGACCAGCGTCGCGGATGCGTTTGGTGATTTCTCGCAGGTTCGCACAGAGCAAAGTGCGGCGCGCGGCAATGTGGTTGATATTGCGACCATAACCCCGCCGCGCGAGGTAACCACGCCGCCGCCCGCTGCCTCTGACAATGCTGATGAGGCTGCTGAGAAGGCCGAAGAAAAGCCTGAAGAGGACGGGCACCCAGCGCGTCATTGGGTGCAGATTGCGACGGGTCCCAATCGGTCTGGCTTGCCACTTGATTGGGCGAGGCTCACCGCTGAACTTGGCGGCAAGCTGGAGGGAAAAGGCCCTTTCACAGCGCCTTGGGAAGAGGCGCATAGGTTGCTGGCCGGACCTTATGACAGTTTAAAGTTGGCGCGGCAGGTCGTTAGCGACCTCAAGGCGAGCGGGCTCGATAGTTTTGCTTACACCAGCCCAGCCGGACAAGCGGTCACACCGGTCGAGTAAACAGACGCCTGCCGAGCGCAATTCGCCTGCCGCCAATCCCCCCAAAAAATCTCAGCGAAACTTGCAACGAGATTTGCGCCAAATTTCAGATGGTTTGTTTATTTCAGCGCTCAAATGCGCTTGTTCACAGGCTTTGAACAGGCCAATTGCGTTCTCCCCAGCGCCAAAGCCTGCCCCGATTGCCAAGCGTCATAGGCAAAGTCCATCGCGCATATATGACCCCTCATTGCAAAGTTTCTTCGCCCGCGATCGATCCCCTTCGGCTCTTCAAGGAGAGTGCGATATGATGCCGCGCGAACGCCGGTTTGAGGCTGCGGAGAGTGCGGCCCCGATCGAGATGTTCAAGGCGCTGTTCGAGGCTCGGGGGTGGGTTTACACCGCCACTGCAGACGAATTGACCGGCGAGGTGCAAGGCAGCTGGACCAATTATCAACTGCGCGCAATTTGGCGCAGCGAAGACAATGTCATGCAATTGCTCTGTCTGCCCGAGATTCGCGTGGCCGACGATAAACGCGCGGCGGCGCAGGAATTGGTCATCTTGATCAATGAGCAGGTTTGGCTGGGTCATTTTGATATCTGGTCGAACGGCGGGATGCTGCTTTATCGCAATGGCACTATGGTCAATGACGAGGGGGTGATGGGCATTGCTCAGGCGCAAAACCTCGTTGAAATTGCGGTTGAGGAATGCGACCGCTTTTACCCCGCGTTTCAATTTGTGCTGTGGGGCGATAAAACGCCTGCTGCTGCGCTGGATGCGGCCATGGTTGATGCTGTGGGTGAGGCTTAGCGCGCCGCTGGCGAGGCCGCTATGCTTGGCCACAGGAGTTTCGGGAGCGAATGTCCATGACACCGCGCATATTGATTTACGGCTTCGGGGCGATGACATCTGCGATGGTGGAGGGATGGCTTGCCTCCGGGCTCGATCCAGCCATGTTTACCGTGTTCAACCCGCGCGTAAAACCGGTGCCCGCGGGGGTGAATTTTACGGCAGATATCCCGGGCGATATCCCGGCCGGGCCGTTTGATGCCATTGTCCTTGGTTTCAAGCCGCATATGCTGAGTGATATCGCGCCCGATATGCAACGCTGTGCCGCCTCGCATACTGCCGTGCTTTCGGTGCTGGCCGGGGTTGAGCTGGCGACGCTGGCGGCGGCTTATCCAAAGGCCGGAACGGTGATCCGCTTCATGCCCAATTTGGCCTGCGCTTTGGGCAAATCGCCCAATGCTTTGGCTGCGACTGAGATTAGCGATGAGCAGCGCCACATGGTGACCGATTTGGCCCGGCGATTGGGCAGCGCGGTCTGGATCGAGGATGAGGCGCAGTTTGATTTGGTGACGGCACTGGCCGGATCGGGACCGGGCTTTGTTTACCGGTTCATCGGCAGTCTGGCTGAGGCGGCAATCTCGCTCGGGCTAGAACCCGCGCAAGCGCAGGCGCTCGCTTTGCAAATGGTTGATGGGGCGGGCGCGCTTGCAGCCCAATCCGAGCTGTCTCCGGCTGAGCTTGCCGCGAAAGTCGCAAGCCCGGGCGGGATGACGCAAAAAGGCCTCGATGTGCTTGACCATGAGGATGCGATGACGCGGCTGATGACAGATGTGCTGCGCGCGGCGCGAGATCGCGGTCTGGAAATGGCACGCGAGGCCAGAGAAAACCGGTAAAAAACGGCTAAAACGGGTCCCATGAGCCTTTGGACCCCATTTCTTAACTATGAAACTTGGGTTCGCCTGTCCGGTTTTGCTTGAAAAACGGCGCGCAAATGCCAATATATCGGACAGAACCAGGGCGTGTTGACCCTGAATAATGGAGTTTTGACCCAATGGCAGATTGGAACAAGCCAGAGCAACGCCAGTCCGGTTTCGGCGCGGTGCCGCGTTCTGGTGACGTCACGGAAACGAACGAAGTATTCGATGCGGGCCTGCGCTCGCACATGCTCAAAATCTACAATTACATGGCCTCAGGCGTCTTGCTTTCGGGCGTGGTCGCTATGTTGACCTATTCTTCGGGATTGGGCGAGACCATCTTTAACGGCGGCATTTTGCGCTGGATCGTGGCGCTTTCGCCGCTGGCAATTGTCTTCGCGATGAGCTTTGGCCGGAACAAATTTAGCAAAGGCACTTTGCATTTGATGTTCTGGGCATTCGCAATTCTGATGGGCTTGTCGCTATCGACCGTATTCATGCGTTACACCGGCGCATCAATCGGGGCGACTTTCATTGCCACGACTGGCGCTTTTGCTGGGCTTAGCCTGTTTGGCTACACCACCAAGAAGGATTTGTCGGGCTTCGGCACATTCCTCATCATGGGCGTCATCGGTCTTATTTGCGCGATGATTGCCAATATGTTCATTCAAAGTTCCGGCCTTGCGGTCGCAATCCCCTTCCTCGGGGTGCTGATCTTCGCCGGGCTAACCGCTTACGATACGCAGCGTTTGAAGCGCGAGTACATGTATCTGCGCGGGACGGACTTTGCCGGCAAGGCGGTGATCCTTGGCGCGCTGAGCCTCTATCTCGACTTCATCAACATGTTCCAATTCCTCCTCAGCTTTATGGGTTCGCAAGACTAATCTGAGGAGATCAATACGCTGGCGTCTTGCTAGCATGTTTGAACAGCAATCATGCCCGGAGTGCTTAACGGCGCTTCGGGCATTTTTTGCGGTTTATTTGCATAAACTCTCTTGCTTCATCGCCGGGTAACGGTGACAACGCGAAAACAAGGCGTTAGCCAATTAAGGCATCCCCTGCGGGAAGGAATTGAGACCAGTTTATGACCAGTTTTGCATCAAGCGCGAGCGAGACCGCTACGCCCGAGGAAACGCCCAGCCGTGAGTTTTCAAAAGGGCTGCTGCGTATCAAGAAGGCTGCGCAAGGCGTAGCGCTAGCTGCAATCGCTGCCGTGGCCGCCTGTGCTCCTGCGCCTGAACCTGCGCCGCCTCCGCCTCCTGTGGTGGAACTGGTCCCTGCGCGTCCGGTGCCGCCTGCTGGCGCTGCTGCAAATATGACCATCCCGCTGATGTCGAGCGATGGTGTGCGCCAGACGGTCAACGCCAATATCTCGGCGGCTCAGACGACCTGGAACCTGCGCGCGGCGCTCAATGTGGCGGCGCTCAATTGCCGGGATACGCGCTACGCCTCGATTTTGCCGAATTACCAGAGTTATCTGAACAAGCATTCGCGCGAATTGTCGCAAACAAACACTGCGGTCGGGCGCGAATATCGTGCGGATTATGGCTCTAGCTATCGCTCGGCGCAGGATAGCTACATGACGCGGGTCTATAATTATTACGCCTTGCCGCCGACTTTGGACGATTTTTGCCAGGCTGCGATCCCCGTAGTGAGCGATGCGGCGGCTGTGCAAAGCGGCGGGCTTGGGGCGTATTCCCCGGTGGGCCTGGCTCAGCTTGAGGCCGTGTTTGAACGTTTCTTCGGATCCTACGATCAATATGAGCGCGATTTGAACAGTTGGAATGCGCGCTATGGTCCCAATGCGGTTCCCGGGACACCGGTCCAGTAAGGTTTCGAGAACACCCCGCCAGCCTCTAGCTATAGGCCCCAATCGCGGCGGATTGCAGCAGCAGCGCTGGTTTTGCGGAATTGCGCTTCCCCTTTGGGGCCTGAGCGCTTAGTTGCATGCACCATGCATTTTCTCGATCAAGCCAAGATCTTTATCAAATCGGGCGCGGGCGGGCCGGGCGCGGTCAGCTTTCGGCGCGAGAAATATGTCGAATATGGCGGACCTGACGGCGGCAATGGCGGCAAGGGCGGCGATGTCATTATGGAAGCGGTGCAGGGCCTCAATACGCTGATCGATTTTCGCTATGCGCAGCATTTCAAGGCTAAGCGCGGCGATCACGGCAGGGGCCGCGATCAAACCGGCGCAGGCGCCGATGATCTGATCATCAAGGTTCCAGTCGGCACACAAGTGCTGAGCGAGGACAAAGAACACGTCATTGCCGATTTCACCGAGGTGGGCCAGCGGGTGACCTTGCTGAGCGGCGGGCAAGGCGGGCGCGGCAATGCGAGTTACAAAAGTGCCACCAACCGCGCCCCGCGCCAACATCAACCGGGCGAGCCTGCGGAAGAATTGTGGCTCTGGCTCAGGCTCAAATTGCTGGCCGATGTCGGCTTGCTCGGCTTGCCTAATGCGGGCAAATCAACCTTCATCAATGCGGTGTCGAATGCCGGGGCAAAGACAGGGGCTTACGCCTTTACCACATTGATCCCCAAGCTTGGGGTGGTGCGCCACAAGCAGCGCGAATTTGTGCTCGCGGATATTCCCGGCTTGATCGAAGGCGCAGCCGAAGGGGCCGGGATCGGCGACCGTTTCCTTGGCCATATCGAGCGTTGCCGCGTGCTTATTCACTTGATCGATATTGCGGGCGAGGACCCGGCTGAGGCGATGCGCATCGTCGAGGATGAGCTGGGCGCCTATGGGGCCGGTCTGCAAGACAAACCCCGGCTGGTTGCTCTCAACAAGCTGGATTTGGCCGATGCCGAATTGGGCGAAGCCTTTGCTGAGGAGCTGATCGCGGCGGGCGCGGCTGAGGTCTTTCAAGTGTCAGGGGCAACCGGTGCGGGCATTGAACAATTGCTCGACGCGGTGCTTGGTTACTTGCCTGAACTCACCTCGACCGAGACCAAGGCATCTGCGCGCGAGGAAGAGGATGATAGCGCGCCTGCCAGCTGGTCTCCGATTTAGGCGCAGATCATGGCAATCACCTCGCTTGATGAAATCCTGTCGGCACGGCGGATCGTCCTTAAAATCGGATCGGCGCTGCTGATTGAAGGCGGCGGAGCGCGCCGCGAATGGCTGGCCGGCTTGGCCGATGACATTGCCGAATTGCGCGGTGCGGGCGCAGAAGTGATTGTCGTTAGCTCAGGCGCGATTGCGCTGGGCGCAGCGAAGCTCGATTTGCCTGATGGGGGACGCGGCAGCCTTGCCGATGCACAAGCGGCCGCATCTGTGGGACAAGTCGCATTGGCGCGGCTGTGGTCTGCGGCGCTTGAGGAAAGGGGCGCGGTGGCGGCGCAAATGCTGTTGACGCTGGACGATCTGGAGGATCGCCGCCGCTATCTCAATGCCTCGGTGACGTTCAACCGCTTGATTGAGGCCGGCGCGGTTCCGATCGTCAACGAGAATGATAGCGTGGCGACAGAAGAGATCCGTTTCGGCGACAATGACCGGCTGGCAGCGCGTGTTGCCCAAGCCGCAAAAGCGGATGCGGTTCTGTTGTTGTCGGATGTGGACGGGCTTTACGACCGCCCGCCCGCGCGTGCTGGCGCTAAGCTGATTGCCGAGGTCAGCGAGGTTGATGCGGAGCTGCGCAGCATGGCTGATCGCGGGTCCGGGTCAGGCCTTGGCAGCGGCGGGATGGAAGCCAAGCTGGAGGCTGCGCAAATCGCGCAAGGGGCTGGCATTGCGCTCGGCATAATCAATGGCACGGCACAACGCCCGATCACCCGGATGAAATCGAGCGGGATTGGCACCTTGTTTCTGGCGCACAGTGGCAGTGATGCGCGCAAGGCCTGGCTGAGCGGCCGGATCGCTCCGGCCGGTACGCTGGTGGTGGATGCGGGCTGCGAGAAAGCGCTGAGCGAACAGGGTGCGAGTGTTTTGGCGGTCGGCATTACCGAGGTCGAGGGCAGTTTTCAGCGCGGCGATCTGGTCTTGATCCAAGGGCCAAGCGGGAACCGTCTGGCTCAGGGCCTCAGCGAATATGACGCGGTCAGTTGCCGCAGAATTGCGGGCCTGAGAGAAGATCAGCAAGCCAAAGTGCTGGGCCATGCGCCCCGCGCGGCTGCGGTGCACCGCGATCATATGGTCCTGTTATGAGCCGCGCGACCAGCACAGCCGACAATGCCATAGCGGTGACCGGGGCCACCGGGTTTGTCGGGCAGGCCGTTCTCGATGCAGCGCGCGCGCAAGGGGTCCCGGTTAAAGCTCTGACTCGCCGAGAGCAGCCGCCGCAAGACGGCGTCATCTGGGTGAGAGGCGATTTGCAAGACACCGGCGCGCTGGCTGACCTTGCCGCGAACACAAAGGCGATGATCCATGTCGCGGGCCTCACCAATACCCCTGATCCGGCCGAGTTTGAGGCGGCCAATGTCACGGGCACAGCCGATGTTCTTGCAGCTTGCGCTGAGGCGCAGTGCAAACGGTTCGTGTTCGTCTCGTCTTTGTCGGCAAGGGAGCCGCTCCTGTCTGCCTATGGCGCGTCGAAAGCACAGGCTGAGACTTTGGTCGAACAGTCCGCGCTTGATTGGACGATCGTGCGCCCACCTGCGGTGTATGGTCCGCGCGATACCGATATGTTCGAGCTGTTCCGTGCAGCTAAGCTGGGCTTTATCCCGATGCCTCCACGCGGGGCGACCTCGATCATTCACGTGATGGATTTGGCTCGGTTGCTGCTTGGTCTGGTTGATGCAGGCGGGATTGCGCACAAACAGCTTTATGAGCCGGATGACGGGCGCGAGGGAGGCTGGGCGCATAAGGAATTAGCGCAGGCGATTGGCGCGGCCATGGGCCGCAGCGTCTGGGCCCCTAATTTGCCGCGCGGCATGGTCAAATTGGGTGTCGCGATTGATCGGCTGGCCCGCGGTGACAGGGCCAAGCTGACGGCGGACAGAGCAAGTTATATGTGCCATCCCAATTGGGTGGCACGGTTTGATCGCAAGCCGCCGAGGGGCCTGTGGCAACCGGAATATTCAGGCGAAGTGGGCTTGGCTCAGACGGCTCAGTGGTACCGCGAGGCGGGTAAGCTGTAATCAGCGCGCGCGCCAAGTCACATGGCGCAGCGTTGCCGGTATTGATTGGCCGGTTTTGGCTGGATTAGGGGCGGCGCCTTACAAAAAGGGCTCGTAGCCCGGTGGCAGATCGCCGTCCTCACTGCCGGTTCCGTCTTGCCCGGGCTCGTGAATGCCGCATTCGGTTTTGTCCCAGCCTTTCCAGCGGCCAGAACGCGGGTCTTCACCGGGGGCAACCTTGCTCGTGCAGGGGCTGCAACCGATTGAGGGAAAACCTTCCGCAATCAGCGGATGACGCGGCAAATCATGCGCTTCAAAATAGGCTGCGATGCGCTGAGCATCCCAATCAATGAGCGGATTGATCTTGAGGCGGCCTTGCTCGTCCGATGTGTCCATTTCAAAGCGGGGCAGATTGGCCCGGGTTGCGCTCTGAAAGGCTTTACGCCCGGTCAGGCTGGCATCGAATGCGGCCATGGCCTTTGCCAGCGGCCTGACTTTGCGAATTTCGCAGCAGCCATCGGGATCATAGGACCAGCGCAAACCGGTTTCGTCCTTCTCGGTGAGCTGCGTCTCATCGGGGGTCAGAATGACCAGATTGGTCAGGCCCAGACTTTCGATCAGTTTGTCGCGGTAAGCCAGCGTTTCGGGAAAATGCTTGCCCGTATCAAGGAACATAACCGGCAGATCGGGTTTTACCTGCGCCACCAGATGCAGCAATACGGCACTTTCCGCCCCGAAGCTGGAGACGGTCGTGATGTCGCCAGCAAGATTATCCTCGATGACTGAACGCAGCATTTCTTCGGTATCGCTGCCACGAAACATCCGGTTTAGGCGAACGGCATCATGCTCGGTAAAGCGAGGCGCTGTATTCAGCCGGTCAATCGGTCGCACTGCGTTCATGAGGATGTTCCTTGGCCGGTGCCAGAATGGCGTTTGGACCAGATTGGCTGATCATGGTCGGCGGCCGCTTGATAATCCTCGGGCCAGCGGGACAAGGCGGTTTGCGTATCATCGCTGTCAAGCGGGTGATCGGGCGCAAACGCATCAAAACCGCAGCGGCGCATATTGTTCAACTGATCGACCAGCACATCGCCAACCGCGCGCAATTCCCCTGCATATCCAGCCTCTCGCAGGATGCGGGCTGAACTGTAACCGCGGCCATCGCCAAACACGGGAAAGTTCACCTCGACCAAGGCCAGCCGCTCCAAATGCGGCAATAATGCACGCGCATCGTCCCCTGGCTCAATCCTGACTGCGGCGGCGTTGGTTTGGCCCAAAAAGGCATCAACAGTCACCGTGCTGGTGTCGGCGATATCATCATCGCGGAAGCGCAAAAGATCAGTCATCCCGCCCTCCAATAGTGTTTTGGCCAATCGTGTTTTGGCCATTCGCGTGTTGGCCAGTTACGGATTGATTGCGCAAGTGAACGAGGGTTTCCATCAGCGCAGCGGTCCTCGGGGCTAGATCAATCATAAAGCGCCTCCTTGAACGGGGCCATGCCAATCCGGTTGTACGTATCAAGGAAGCGTTCCTCGCCTTGCTTGTTCGCAAGATAGACATCGGTCACCGTATCGACGGCGGCAATCACGCCTTCCTCATCAAATCCGCGCCCGGTAATCTTGCCTAGGCTGGTGTCTTCGGCCTCGCTGCCGCCAAGGGAGAGCTGATAATTTTCAACCCCCTTCTTATCGACGCCCAAAATGCCAATGTGTCCGGCGTGATGATGCCCGCAGGCATTGATACAGCCGGAAATTTTCAGCTTAAGTTCGCCCAGTTTCTGATCCTTGCCGCTTGCAGCAAAGGATTGCGAAATTTTCTGAGCCAGAGGGATCGAGCGGGCATTGGCAAGGCTGCAATAATCAAGGCCCGGACAAGCGATAATATCGCCTATTTGGTCGAGGTTCGGTGTGCTGAGCCCGGCCGCATCAAGCCGCGTCCAGAGCGCATGAAGATCGGCAATTGCAACATGCGGCAAGACGATGTTTTGCGTATGGGTCACGCGCATTTCATCAAAGCTGTATTCTTTGGCGAGGTCCGCCATCAGGTGCATTTGTTCAGCCGACGCGTCGCCCGGAATGCCGCCGACCGGTTTCAAGCTGATGACCGCGCTGACATAGCTGTCATGTTTGTGGTGATGGGTGTTTCGATCAACCCACAGCGCGAAATCGGGATCAGACCGGTCGCAGGTCTTGGCCCCGTCTTCAAACGCGGGGTCTGCAAAATAGGGTTTGATCCGCTCTAGCTCGGCCAAAGGCGGTTCGATCCCTTGGGTGAGCAAATGCGCGAATTCTTCTTCCACTTGGCGGGTGTATTCGGCCGCGCCCAGCTCGTGCACCAGAATTTTGATCCGCGCCTTATATTTATTGTCGCGCCGACCATAGCGATTGTAGACCCTGAGGCATGCCTCGGCATAGGTGATCAATTGATCGAGCGGGACAAAATCGCGGATCAATGGCGCAATCATCGGGGTCCGGCCCATACCGCCGCCGACATAAAATGCCGCGCCGATGGCGCCATCACGCTCGACAATTTGGATGCCGATATCATGCAATTTCATCGCCGCGCGGTCGGTTTCGCTGGCGATCACCGCGATTTTGAACTTGCGCGGTAGATACATGAATTCCGGGTGGAAGCTCGACCATTGACGCAGCAATTCGGCATAGGGGCGCGGATCAACCAATTCGTCGCGCGCTGCCCCGGCAAAATGATCGGATGAGATATTGCGAATGCAATTGCCGCTGGTTTGGATGGCATGCATTTCAACCTTGGCGAGATCGGCCAGCAAATCGCCGGCCTCTTCCAGTTTTATCCAATTATACTGGATGTTCTGGCGCGTGGTGAAATGGCCATAACCGCGGTCATACTTATCCGCGATGTCAGCCAATGCATGCATCTGGCGCGAGTTAAGCGTGCCATAAGGCACCGCCACGCGCAGCATATAGGCATGCAATTGCAGATAGAGACCGTTCATAAGCCGAAGCGGCTTGAACTGATCCTCGCTCAGCTTGCCTTCCAAACGGCGCTTGGCGGCATCGCGAAATTCCTCAACGCGGGCGTCGACCATGGCCTGGTCATAGTGGTCATATTGATACATCAGATCACCCAATTGCCGATATCGGGATCGGCTGGTTTTAGTGTGAGATCAGGGCGCACGGTCGGCCCAAGCGCGCGGATGCGGTCTTTGATATGAGCGGGCCGCGGCGTGCCCTCGGTCATTTCTGCATCGATCGCATAGGGAACATTGACGCGTCTTGCGCCTTCCTCGCGCGCAGCGATTTCATCGGCGGCGTCACCAACATCGGCTGCGTCTTCGATATGCAGCGACCAATCGCTGCCCGTCCACCAGACGACGGCGCCTGATTTTAAATCATTGCCGGTTAGTAATTTCACTCAGCCTTACTCCTGTCGAAATCGCGCTCTGCAGCGAGTCTGTCATTGGCCAGCCGGGCCAGCACCCGGTCGGCATTGGTCCCTTGGCGCGCGGTCACCTCGCCAATGATGATGAGCGCGGGGCTTTTGACTTTCGCGCGCCTCACCAGGTCAGGCAGCCCTGCAAGGCGTGCCCGCAGGACGCGCATTTCGGGCCGCGCGGCGTTTTCAATAACCGCCACTGGCATGTCAGGCGCGAGGCCGTCCTCCATCAGTTTCTCGGCAATTTGAGGTGCCGTTTTGATCCCCATATAGATGACCAAAGTGCGATTCTTTCCCGCAAGTCCGGCCCAGTTTTGATCCTTCAACCCTTTGCATTGGCCTGCAACAAAACTGACCACGCTGGCGGCGTCGCGGTGCGTCAATGCAATCTGAGCGGCCGCAGCAGCGCCGTTGGCAGCGCTAATGCCGGGGACGATCTCGACCTTGATGCCGGCGGCGGCGGCGTCTTCTGCTTCCTCGCCCCCGCGCCCAAAGACCAGCGGATCACCGCCTTTCAGGCGAACGACATCATGGCCTTTCAGCGCCTCTTCAATCAGCAGGGCGTTGATCTGGTCCTGCGGCAAGGTGTGTTTGGAGCGCTGTTTGGCGACGCAGACAAGCCTTGCACCGGGCGCGGCCATATCGAGGATTTGCCCGCTGACCAGCCCATCATGCACAATGATCGATGCGGAGGCGATCAAACGGGCGGCGCGCAGGGTTAAGAGATCGGGATCGCCCGGACCTGCGCCAACCAGAAAAATGGTGCCTGTGTTCGCCATGAATAGCACATGCGGTAAGCCGCGATATTTTGCCAATGATAAAGCATGTCGGGTATGACAGCTTTTGTTTTGATAGGCGAAGTTAGTGGGGGGGTAGCTGGGCTATCACAGCTGTTTGGCCAATATTGAAAAGGATCTATTGGCCAAAAGTCTATTTGTGGGTCTTGCCTGATGCCGCCAAAGCTTCAATCAACCGCTCAAACTGGTCATTATCGCGCAGATGGAGGTCACGCTGAGGGAAGGGGATCTCGATCTCGTTTTCCTTCAGCTTCCACCATAGTTTCTTGAGCACGTCGCTGCGGATATTGCCCACGCCGTCCTCGGGATCGCTGATCCAGCAATGGATGATAAAATTCACCGAATTATCGCCATATTCGCTCAGCCAAATGGTTGGCGGGGGCGATTTGAGCACGCGCGGGCTTTCCGCAGCCGCCTCGAGCATCAAAGTCTCGGCCAGCTTGAGATCGGCATTATAGCTCACCCCGACAGGCACTTGCATACGGACATTCTTCGAGGAATAGGACCAGTTCTCAACCTGATTGACCATCAGGTTCTCGTTCGGGATGAGATATTCGCGCTGGTCTCTGGTGGTGACCGAAACGGCGCGCACACCAATCTTACGGATTTGGCCAAAGCGTTCATTGCCCACCGCATCGGTGACGGCGATCACATCACCGGGTTTGATCGACTTATCCATCAAGAGAATGATGCCAGCGATCAGATTACCGAAAGTTTTCTGCAGGCCGAAACCAATCGCCAAGCCGAATGCACCGGAAAACACCGCCAGCGCGGTCAAATCAATGCCAAGGATATCGACGCCGACGAAGAACGCCGCGCTCCAGATAAGAATGGTGCTGATCTTTTCTGCGAGCAGGCTTTGTGACTGGTCGAAAGAGGTAAAACGGCGCAGCAGCATGGCGCACAGCCGCACCGCGAACCACGCCGCGGCGATGACCGCCGCCAAAAGGCCAATCGCGACGATTGCATCCCATAGCGAGAGCCGCATGCTGCCCACCTCGATCGCCAAGGCATCCAAAGTGTCGACAAACGAACCGGCCGCATCGCTTTGCGAGGAGACCGCATCGCGCAGTTCGTCAGCGGCTGCGACCCCGTCTTCGAGGCCCGTTTCCCCGGCCCCATTTTCGGCTTCGGCGCCGGCAGTTTCGCCAGTGCTGACCACTTGCGAGGCCTCTATCGAGACTTCGTCAGTGGTGATTTCAACCGCGGCAGATGCGTCTGCTCCCTCCTCGGCGCTCTCAGAAGAGGAAGGGATTACCGCGTCTGCGGCTGGGGCGAGGAAACTGAGTGTCATTGGCTGCCCATTGCAATCAAAGCCTGATCCAAATCCTGTATCAAATCGTCTGCATCTTCGAGCCCGATGGAAAGGCGTATGCCAAACTTGTCATTGGACGACCAATCGCTTTTAGGCCAGCCCATAATGCTGCGGACCGGGTTCACATCAAAGGGCAAGGCCAGGCTTTCAAAGCCGCCCCAGCTATAGCCAATGCCAAACAGCTCAAGCCCATCAACCAGCCGCGCGCGCAGATCGGCATCGCCGCCTCGAAGGACAAAACTGAACAAGCCGCAGCTGCCGGTAAAGTCGCGCTGCCACAGATCATAGCCGTGGCTGCCTTCCAGCATCGGGCAAAGGACATGAGCGATAGCATCATTGGCCGCCAGCCAGCGGGCGATTTTGAGCGCCGAAGCGCTGCTTTTCTCAAGCCGAACCTCCATGGTGCGAAGCCCGCGCAAGGCGAGCGCCGCGTCATCAGGCGAGACCACTTGCCCCAATTGCTGAGAGCGGATGCGCAAACGCCGATACCAGCGCTGGCCCGCGGTGCAGGCACCCATCATCACATCGCTATGCCCCACCACATGCTTGGTGAGGGCTTGAATGACAATGTCGCAGCCATGGCTCAAACCCTGAAAGCCCAAGGAACTGGCCCAAGTGTTGTCCAAAAGGCTGATTGCGCCGTGGTCGCGGGCGGCGGCTGCTAATGCAGGAATATCGCAGACTTCCATCGTCAAGCTGCCCGGACATTCAAGCAGCACTGCCTTGGTTTCAGGGGTGAAATGCTCAGCGAAACCGTCCAGATCAAGCGGGTCAAAAAACTGGTGGCCAATGCCCAATTGTTTGAGCAGTCCCATGGCCATGGACCGCGTGGGATCATAAGCATTGTCACTGATCAGAATGTCGTCGCCCGGTTTCAACACCGCCAGCATCGCTCCGGCTAAGGCGGCCACGCCGCTGGGGTAAAGGACGGTCCCGAAAGCGCCTTTTTCCAAGGCAGTCAGCGCCTCGGCCAGCGCCCATTGAGTGGGCGATCCGCGCCGCCCATAAAAGAACGCCCCATCGGCATTGGCTTTGACGCCGTTCGCAAGGGCTTCGCAATTCTCGTATAAATGGGTGCTGGCGCGGTAAACCGGCGGGTTGACCACGGAGTTTTCTGGTCCGCGCCCCTCCGTCACGAGGCGGGTGCTGGCTTTGCGCGAGTTTGCGGTTTTGCGAGAATCCAAGGGGGACTTGCTCATGCAGATGGTGCCCCGCTTGCTTTGGGCGTTGCAGGGTCAGCGCCCCATTCAGCCCAGCTGCCATCATAAAGCGCGGTATCAGCGCGGCCGATCACATGCAGCGCGAAAGCAAGCACCGCAGCTGTCATACCCGAATTGCAGCTGGTTATGACGGGTCTTTCGGCATCTATTCCGGCTTCTTCGAATAGACGCCTTAGCTCATCTGCCGGTTTAAAAGTGCCGTCATCGGCCAGCAGAGTGCGAAACCACAAATGCTTTGATCCGGGAATATGTCCCCCCTCGGCCTCAGTGCCATTAAACCTGTCTGCATCACGCGCATCGATCATCTGATAGGCGCTGGTCTCAAGATTGGCGAGCATGTCGGTCTTGGAAAAAATGCCCTCGGGTTTTCCGGCGCGCTCTTTTGGAAAAGTGACGCTGAATTGAGAGCGCTCGCGCGGGGCTGGCTCGCCGCTTTCCAAGGGTCGCCCTTCGCTGCGCCATTTGCCAAAGCCGCCGTCCAGCAGTGCAGCGCCGTGCAGGCCATAAGCGCGCATCACATACCAGGCCCGCGCGGAGCTTTTGATCATGGCATCATCGTAAAGAATGACGCGGCTTTTCTGATCAATCCCCAGCCGCCGCATGCGGTCGGCGAAGTGTTCAGCGGTGGGTGCAGTGTTGGGAACAGGGGATGCTGGATCGATGAGATTTGGCATATCAAGATACAGCGCGCCGGGGATGCGTTTTTGCAGAAATTCAGCCAGCGGGTCGCGCTTGGCGGCGGGCAAATGGGCGCTTGCATCGAGGATCACAAGCTCCTCAGCGCCTTTTGCCAAGGCATCGGCTAGCCATTCGGTGGAAACCAGACTGTCTGTCATGAGCGCAGCCTTAGCCGCTGCGCAAAACCTAGTCGAGGCCTGCACCCTCAGCCGGTTTGGTCTGGTGGGTTTTGTCAATCTCGCGGTAGGTAACGGGCGACCAACTGCGCGGTCCTTCGTCCATCGGGAAGGGCTGCGGCTTGCTCAAAGTGTCTGCGCCCATCTGGCCAATGACATATGTCTTGGCAATCGGGTCAAGCTGGCGCGCCGCGATGCGCATCCTTAGCAGCGGGATCAACAAGGCGGTTTTGCCTTGCAGAAAAAAGCTGACCTTGGACATCGGCATCTGTACGGTTCCATTGAAGCGGACGCTTTGGCCAGAGGCCAGCCGGTCAGCCTGATGCAATAGGGGCAGAGCGGTTTGCGGATCGGCAATCTGGTCGCTCAGGGCAAGATCGGGTCCTGCGCAGATCAGCTCTGCCTCGACCGCCAGATCGTTCAGCGCCTCCAGAGCGTCATTGCGCAAGGTCACGCGGTAAGTGAGGGTGGCGTTCATGATGCTGCGCGAGAAGCTGGTCGGCTCCAGCTTCACCTTTATGCCGGAGGCGTCGGCTAAATGGCCGTCCAGATCCATCACCTGACGATTGCGGGGCGGCTTTATAACGGGGGTTTTGGCCTCTCCCATGCCTCGAACAAGCCAGAACACCGCCATCATCGCCAAGAGCGCGCCGAGAATGGCAGGCCAGAAATCAAGCAGCGATGATCCGGCATTGGGCACGGCTGTTAAGCCGGGTGCGCTTTGGCGGCTCTCCTGCGAGGTTGCTGCGGCTTCCTGACCGCCTTGGGGCTGGGCCCCGCGTGTCTCGGCATCTGAGAGAGGCGCGCGCTCGGGCGCGCCATCGGTGCCCTCGAGCGGTGCAGCAGGGGGCAGGCGGAACCGCATCGGGCCGGCCGGTTCTGCGCCTGCTGGCCCATTTTGCGCAGCGGGCGAGCGCGAAGCTGCCGCGCCGCTGGCGCTAGACCCAATTGCCTCGCGGATTGGCGGCTGAGCGGCAGGCACCCCGCGCGGCGGCTGCGTAGTTCCAGCAGGTTCAGTTTCACCGGGTTCATTGGCGCTGTCCGCATTCCCCGATTGCGCTGCCGGACTTGCCGGGGAGGATGCAGCACCAGATGCAGGTTCGCTCTGCCGATTTTCGGAGGGGTTTCGGGCCGTGGGTGCAGGATTTTCCGCCTCATCCGGTGCAATTGTGCGCGGGGCAATCGGCACTGGCCCTTCCAGATCAACCGGCCCTTGCACTGCGGGTTCTTCGCCGGTTGCCTCTGGCGCATTGCTGGCCGCGGTGTCGGGCGGCAATTGGAAATCACTTGCGGATTGTGCGCGCGCAGCGCTGAAATCGGCCAAACCAATCAGGCTGAGGCATGCCAGCAGCGCCGCCAATACGCAGCATAAGGCGCCGCGAGCAGCACGCAGAGGCTCTCTTGAGCAGTCGAGGGTAAAGGCATTCAGCATGACGAGGCCGATAGGTTAGCGGGAGGCGCTGAATAAAGGGTGAAATCCCGCCTTGCAAAGGCCCTGCTTGCATATGCCCCGTTTTCGCGGCAGATGCGCAGCATGAGCGACGCATCCAGTTCTAAAACGGGCCATTCCGATAAAGGCCA
>CAZDHB010000015.1:29048-31995 GCA_964505255.1 uncultured Porphyrobacter sp.
CCGCGTCAGGGAGAATTGTTTCTGGTGCGTTTTGCCGCGCCTGAATTTACGTCGCTTTGCCCCGTCACTGCGCAGCCTGATTTTGCGCATCTGGTGATCGATTACGCGCCGGATAAGACAATCGTGGAATCCAAATCGCTCAAATTGTTTCTGGGCAGTTTTCGCAATCACTCCGGCTTTCACGAGGATGTGACCGTGGGCATCGGCAAGCGATTGACCGAGGAAATGCGGCCGCGCTGGCTGCGGATTGGTGGGTATTGGTATCCGCGCGGCGGCATTCCGATCGATGTATTTTGGCAAAGCGGCCCGGCGCCTGAGGATTTGTGGTTACCTGATCAAGGGGTTGCCCCTTATCGCGGCAGAGGGTGACTGGCGGCCGGTCTCAGCGATCGGGCAGGCGCGGCGGGCTTAGACTTAAGCTTATTGATGAAGAGCAATAATGTTGATGGAGAGCAATGATGCTGGCACGACTTCCTAAAATCGCCTTATGGCTTTCCTTGGCCTTGCTGGGCTGGTTTGCGGTGGCTGTCTTCGGCCCGAAGTTTGGCATTATTGACTGGCAGACGGGTCTGCTTTTCATGGTGATGAAAATGGGCGTGTTCCTTGTGGCGGGAGCGGCGCTTTTCGCCTTGGTTGCCTTGGCCGCATCCGCGCTGAAAAAGCCGCGCACCGGTTGGTGGCGGGCGCTCATTGCATTGGCTATTCCCTTGGCGATTTTTGCCGGCCTTGCATCGGTGCGGGCACAGGGCGAGGCGGTTCCGCCGATCCATGATGTCACGACGAGCCCGCAAAATCCGCCGGTGTTCACCGCGCGAACGCTGGCCATCAGGGAAGCGCAAGAGGCCAATCCGATCCCTGATTACAGCGTGCCTTTGGGAGAGATGGAGCCTTGGTCCGAGGCGATGAAAGGCACCCCGCTGGCCGCGCAAAACCATGCCGAGATTATCGCGCAAAGCTATCCTGATCTTGCCTCGATTGCCTATTCGGGAGATGCCGCAGCAGCAATCACCGCGATTAGTGCAGCGATGAACGAGATTGGCCTTACCGATGTGACGGTGTCGGATGATGGCACAAGGGTCGAAGGCGTTGCGGAAACTTTCGCCTTTGGGTTCAAGGACGATGTGGTGGTGCGGGTTGCCGAAGGGGCAATCGACATCCGCTCAGTCAGCCGGGTTGGCCTCAGTGATTTGGGCTATAATGCAGAGCGCGTGCGGGCTTTGTCGAGTGCCATCGAAGCGAAGCTTAGCTCCTGATACCATAGCCGGGGTGCTCAGCTTCCGCCGCGCTCGACGCAGCCCAAAACGAGCCAATATTCGATGGATGATTTTGGAAAGCAAAATGGTGCCGGCTGCACGATTCGAACGCGCGGCCTGATGATTACAAATCAACTGCTCTACCAACTGAGCTAAGCCGGCTACCTCTTTTGCTGGCGCGCCTTTGACAGCAAGGCGGGCCTTTGTCCAGTGGGTTTTTACACCCTCAGGATGTTTCATTTTGAAACGAATTGATCAAAAACTGTTTCAATTAGAGACACAATGAAAACCAATTCCTTAAGTAAATACAAATGCTTGACTCTTGATTAACAAGCGCCCCAAATCTTGAACACGAGGAAGCATAGCGCTGCCGATGAGGCTGTGTTGATGCGTCTTTTCAATTTAGGGAATTGGGGGCATTTATGTCTGGTATTAAGAAGAAAATGGCGGCCGCGGTGTCCGCAGCAGCTTTGGTGGCGGGCGCTTATTCGGCCAATGCTGCAAATGTTGTCTTGAACGATGTTGGCGGCGTCACCGGAACTCCGGCAGAACAAGGGTTTCAAATCGCTGCGGCGTTTTGGGGCGCGATCCTTGCTGATGATGTGACGATCAATATTGATGTCGGTTTTGGCGAGCTTGGCCCGGGTATCTTGGGCGGCGCGCAAAGCAACGCAGTCGTGGTCACCACGGCGGGCTATTATAATGCGCTGGCGTTTGATGCGACATCAAACCTTGATGTGAGCGCGGTCACCAATCTCGAGGCGCTTGATGCGACAGGCGGTGTGACAGCGATCACGCCGGGCTATGAAGATCCGGTCAATCAAACCGGTATCGACACCAATATAACGATTGTCGATTCCGATGGCTCGAACAACAACGCCTTCACCGTCGTCAACAATGCCAATTTCAAGGCATTGGGCGGCACCATTGACGGCGCTGATGCAAATGTCACGTTCAACTCGCTGGCCAGTTTTGATTTCGATCCATCGGACGGCATTGATGCAGGTGCGTCTGATTTCGTTGGCGTTGCCATTCACGAGATTGGCCATGCCTTGGGCTTTACCTCAGGCGTCGACACCTATGATTTCCTTGGCTGTCCCGATGGGCAAGCCTGCGGTGCGGTTAGTGATGTTAACATCAATGACTTTGCCATTGCCGAGGCGCTCGACCATTTCCGCTATTCAGCAGATGGCGAATTGAACTGGGCACCGGGCCAAGACACCTATTTCTCGATTGATGGCGGCGCGACGCAGCTGTTCGGCAATTCCGCTTTCCAATCGGGCGATTTCAATGGCAATGGCTTCCAAGCCTCGCATTGGCAGAACAACGGAACCTGCTCGAACTTTATCGGCATCATGAACCCGTTCCTGTGCAGCGGGGTCAATGGCGTCGTAACATCGGCTGATCTGGCAGCGCTGGATGCGATTGGTTGGGATCTGAACTTTGATGTTCTGGCGAACCCGAATGTGCGTTTGAGCACCGCGACGATTTATCAGGCCTTCGCTGTGCCTGAGCCTTCGACGTGGCTGCAAATGATTTTTGGCTTCGGTCTTCTGGGGCACTTCATGCGTAGCCCGGCAATGCGTCGCCGCAAGGTCGCCGCTGCGTAAATCACGCAATAGAACATGGCTTGAGAGGGGGGGCTGATTTGATCGGCTCCCCCTTTTTCATGGATGTCTCATCTTTAGCCGCTT
>CAZDHB010000015.1:32095-46302 GCA_964505255.1 uncultured Porphyrobacter sp.
CGCGTGCGTTTAGGCGCCAAAAGTCCAACCCTCGGTCCGCGCAATGTCGCGCGTCAATTGAGCGGGTTTCCATAAAGCGCTGTTAGAAGCAGCGCGCCTCATCCAGGCGGCGGTAATCAGGGCATCGGCTGAATGATCGTCCAGCACGCCTTGCTTGCCGATCACGGCCGAGCCGAGTTTGATGAGTGCCTCGTCCAGCGCAGCGAAATCGCGAACCTTGGTTTTGCCCGGCGGGCGGCCCGCCTCAACCGCAGCCAGAGCGGTGTAAATCTCGACCACCAATGACCCTGATTGAGGCAGCGTATCAATCGGCCAGACGGGCAATTTGCCGCGCAATGCATGCAGCATACGCATGCCGGTGAGGGAAGATTTGCCCACTTGTGCTGCGCCAACGAGGTTGAAATTGGAATAGGGCCGCAGACCGCGCGCAGCCTGAGCGTGTTCTGTGAGGCGCAGCCGGCCGCGTCCATGACTTGCCTTATCACAGCGAAACAGCGCCCCTTCGCGCCCGCCATGCCGCCGGAAATAGGGTGCAAACTGGGGCGCATCGACAAACCCGCCCGCGCCAAGATGCGCGTCATTCGTGCAAGTCTCGTCAATCAATTGCCACAGCGCAGCAGCATCTGCCGGGCTTTTGTCCAATCCGGGAAAGAATGCGCCGCAATCGGCAAATGGTAACGATATGCCAAGATCAAGGCCCACCAGCGTGTCGGCTGGCAGTTCCTCTTGCAAAAACTTGAGAATGCGGGGCCGCGACCAGCCCCCTTTGGGAGGCGGGATCAAAGCGGGCGGGCCGCCAGCCTCTTGCGCCAGCGCCATCGCAATGCCCTTGTGTCTTTCGCCTTGGGCGCCGGACCAGTCGATCGCCAGAAAGTGCTGAAACCGGGATGCGCTCACCGGCTCAACCAGCCCTATCGGCGCGCAATTTATTCCAATAGGCGATGCGTTCTTTGACCTTGCGTTCAAACCCGCGTTCTACCGGCTCGTAATAGACCTGCGGCTCCATTCCCTCTGGCCAATAATCATCGCCAGAAAACCCGTCTGGATCATTGTGGTCGTAAGCATAGCCCTCGCCGTAACCGATGTCTTTCATCAGGCTGGTTGGGGCGTTGAGAATATGCGGCGGCGGCATCAGGCTTCCGGTTTTCTTGGCGCTGGCGAAGCTGGCTTTCTGAGCGGCGTAGGCGGCATTCGATTTGGGCGCGGCGGCGCAGTAAACACAGGCCTGGACAATCGCGAGTTCCCCTTCAGGAGAGCCAAGAAATTCATAAGCCTCTTTCGCCGCGAGACATTGCGTCAAGGCGGCTGGATCCGCGAGGCCGATGTCTTCTGAGGCAAATCTGACCAGACGGCGCAGCACATAGAGCGGCTCTTCCCCAGCGGTCAGCATGCGGGCCAAGTAATAAAGCGAGGCTTGCGGATCAGAGCCGCGCAGGGCCTTATGAAGCGCCGAAATGAGATTGTAATGACCATCGCGATCTTTGTCGTAAACGGCAACGCGGCGCTGGAGAAAACGGCTTAATGCTGCTGGATCAAGCGGTTCGTCCACTTGCGCATTATACAGCGTTTCAGCCGAATTGAGGAGAAAGCGGCCATCGCCGTCCGCGCCCGCGATCAGGGCTGCGCGGGCCTCTGCGGTGAGCGGCAAAGGACCTTCCAACCTTTCTGCTCGCAGCAACAATTGCTCGAGCGCTGCGTGATCCAGCCTTTGCAAAATCAGTACGGCCGCGCGGCTCAGCAGGGCCGCGTTCAGCGCAAAGCTGGGGTTTTCCGTGGTTGCCCCGACCAGCGTCACGGTGCCGCGTTCCACGAAGGGCAAAAAGCCGTCTTGCTGCGCGCGGTTGAACCGGTGGATTTCGTCCACGAACAGCAATGTGTGTTCGCCTCTTGCGGCGAATGTATCCGCGGCGGCAAAGGCTTTCTTCAGATCAGCCACGCCGCTAAAAACGGCGCTGATGGCTTGGTAACGCATGCCCACAGAAGCTGCGAGCAATTTGGCGATCGTGGTTTTGCCGGTCCCGGGCGGCCCCCATAAGATCATACTGGAAAGCCGGCCTGCCTTGACCATACGGCCAATCGCGCCTTCTGGTCCGGTCAAATGATCTTGCCCGATTACCTCGCTTAGGCTGCGGGGACGAAGCCGATCAGCGAGCGGGGCATTGGGGGACGCAGCGCTCGGCATATCAGAGCCGGATTGCCAGCCATCTTGCGCGCCGCTTTGCGCATTATCACCAAACAGATCCGCCATAACTTTCCGCTTTCATGCGCGCCAAAAGCGCCCTCGTATCCTTGAGGGGCGCCATATTCTTGGGCTAACTCTTAGGCGTCAATCCTTAGAAGCAAAGCCCGCACAAGACCAAGCCCAGATTTGCGCCAGTATGAGAGAGCGCTTTGCCAATACCCCTTGGGGCAAAATTTGATGCCGAGGTTTTGCTATGGTAAAAACCATGTGTTTTCAGATCATAACGGGAGGGAATGATGCTCGATCAGGAGGAGAAGACACCTTGGCACCTTTGGTTGATTGGGGTGGTTACACTGCTGTGGAATTCAATCGGGGCGTATAGCTACACCATGACGCGGATGGGCAAATTGGCTGACCTTGGGATGAGCGCGGCGGATATCGCCTATTTCGACAGCTATCCGGTCTGGGCCAATAGTCTGTGGGCCTTGGGCGTATGGGGCGCGCTGTTTGGGTCGATATTGCTGCTGCTGCGGTCACGCTGGGCGGTGACATCGCTTGTGGTGTCGGTGATTGGCCTTGTCGGGACATCAATTTACCAGCATATTTTGACGCAAACCCCGGAAAACCTGCAAAGCCCGCTGCTCGCGATAATGATCTGGGTGATTACTCTGGCGCTGCTGTTTTATGCACTGAGAATGCGCATGGCCGGGGTCCTGCGTTAAGGGGCCTGCGCTAGCGATTAAGTGATCGCAGGTTTCAGGTCTCAGGTTTCTGGTTTCAGGCTTCTGGCGCAATCTGCTCACGCTGATAATGCAGCCTCAGGTATGTCTGCGCGACAGCCTCGTTGATGGCATCCCAGCTGTATTCGCTTGCTCTGGCGCGGCCAGCCGAGCCATGCGCCTCGCGCAGCGCTGCATCGGTGCAATAAGGCGCGAGCGCCTCGGCAAAGCCTTGCGCGGTTCCTTCCTCGACCAAAGTGCCTGTTGCGCCGCTTTCGACCAGGCTGGCGCTGCCGGTTGCGCCTGCGGCAACGACCGGTAAGCCGCTCGCCATGGCTTCCAATGTGACATTGCCAAAGGTTTCGGTGACCGAAGGGTTGAAGAACACATCCGTGCTGGCCAAGGCGCGTGCGAGTTCGTGGCCTGTCTGAAATCCTGCGAAAACCCCGCCGGGCAAGGATTTCTCGAACCATGCGCGCGCTGGCCCATCGCCGATGACCATCACCCGGTGCGGCACTTGCATCCGGCGCAGGGCGACAATCGTGTCGGCAAACATGTCCAGCCCTTTTTCCATCACCAAACGGCCAAGGAAGGTGATCGCCACCTCGTCCTCGCCCAGTCCCATGGCTGTGCGCCAAGCCGGATCGCGCTTGGCCGGATTGAACATTTGCTGATCGACGCCGCGCGACCAGATGGTGATGTCCTCATGCATGCCTTGCGCTTTCAGTTCGGCGATCTGGCTTTCTGATGGAGCAACCAGTGCATCGCAGCGATTGTAAAAGCGGCGCAAAATCCATTCGATGCCGGGTTCGAGAAAGCCCGCCTTGTAATAGCGCGGATAGGTTTCAAACCGCGTGTGGACCGAGGCGAGCACCGGCAAATCACGCGCGCGCGCCCATTTGAGCGCCGCGTGACCGGTGGGGTCAGGCGAGGAAAGGTGCAGCGTATTGGGCGCAAACCGTTCAAGATCGGCCAGCGCGTCATCATTAAGGCCGAGCGGCAGGCGATATTCGCCGCGCCCTTTGACGGGCATGCGCACATTGGGCACATCAATCAAATCGCCGGTTGGCTGGAAATCGGGTTCGGCGACCATCGGGGAATAGACCCGCACCGCCGCGCCGCGCGACAGCAAATGTCCCACCAATCGGTTGAGCGCCTGATTGGCCCCATCCCGAGTGTAGTTATAATTACCGCTAAACAGCGCAATGCGAAGATCGGATACATCCATGGCCAAGCCCGCCTCTTAATCCAGCAATGCGTGCTTGGCGAGAGGCTATTGCGTGTCTTGCCACCAGGACTGCGTGGGCTTTGGCACAGATTAGCAGAGGCCCTTGGCTTGACATGCGCCCAACAATCTTTAGGGCCGCGCTCGGGCCACGCGGTCCCAACGCCGCGCGTGCTCTCTGTAAGGAGAGAATACATGACTGACTTGACTGCAGCAGCAGGCGCCGAGCCTGCTCTGAAACCTGAACGGCCGCAATTTTCATCTGGGCCGACAGTGAAATTTCCCGGCTGGAATGCCGCCAATCTCAAAACTGAAGCTTTGGGCCGCTCGCACCGCAGTGCGACAGGCAAGGCGCGGCTTAAATATGCCATCGACCTCAGTAAAGAGATGCTGGGCGTGCCTGAGGATTATCTGGTGGGCATTATGCCTGCCTCCGATACGGGCGCGCTGGAATGCGCGATGTGGACGATGCTGGGCGCAGGCCCTGCAACCGTTGCGGCTTGGGAAAGCTTTGGCAATGTGTGGATCCAGGACGCGGTTAAGCAGCTCAAACTCAAAGATTTGCAAGTGCTTGATGCGGATTATGGCGAGATCCCCGATCTCCACACAATCCCGCAGGATAATGACGTCGTGTTCACTTGGAACGGGACCACATCGGGCGCCAAAATTCCCAACACCGATTGGCTGGAGCCGGGGCGCGCGGGCATCACGATCAATGATGCAACCAGTGCCATTTTCGCTCAGGAGATGGAGTGGGACAAGCTCGATGCGACGACCTATTCATGGCAAAAAGTGATGGGTTCAGAGGCGCAGCACGGGATGCTGATCCTCTCTCCAAAGGCGATTGACCGGATCGAAAGCTATGATCCTGAGTGGCCATTGCCCAAGCTGTTCCGCGTTAAAAAAGGCGGCAAAATCAACCGCGCTATTTTCGAAGGGGCGACGATTAACACGCCATCCTTGCTGGCGACGGAAGATTACATTGCTGCGCTTGAATGGGCGCAGGCGCTGGGCGGACGCAAGGCGATGTTTGAACGCGCGGATGCCAATGCCAAGATCGTGTGCGACTGGATCGAGGCGACCCCATGGCTCAAGAACATGGTGTCTGATCCGGCCAAACGGACCAACACCGGCGTGTGCATGCAGTTCACCGGTGATTGGTACGAAAACCTCTCTGCCGACGATCAGGCCGCAGTTCCGAAGAAAATCGTAAAGCTGCTTGAAGAGCGCGACGTCGGCTATGACTTCAATGGTTACCGCGATGCGCCGCCTTCTTTGCGTATTTGGTGCGGCGGCACGGTCGAGCAAGAGGATCTGAAACGTCTCTTGCCATGGATCGAATGGGCTTACGCAGCTGTCAAAGCCGGCTGATTTCGGCGCGAATGGCGCGGCATGGATGCGGCGCCTTTCCTGATCCTTTTGAACACATTTTAAGCTCCTGTCATTCCTCGCAAAACGTCGGTTTTTGCAAAGCAGGGCGCAAGGAATTTCACATGACAAAACCCAAAGTATTGATTTCTGACAAGATGGACCCGAACGCAGCGCGCATTTTTGAAGAGCGCGGCTGCGAAGTGGATGTGAAAACCGGGATGAGCCCGGAAGAACTGAAAGCGGTGATCGGCGATTATCATGGGCTCGCGATCCGCTCTTCGACAACGGTGACACCTGAAATTCTGGATGCGGCAACCAATCTTAAAGTGATCGGCCGCGCTGGCATCGGGGTCGATAATATCGATATTGCTCACGCCTCTGGCAAAGGCGTGGTGGTGATGAACACGCCGTTTGGCAATTCTATCACAACCGCGGAGCATGCGATTGCCATGACCTTGGCGCTCGCTCGGCAAATTCCGGCGGCCAATACCCGCACGCAGGCCGGTGAATGGCCGAAAAAGGACTTTATGGGGGTCGAGGTCACCGGCAAGACGCTGGGTCTGATCGGGGCCGGTAATATTGGATCAATTGTCGCCAGCCGCGCGCAAGGCCTCAAAATGAAAGTGATCGCGTTTGATCCGTTCTTGACCGAGGATCGCTCGATCGAACTCGGGATCGAAAAAGTGACGCTGGACGGCTTGCTGGAGCGGGCCGACTTTATCACCTTGCATACCCCGCTGACGGACGAGACGCGCAATATTTTGAGCGCGGAAAACCTTGCCAAGACCAAACCCGGTGTGCGGATTGTCAATTGCGCACGCGGCGGCCTGATTGATGAGGCGGCGCTGGCTGAATTGCTCGATAGCGGCCATGTTGCGGGCGCTGCTTTGGATGTGTTCGAGACAGAGCCTGCCAAGGATAGCCCGCTGTTTGGCAAGCCCGGCTTTATCTGCACCCCGCATTTGGGCGCCTCCACCACCGAGGCGCAGGTTAATGTCGCGCTGCAAGTGGCCGAGCAATTGAGCGATTATCTGGTCAATGGCGGGGTTACGAATGCGCTCAACATGCCTTCGCTGAGCGCTGAGGAAGCGCCTAAGCTGAGACCCTATATGGAATTGGCGGAGAAACTCGGCAGCCTGGTGGGACAGCTGGCGCATGGCAATCTCACCAATATCAGTATCGAGCGTGAAGGGGCCGCGGCAGAACTGAACGGCAAACCAATTACGGGCGCGGTTCTGGCCGGATTTATGCGGCGCTATTCGGCAACGGTGAACATGGTCAATGCGCCTTACTTGGCGAAAGAGCGCGGGCTGGAGGTGCGCGAGGTGCGGCACGAGCGCGAAGGGGCGTACAATACGCTGCTGCGGGTAACCGTCGGCACCGAGGCAGGCGACCGGTCGGTTGCCGGAACCTTGTTTGGCAGCTCTGCACCGCGTCTGGTGGAAATGTTTGGCGTGGGGATCGAGGCGGAACTCAAAGGCGATATGCTGTATATCGTCAACGAGGATGCGCCGGGCTTTATTGGCCGGATCGGGACCTTGCTGGGCGAAAACGGCATTAACATCGGCACCTTCCATTTGGGACGCCGTGATGCTGGCGGCGAGGCGGTCTTGCTATTGAGTGTCGATGCGCCGATCCCGGCGGAGGTGATTGCCTCGGCTCAGCAAATGGAAGGCGTGAAGGTCGCAATGCCGCTGGCATTTTAGCGATGATTGCGGCATGGCCGGGCGCATGATGAACAATGCCGATGATCTTATGCCTGATGACCTCTTGCCCGAAGGTCTAGAGGACGCCTTGCCGGCCAAGGCAGGCGCGATCACGGCTGCCATGCGTCAGGTGCTGGGGGCGCTAGACGCCCATGGCTACGACCGGGTTCGTCCGCCACTGATCGAGTTTGAAAAATCGCTCGCGGGCCGCATGGACGGGGTCCGCACCCGGCAAATGGTGCGCTTTACAGACCCGGTCAGCCTGCGCACGCTGGCCCTGCGCAGCGATATGACCGTGCAGATCGGACGCATCGCTGCGACCAGCCTCGCCGCCGAACAGCGCCCGCTGAGACTATGTTATGGGGGCGAGGTCGCGGTGGTGAAGGCCGATCAACTCGATCCGGCGCGCCAACGCATGCAATTGGGTGCGGAACTCATCGGTAGCGACAGCGCCGAGGCAGCCTCTGAAATCGTGACGACGGCGATAGAGGCGCTGGCCGCGGCCGGGGTATCCAATATCTCGGTCGATCTCACTTTGCCCGATCTGGTGGACACTTTGGCTGCAGAAGCTTTGCCGCTGCCGGCCGCTGCGCGTGAGGCGGTTCGCCAAGAGCTCGATACGAAAGACGCAGGCGGGCTGGCGGCAATCGAGGGCGGTGAGGCTTATCTGCCTTTGCTTTATGCCACGGGGCCATTTGAAGAGGCGATCGAGAAGCTCGCCGCAATCGATGCCAAGGGCGCCTTAGCCAGCAGAATTGCCGGATTGAAAGTGATTGCCTCCGCGATTGGCGAGGCGGTCGGCGGACCGGTCAAGAAACCCGCCCGGATTACGCTCGACCCTAGTGAGCGGCACGGCTTTGAATATCAAAGCTGGTTCGGTTTTACGCTTTATGCAGATGGTGCGCGCGCAGCTATCGGGCGCGGCGGCACTTACCTCATCAAAGGCTCTGGCGAGGCGGCCAGCGGTGTCTCGATCTATGTAGAGCCGCTGCTTGATGCCTTGGAGAGTGCAGCGGGCACGGGCGCGCAAGAGGCGGCCAGTCTGGTGTTTTTGCCGTTTGGAACGGATGCGAGGCTGGCGGCGCGCTTGCGCAAGGAAGGCTGGCGCACGCTTGCTGCCCTCAGCGCGGATGATGATCCGGCGGCGCTGGGCTGTTCGCACAGGCTTGAGCGCGGCAAACCTGCGCCGCTTTGACGTGTGCGGCGGGCTTCTGAGGCGGCGGGCTTAAGGCGCCGCGAGCTTAGGATGCAGTTGGGGCCTCGCTTTGCATAAAGCCCAGATCGCTCGTCTGAAAACGGCCAATATTGGGCGAGACGCTGGGCAGTTCGCTGGCCTCGACGCCGAGCCACTGAGCCAAAGTTGCCGAATATTGATCAACCGCGGTTGTCGGTAGCAAGCGTCCGCGGCCCACCTGATCATCTGTATCCAGCGAGACAGCGGGCGCAGTGCCATAAAAGCGTCCGCCATTGACCCCGCCGCCAAGGATGAGATGATGTCCGCCCCAGCCATGATCTGAGCCATCGCCATTAGAGGCGAGCGTCCGGCCAAAATCAGATGCGGTGAAGCTGGTGACTTGATTGGCGACGCCCAGTTCGACAGTCGCCCGGTAAAAAGCGTCCATCGCAAAATCGAGACCGCCCAAGAGATTGCCATGCTGTCCGATCAAACCGTCATGATTATCAAAACCGCCGGTCGCCACGAAAAACACTTGCCGGCGCACGCCCAAGGCATTGCGGGCGGCGATAAGCTGAGCCACGATCTGCAATTGGTTCGCCAGCGAATTGCTGCCTTCCTCGGGGGTGAAGCTAGTGGATAGCGCGACAGGCTCGAGCGCATCTGAGACAAATCCCTCCGCCTGAATGGAGCGCTGCAAGACATTGGTGTGATCCGCCTCCAGCAAATGGTTTGCTGGCTGGGTGAGCAGGCTTTGCAAAGCGCTGCCGGCCGCGCTCGAACGATAGAGACCGCCGCGCACACCGTTCACCGCGACCGCGCCATTGGGCGAGATTTGATAGGCAAGCGAGTTTTGCCCAGCGAGAAAGACCGCATTGCCGGTCGCAGAGATATTGGTGAACACCGCATTGGTGTTCGCGCTCATCGCAAGATCGCCCATGCGGCCGCCCCACCCGGTGGTGGAGCCTTCGGGCTGCGATGATTGCCAAGTGGACTGCTGATCATTGTGCGAGAAAAGCTTGGGCGGCAAAGGCACGCTGCGGGCATCATATTGAGCGCGGGTCGTCGGCGCCTCAAGCGGGCCAACATTGAGCAGCGGTGCCATTTGCCCGCTATCAAACAGCGCTTTCAAACGCGGCATGGTCGGTGCCAATGCATATTGGATATCATTGGTCAGGACCTGGTTTTGCGGCTGCATCAACACCGTGTTTGCAAGGTCTGCGCGCGGCAAGGCAATGCCGCCTCCGCCTTCGCCGTCGCCGCCTCGAATATTGGCATAGGCGCTGTAATTGGCGGCATCGAACGGGATCAGCATATTGGCGTGATCATTGCCGCCATAAAGGAAGATGCAAACCAAGGCCTTGTAATCATCGCCTGCGTTAAAAGCGGCCAATTCGCCAATGCCAGCCAATCCCAAAGCATAGCTGGAGGCAGCCCCTGCGGCGGCCAATTGGCTGGAGCGGCGCATAAAGGCGCGGCGGGAAAGTTCGTCAGTTTTATCAATAAACATGGCTTGCAAACCCTCCTATTTCTGGACCAGATATTCAGGTGAGGCCATCACCAGCATGATCGCGGCATGGACCCGCCTGATCTTGGTGTCCTCATTGCCGGTTTCGGTGGCTGGAAAATCGTCAAGCGCTGAACGGATCACCGATAGGCTGGCATCGGACAATTGCCCGCCGGACATCAGCAGATTGACCCTCGCCAGCAAGGCATCGGCGTCATGCGCTATGCTGAGCTCAGACGTGTAAGGGACCACCAGATCGCGGGTCACAAATTGGGTGCCCTCGATCACACGGCTCATGAAATTGACATATCCCGGCGCGCTGCTTTCATTGAGCAATTGAAATTCGGGGGCGACCAGATTGTTGTTCGCGGCATTGGAATTGGCCGGAACATATCCCGGGCGGAAGAAATTAAACACAGATGGCGCGCGCAGCGGGCTTTGCCCCAGCCTTGTGCTTGGGTCGGCGGTGTCACGCACGGTCCAAAACCCGCTTTCTGAAGAGGCGCCGAAGGTCCGTGCCCATTGGGCCAGCCGCAATATCGGTTCGCGCAATTTGCCAAAGGTCGTGCTTTGCAGATTTGCCGGGGCGAGCGCTTCCTCATCCATCCAAATCGCTTTGAATACGGCGCGCAAATCGCCGCGCGTGCCAGCGCCATTATTGTCAAACACGCTCGCCACGCGCTGAACATAGGCGGGCGAGGGATTGCTCGTCACCAATCGCTGGATCATCTGCCGGGCAAAGAACGGGCCGACATTGGGATGATTGAACAAGGCGTCGAGGGCCAAGCGCAGGCTTTCGGCCGCATTGGTTCCGGCAGGGATGGCGGTTCCAAGGAAACTCTTGGCCTCGGCGGAGTGGAAATCAACCGTCCGGGAATTGAACCAACGCGTGCTGTCGGCGGTCATCGGCAATTGGGTATATTCAATTGAGGGCACTTGCCTGTCCGTGCCGATTTCCTGCGTGAAACTCGTGGTTGAGGCGTCGTAATCATAGCCGGTGAAGACTTTCGACAGCTCGGTCACATCGGCATTGGTGTAAGTCTCGATCGGGTTGCCTGCGCTGTCAGTGCGGGCCGTCCCGTCGGGGTTGAGCTCAACCAGACCGATGGTGAACAATTGCATCACCTCGCGGGCATAATTCTCGTCCGGTGCGCGCCCGCTATTGTCTGCCCGCCGGTTGCCGCGGGTGTTGAGAAAAACGCCCATAGCGGGGTTAAGCGTTATATCTTCGAGCAAGTCGCGAAAATTGCCAAATGCACGCTCGTTCAAAATATCCCAATAGCGCGCGATCCCCTGACTGCGCCAAGCGAAATTGACCGAATTGAGCGACACAACCATAAATTCAGAAAGGGCCAGCGCCGCGCGTTTGCGCACTTCGCCGGATCCGCTCATCAACTGGTTCCAGATCATGTAATCGCCGGGGCTGCGGCTGTTGTACCAGCGGTTCTCATCAACCGTGCCGAACCCGTTAGATTGCAGCCACTGAGTTCCGGTTTGATCAATCGACTGGCTCAGCTGACTATCGAGCCAGGGTTCAAACCCGCGCGTTTTGAGGGACTCGATTTCGGTTGTCGAGGCGGCGATACTTGTCTGCAATAGGAAACGGGCGGCTTCCTCATCCGATTGCGGGGTCAGCACGGCTGTGCCCGTGCCTCCGCTGGAGGAGGCGGCACCCGAGCCGCCGTCCGAGGCCGTGATCCCGCCGCCAGAGCCGCCGCAAGCCGCAACGCCCAGCGCAAGGGTCGAGGCTCCGGCTGCTTTAAGCTGAGTTGAGGATAGCGACCCAAGATATGCGTCATCTGCGCCGGTTTGCCTTGGGCCCCGTTCTGGCCGGTCTTGCTCACTCAGCGCGGCCTTATCGACCGAGGTAGATCTATGCGTTTTTGAGCTTGGCCGCTCGCTTTTTTCCAGCGTCTTGGTCATGTTTTAACCTCCGGCCCCGTCTTTTTGTCTCGGCTGCAGTGCCCGGTTTTTCCCCAAAAGCCGGTTGGTCTGCCATTGCATATACGGCAGGTTCTGCGCTGAACTCGTGCCGTGCTGCATGCCGACCTACTGCTGCGATAGTTTCTCCAAACTTTCCAAACTTTCCTAACATAATGTTAAGCCTCGACTTATTGCCCGCGCGCAAGCCCCAAACGGTTCCGCTCGCCTGCATTTGATGCACGATCCAGCGCCGAGCGGTCTTTTTTTGCGATATGCTGAGTGGGATGTATTTTTAGCAGTTCGGCCCCGGCGATCCGCGAATCTGCGGAGATTCTTGGAAAATGCGCCAATTTGTCCCATTTGTTGGCCGCGATGCGCTTGCCCTCAGGCTCGGCAGCGACTAACTCCGCGCGCGTCCCCTTAAAGACCTCATCTCACAGCGCCGAGCGCGCTATTGGGCAGAGCGGGCGATAATATGAAATGGAAGTGCATAAAGCATGGCTAATGTTACCGTTATCGGTGCCCAGTGGGGCGATGAAGGCAAGGGCAAGATTGTCGATTGGCTCGCCAGCCGCGCGGATGCCGTTGTCCGGTTTCAAGGCGGTCACAATGCGGGTCACACGCTGGTGGTCGGGGACACCACATATAAGCTGAGCCTGCTGCCCAGCGGGATTGTCTCGGGCACTTTATCAATGATCGGCAATGGGGTGGTGCTCGATCCTTGGGCGTTGATGGCCGAGATTGAGAAACTCGAATCGCAAGGCGTTACGATCACGGCTGATAATCTTGCGATTGCTGATAATTGTCCTCTGATCTTGCCGATCCACCGCGATCTGGATGGGCTGCGCGAAGCGGCGGCGGGCACTGGTAAGATCGGCACAACCGGGCGCGGCATTGGCCCTGCTTACGAGGACAAGGTTGGACGGCGCGCCATCCGCGTATGCGATTTGGCGCATCTCGATCACCTTGAGCCTCAGCTGGACCGTTTATGCGCGCATCACGATGCCTTGCGCGCCGGTTTTGAGCAAGCGCCGATTGACCGCGAAGCCTTGCTGAGCGAGCTGCGCGAAATTGCCCCATTTGTGCTGCAATTTGCGCAGCCGGTTTGGAAACGCTTAAAGAAAGTGCGCAAGGCCGGTGCCAAGATCTTGTTCGAAGGTGCGCAGGGCGTCTTGCTCGATATTGATCACGGCACATACCCTTTTGTGACCAGCTCCAACACGGTCAGCGGAACCGCCGCCAGCGGGTCGGGATTGGGGCCCAATAGCACCGGTTTCGTACTCGGCATTGTGAAAGCCTACACAACACGCGTGGGCAGCGGCCCTTTCCCGACCGAGCTGGATGATGATGTAGGACAGCGTCTGGGCGAGCGCGGCCATGAATTTGGCACGGTAACAGGCAGGCAAAGGCGATGCGGCTGGTTCGATGCCGTTTTGGTGCGCCAATCCTGCGCGATCAGCGGCGTCACCGGGATAGCTCTCACCAAAGTCGATGTGCTCGACGGGTTTGATACGATCAAGATCTGCACCGGCTACCGGCTCAATAACAATGTGATCGACTATTTCCCGAGCCACGCGGGGGAGCAGGATGAAGTGGAGCCGATTTACGAGGAAATGGAGGGCTGGCACGAGACCACCGCTGGCGCGCGCAGCTATGCCGATTTACCCGCTCAGGCGATCAAATATATTCAGCGGGTGCAGGAATTGATCGAGACACCGGTGGCCTTGGTCAGCACCAGCCCAGAGCGCGAAGACACCATATTGGTAACCGACCCGTTCCTCGATTGATTTATGGTTAACGAATTGGGGTTAGCAGGATTGTTATGTCCTGTTCATCTTCCCCTTTCGCGCTTTCCCGGCCCCAGGCGAGCATCCGTTTCGCATTCGGCCGGTTCTTTTTGATCGCAATCGCGGCACTTGCCTTAATTGCTGTGGCAAGCCCGGCCAATGCCCGAGAAGCGCCCGGCCTCGACGGGGTCGTCGCCGATTTTGTATTGGTCGATAAATCGGACAGGACGCTCACGGTCTATGCCGATGGAAAGGTTTTGCGCGTCTATTCCAATGTTGCGCTTGGCGATATGCCGGTTGGCCACAAGGAATTTCAGGGCGACGAACGCACGCCAGAGGGGCGCTATATTATCGACTATGGCAATCCCCAAAGCCGGTATTTCCTCAGCCTTCATATCAATTATCCGAACGAAAATGACCGTGCCCATGCCCGCGCGCATGGCCGTTCGCCGGGCGGTGCGATCTTTATCCATGGACAACCCAACGGCGCGCCAGACGGGTCCCGTATAGTAGGGGATTGGACCGATGGCTGCATTGCCTTAAGCGATGCTGAAATGGCCGAATTGTGGCAAATTATACCCAATGGAACGCCGATAGAAATTCGCGCCTAATC
>CAZDHB010000016.1:0-11203 GCA_964505255.1 uncultured Porphyrobacter sp.
TCCCTCAGACATAGGTTCTTGCCTCTTTGGCAGTCGGTAGGCTGGAAATTGGCCGGAGGCTGCTCGCCCTGCGCCGTCAGCGCCCGATCTAAATTCAATTCCCTCTACCAGCTTTTAGTAATATTCGAAGGCTTGGCCCATTGGTCAGGCCTTTTGTGCTTGCGCGGTATGGGCGCTGCGTGGTCTAAAGTGTCACTCCCAGATGGCTCCCGCTTGGAAACCTGTCGCATGCGCCTATTTCGGCCCAAACCGCCGGTAAAAGAGGACGAGTTTGAGTGGCTGGTGGCGTGCTTCGCTTGGCTTAGAACAGTCCTTGCAGATGCGCATATCAGACCCGAATTTGTCCTGCCGGATCACCCTTCGCTCATCGGTGCTAAGACCGGTCCCGAGCTGTTTGATGCCGTGCGCCAGTTGATGGGAATGAGCGAATGGGACTGTGAGCTGGAAATGGTCGAGAAGCGTGAGGAAGAGCCGGAGCTGTACCTAATCGAAGACCCCGGTGCCTTAGGAACATTCTCGGTGGAACATGACACACCTGTGATCCGCTATCGCTCTGATATGCTCAGGGATCCCGATGGGCTGGCCGGGACGTTTGCGCATGAATTGTGCCACTACCTATTGATGGGGCTGGGCGATCCGCCCGGCGGCCCCGAGCTGGAGGAACTCGCCACCGATTGCTGCGCTGCATATTTGGGTTTCGGGGTCCTGCTCGCTAATTCAGCAAAGCAGATCGAGACGACCAGCTATGGATGGGCCTCGGCTTGGTCGACCCGGACGAGCGGATATCTATCTGAAAGCGCATTTGTGACGGCTACCGCCATGTTCGCGCAGCTTCATGGATATGCGCCGGACACCGCGGCAAAGGCGCTGAAACCCTATTTGCAGCGCGACTACAGCAAGGCGGTAAAAACAATTTCAGACAGATATCCTGATTTCAGGGCCACGGTTGCCAATTTCGACTTTCTGGATTGGCGGTTCGACTAACGCGTGGCTCGCGCAATGCGATGACTTCCTAAATTGAGGGGATGACGCAAGGCAATTTTGCGTCATAGAAGACCGCAATCAACAGCAATCAGGAAGTGTCCCCATGCCGCAAATATCCCCCGAAGCAATCGCCATTGCAGAGCGGGTCGAAGCGTTCGTCAGAGAGACAATTGCCCCCTTTGAGCATGACGCGCGCCTCGGTAGCCATGGTCCCTCCGATGAGCTGGGTGCTGAATTGCGCGGCCTGGCTAAGGCTGAGGGCCTGCTGGTGCCCCATATCCGCCCGGATGGCAGCCACTTTTCCCATGCAGAAACCGCGCTGATCTTGCGCAAAAGCGGCCTGTCACCGCTTGGCCCGATTGCTTGCCATGTCATGGCGCCGGACGAGGGCAATATGTACCTGCTCGGCAAAGTCGGTAGCCCTGAAATCAAGACGCGCTTTCTCAAACCCATGGTCGCAGGCGATGCCCGCTCGGCCTTCTTTATGACCGAGCCGGCCGAGGATAATGGCGCAGGGTCTGACCCTTCCTTGATGCAGACCACCTGCAAGATGGACGGCAATCATTGGGTCATCAACGGACGCAAGGCCTTCATCACCGGGGCTGAAGGGGCAAAGGTTGGCATTGTGATGGCCAAATCTGTTGAGTCGGCGTCTGAAGGCGGCGCCTGCATGTTTCTGGTCGATTTGCCCGATCCTGCGATTCAGATTGAGCGTGTGCTTGATACGATCGACAGTTCAATGCCGGGCGGTCATGCTGTGATCACGATCGACAATCTGCGCGTGCCTGCAGACCAAATGCTGGGCGAGGCGGGCGAGGGGTTCAAATACGCCCAAATACGTCTGGCCCCGGCGCGTCTCACGCATTGCATGCGCTGGCTTGGCGTGGCCATCCGCGCTCAGGAAATCGCCAGCGATTATGCGTGCCGGCGGCAAGCCTTTGGCAAGCAATTGATCGATCACGAAGGGGTGGGCTTTATGCTCGCTCAAAACAAGATCGACTTGCAGGCCTGCGAATTGATGATCGATTGGTGCGCTGACGTGCTCGATACGGGCGATTTGGGCACAACGGAAAGTTCGATGGCCAAGACTTTCGTTGCCGAGACGCTGTTTCAGGTTGCCGATCGCTGCGTTCAGGTGATGGGCGGCACAGGTGTCACCGGCGATACGATTGTCGAGCAATTGTTCCGCGAGATCCGCGCCTTTCGGATTTATGACGGCCCAACCGAGGTTCACAAATGGAGCCTAGCCAAAAAGATTAAGCGCGATTGGCGTGAGGCGCAGGCATAAGGCGCAAAGCCAATGGCCAAAGGTTTGCGTGGGCCGCCCTTCAAGCCGCGTCGACGGCGTCTATGCTTGCCTCAGCGGCAAGATAGTCGAAGGTAAAGACGGCTGACTGGCAGGTTCTGCGCCGCTCGCCCTCGCGCATTGCGGCAATTGGTAAGCCAGCATCTTGCGCCGCCAGTGAGATCACGCGGCGGATTAGGCTGCCTTCTGTCCAACCGGCACAGATCCTGACCTTGGCCTGTTTCCAGCAAGCGGCCGTGCCATCATCCGCGGTCAATTCGGCTTCGGCGTCCCCTTCGTAATGGTCAAGCCAGCGGGTTAAGCTCCAGCCATCGCCGCTGTGTTCCAATCCCGGGCGCAGCGTTTCAGAGCGCGAAATTGTGCCGCCGATAATCCGCGATAGTGGGCCCGGCGCCAATTCGGGCGGAATGGCAAATTCTGCCGTCCGGCTGCCGCTGCGCGGACCGATGACAATTTGCCCCTCAAATGCCTCCAGCGCGCGCGCCAGACCTTCGGGCACAATCGGCAGGCATGGCAAAATCACCATGCCATAGCCATCCAGCGGCGCATCTGGCGGCACAATATCGACATTAAGGCCAAGCTCGCGGATGGCTTCATACGTGCGAAATGCGGCCCACAGCGCGGAACAATTCTCGCCCTGTGGCTGGATCTGAGTGATCCATTCCGAGGCGTATGAAAAGATGATCGCGGCATGCTTTGGCGCTTTGCCTAGCTCCGGCATCTGGGCAATAGCATCAGCCGCTTTGCGGACTTCGGCCAGAGCCGGAGCATCTTCGCCATCGGCTCGCAAAAGACCTGCGTGCATTTGTTCCTGCGCCTTGGGGCTTTGCCGCCAGCGGAAATAGCTGACCATTTCAGCGCCATGCGCCATCGCCTCCAGCGTCCACAATTTGACCATGCCGGGCTTAGGTGCAGGATTATAGCGTGCCCAATTGACCGGGCCGGGTTGCTGTTCGAGCACGCTCCACCGGCCATTTTTCGCGCAGCCACGATAAAGGTCGTGATGGAAAGCAGCGATGTCCGGGTGCCCTTGCCGGGCATAGCGCAGCTTTTCCGCATCGCTAAAGCGGAACATCTCAAGGAAGCCAAGCGGATAGCTATCCCAGCCAAGCACGTCGATATCACGGCCCAGATCATGATGATCATAGCCGGTGTAAAAGCCCATCGCATTATGCGTAATATCGCGGCCCTTGGCATGCTCGCGCAGGATATCCACTTGGCGGCGGTTAAACGCGATCACCTGATCGGAAGAGAACCGCCTGAACGCCAGCCAGTGCGCAGGATTAGCCTCCGTGACGGTCAAATTGGGCAATTCCACCGCGCTGAAAGAGGCATACTCCATGCTCCAGAACACATTGCCCCATGCCTCGTTAAGCGCTTCAATCGTGCCATAGCGCTGCTCCAGCCACAGCCGAAAGGCATCGCGTGCGGCATCCGAAAAGCTCTGCACCGTATCATGGCAGCCATATTCATTATCGGTTTGCCAAGCGGTGACCGCCGGATGCGTCCCATATCGCTTGGCCATGGCAAGGGTGATCCGCTCTGCCTCGGCACGGTAACCTTGGTGGCTGAAGCAGTAATGCCTGCGTGATCCGAATTTGCGCGGTTTGCCCTCATGATCAAGTGCGATCATGCCGGGCATTTGATCGATCAGCCATTTGGGCGGGGTCGCGGTGGGGGTGCCCATGATAATCTGGAGCCCGGCACCGGCGAGCACCTCGACCGCCTGATCCAGCCAATCCCACTCAAACCGTCCTCGCTCCGGCTCAATCCGGCTCCATGCAAATTCGCCGATCCGAACC
This sequence comes from uncultured Porphyrobacter sp., assembly GCA_964505255.1. GTDB lineage: Bacteria > Pseudomonadota > Alphaproteobacteria > Sphingomonadales > Sphingomonadaceae > Erythrobacter. Next base: position 4,093 of record CAZDHB010000016.1, read on the forward strand.
CGCTTTATGCCGCATTGGGCCATGCGCCGCGCATCATCAGCCCAAATGTCCTGCGGCCAGTGTTCCGGATAATAGCAGACGCCCAATTGCATAGGCCGCTTTCTTATCCCGATATGCGCGGCCAGCGCTAGCATTTTGGCGCATTAGGCCCCGGCTTGTTTTGATTTGCGTTCGGCGCTTGGCTAGGCTCACGCCAATCGATTAACAGGAGACACCGCTTGTCACGCAAATCCACGGCCGCATCTATCCTCGCCAGTCCCCTAGCCAGACTCTTTGCTGGCCTCCTTGCCGGATCATTCTTGACGCAGACCGCTGCCGCTCAATCGAGCCATGATCACGCGCTGAACCCGGTCGAGGACAAGGAAGTGAGCGCCTCGGAGGATGCCTTGCCCGATGTCGGCAGCGGGGCTGAGGGCAGCGTTGCCCCTGCCAATGTTCCGATTGAGCAAGCAGCCGGCGACGATGGCGAGTGGGATATTAGCGCGCCGCCCGGTTTTGATGTCAAACAAGTGCCCATTCAGACCGATGAAGGCACGTGGATGGATGTCGACGTATCGCCCGATGGAGGCATGCTTGCATTCACATTGCTGGGCGATATTTACACCATGCCGATCAGCGGCGGGACACCAAACCGTATTGCCGAGGGGCTTGCGTGGGAGATTCAGCCACGTTTTTCCCCTGATGGAAGCCAAATTGCCTTCACCTCAGATCGCGGCGGCGGCGACAATATCTGGGTGATGAATGCGGATGGTTCTGACAAGCGGCAAGTGACCAAGGAAAGCTTTCGCTTGCTCAATCAGCCAAGCTGGAGCCCGGATGGGCGCTATATTGCCGCGAAGAAGCATTTCACCACGCAAAGATCGGCAGGAACGGGCGAGGTTTGGCTCTACCATGCCTCGGGCGGGGGCGGTGTGGCGCTCGTCGAGCGGCCTGATCCGCGCCACCAGAAAGAGCTGGGCGAGCCGGTTTATGCGCCTGATGGCAAGTCGATTTATTACACCCGCAATGTGACCGGCGGGGGCACTTTTATCTATGCGCAGGATAGCACCCAGAGCCTGTTTGAGATCGAGAAATACGAGATCGCAACGGGCGAGATTACGACGGCTGTCTCGGGCTATGGCGGCTCTGTCCGGCCAACCCCATCACCCGATGGACAATCGATTGCCTTTGTCCGGCGTGACAAGGATCAATCGCAATTGTGGGTCAAGGATTTGGCCAATGGGACCGAGCGCATGGTTTACGGTGCAATGGATTTGGATTTGCAAGAAACCTGGGCGGTTTACGGCGTTTATCCCGCAATGGCTTGGACCCCTGATGCGCGCGCAATCGTGTTTTGGGCTGGCGGTAAATTGCGGCGTGCTCCGGCAAGCGGCGGGACGGCTGAGATCATTCCCTTTGCGATTGACGATACGCGCGGTGTAGCCGATGCCCCGCATCCAGAAATCGCAGTGTCGCCCGACAGTTTTACGGCGCGCATGCCCAAATATGCCAGCCTCTCGCCCGATGGGCGCAGAACGGTATTTGAGAGCCTAGGCAAGCTTTACATCAAAAGCACTGGCGGCGGTGCAGCGCGCCGCTTGACCCGCGGCGGTGAAGGGGTTGAGGCTTGGCCCGCATGGTCGCGCGATGGACAAAGGATCGTCTTTGTCCGGTGGACCGATGCTGGACTGGGCGAGATCGTGACCGTTTCTGCCTCTGGCGGGGCGCAAAAGGTCATAACCGATCAGGCGGGCCATTATGCCGTTCCGCAATTCTCGCCCGATGGAAGCACGGTCGTTTTTGAAAAGCGTTCGGGCGGCTATCTCACATCGCCGGACTTTTCTGAGAACCCCGGCATTTACCGTGTGCCCGCCTCTGGCGGCGCGCCGGTTTTGGTCTCACGCGGGAACACACGCCCCCAATTCGCCGCAGAGGCGGACCGCATCTTTATGCTGGGCCGGGAGGGCGGCAAACTGCAATTGCTCTCCAGCGATTTGAATGGAGAGGCGCGCAGAGTGCATGCGGTGGGCGAACTGGCCAATGATTTTCGCGTGTCGCCTGATGGACAAAACCTTGCCTTCCGGCAAAATTATGAGGTTTTTGCCATGCCGATGCTGCCCGGTGGTCAAGCGGTCAGTGTGAGTGAAAAGGCCAGTTCCTTGCCCGTCACTAAGGCCAGCACGGGCGGCGCAGAATATGTCGGCTGGGCCGGTTCATCGCTATATTGGTCAATGGGGCCGCAATTGTTCCGCGCTGCTGCGGGCGATTTGTTTCCCACCGGTCCAGAGGCCAAAGGTGAAAAGGCGCGCGGCTTTACGCCTCCTGCAAGCGGGATGTCGCTGGAACGCCAAGTGCGCGCTGACCGGCCAAGCGGCATTGTGGCTTTCACCGGCGCTAAGCTCATAACCATGGCTGGCGACACGCCAGACGGTGTCGGAGTGATCGACAATGGCACCATTGTTGTAAGCGGCCACCGCATTTTGGCGGTTGGTCCGACGGGTGAAACGGCCATTCCAGCAGGGGCCAAATTGGTCGATGCAAGCGGCAAGGTCATCATGCCGGGGCTGGTCGATGCGCATGCTCATGGGCCGCAAGGAACCGGTGATTTAATCCCGCAGCAAAACTGGTCTGCGGTTCAGGATCTGGCGATGGGTGTGACCACTATTCACGACCCATCCAACCGCGCGAGTCAAATTTTCGCAGCGGCCGAAAGACAGCGCGCAGGCACCTATCTTTCGCCGAGGATTTTTTCGACCGGAGAGATCATTTACGGGGCCAAATCCCCCAGCGTTTACGCCCGGATCGATAGCTATGATGATGCGCTTGCTCATGTCCGGCGGATCAAGGCGCAAGGCGGCATATCGGTCAAGAATTACAATCAACCTCGCCGCGAACAGCGCCAGCAAGTGGTTGCCGCCGCGCGGGCAGAGAATATGATGGTCGTGGCCGAGGGCGGTTCGCTGTTCGGAATGGACATGAATATGATCGCCGACGGCAATTCGACTATGGAGCATAATATTCCGGTCGATGTGATGTATGAGGATGTGCTGCAGTTTTTCGCAGCCAGCCAGACCAATTACACCCCGACCTTGACGGTGACTTATGGCGGTCTGGCGGCCGATCCCTATTGGCGGCAAGCAACCGATGTATTCGAAAACCCCTTGCTGGTGCATACCCCGCCGCGCATCTTGCTGGCTGGTACTGCACGCCGGACAAAGGCGCCTGACTGGGCCTTTGTGGATGACAATTCGGCGCGAGAGGCGCGCAAGCTAGCCCAGCGCGGGGTTAAGGTCAGCATCGGGGCTCATGGACAGCAGCCGGGCATTGCGGCGCATTGGGAAATCTGGAGCTTTGCAAGAGGCGGAATGAGCCCGGAAGAGGCCTTAAGAGCAGCCACAATCGAGCCCGCCCAGTCCTTGGGTATGGCCAAGGATATCGGCAGTCTTGAGGCCGGCAAGCTGGCTGATTTGATCGTGCTGGGCGCGGATCCTCTGGCCGATATCGGCAATTCCGACAAGATCGAGCAGGTCATGCTTGGCGGACGTTTGTATGATGCGATGACCATGAATGAAGTGGTCACCGGCACACAAAAACGCCTGCCCTATTGGTGGGAGTGACGAGGTCCGCGCGAGGGGCGGTTTCGCTTTAAGCCGCTGGCTGAGCCGCAATCTGCGTAAGAAAGCTGTTCGATGCCCGGCGCAGCGACGCGGCCTGATCTTCGAGATTGTTCGCCGAGTTCAGCACTTGATTGGCAGCAGCGCCGGTGGCCAGTGCTGTTTCATGTGCCTGCGAAATGCTGCCTGCGACCGTATCGGAATTGCGCGCCGCAAGATCGATATTGCGGGCCAGTTCCTGACCAGCCAGCGATTGCTGATCCACAGCGCTGGCGATTGAGATGGAGGTCGCCTCCAGCTCTTTGATCTGCTCGGTAATCGAGCGCAAGGCAGTGACGCTGGCGCCTGTGGTTTCCTGCATCTCGAGGATTTGGCTGCTGATCTTCTCGGTTGCCTGACTGGTTTGCATCGCCAGTTCTTTAACCTCGGAGGCAACAACGGCGAACCCGCGCCCTGCTTCGCCGCCGCGTGCGGCTTCGATGGAGGCGTTGAGGGCCAAGAGGTTAGTGCGCTTTGCGATGGAGTGAATGAGATCGACAATCTCGCCGACTTCCTCGGCCGAGATAGACAAGGCGGAAACGGTTTCATCCGCGCCGCTCGCCAAGACCCTTGCTTCATTGGCAAGAGCGGCCGAATTGCTTGCCTGACGGCTGATTTCCCCGATCGACATGGCAAATTCGTCGGTTGCTGCTGCCGCGGCGGTGACCGCCTCGCTCGCATTGGCCATGGATTTGGACACGTTTTGAGCCTGCGAGGTTGATTGATCTGCGGCACTTGCGACCGATTTGGCAGTGCTTTGCAGTTCTGTTGAGGAAGAGGCTAGGCTGCTTACCACATCACCGACGGATACCTCGAAACGCTTGGCCAAATCGAGCATTTTACCCTGTTCGGCACTGCGCAGTTCCTCGCGCTCGCTTTGCATCCGCTCGATTTTTTGATTGGCGCGTTGGAACATGCGCAGCGCAGTATGCATATCGCCGATCTCATCATCGCGCGGTGTACTATCGATTTCAAAATGACGATTGCCTTTGACCAGCTCGCGCATGCCATGCGCAATATGCAAAATCTTGGCGCTGACATTTGCCGCCACGAAACGAAAACCAATGGTTATCAACACGCCGGCCAGGATCATCAGGCTGGCCGTTACCCAGACCAATCTGAAAAAATAATTCATACCGGTTTTGGAAAGAACGGCTGAATGGCTGGCAATGCGTTGCTGGATTGTATCTGCTGCGGCGTAGAGGTCCTCGCCATGCCGGGCGATCTGCTCGCCGGTTGTGGCCGTTTCGTTTGATGCGCGATCAGTGGCCAAATCCACCTGCCACTGCGCAAAACTGGCATCATATTGTTGGGAGATTTGCTGAAATTCGACGATTGCCTCATCGATTTTCGGGTCGGCGCCTGCAGTCAGCGATGAAATGGTGCCAAGCTGGCTTTTGACGGCCGATTGCGCCGCCTCGATCTTGTTAATCGAGTCTTCTTCGACCCCCAGAGCATAGCGAATGACGTAATAGCGTTTCTCACCAACCTTTGAATGAATATCGGCCGCCAAAATGGAGGCCTCGATGATCTCGCTGTGATGCATATAACGATTGTAGACATCGGTTAGGCCAATGCCGGCCACCGCGATGCTGGCAAGCGCAAGCGCAAGAAATGAATAGAAGACCATCGAGAACTTTTTGATCAGCGGCAGGTTGTCAATCGTTCTTGAAAGCTTTCGCAATCCTTGCCTCACGCGCTCGCTAAAGCCTTCGGCAGGCGCTTCCGGCTCGGCCGGGATCTCCGCTTCAGCCTCCAGCTCGCGGGCGATGTCCTGAATGTTGCTCATGCTTTGTGCGCCCTCTTGAGATGGGCCGGACTGCTGTCTGTGACCAGATTATCCTGCGCCTCAATCTGTTCAGCGTCAGATTGCAATGCCGCTGCTTGCTCGCGTAGCAATGCGCTAAATTCGTCGGCTGGCATGGGCCGGTAATATAAATAGCCTTGGATCTGGTCGCAGCCTGCTGCGCGCACCATATCGGCTTGTTCCGCCGTCTCCACCCCTTCGGCGGTGACCGCCATTTTGAGCGAGCGGGCAACGGTGATGCTGGAGAGCATCATGGCCCGGCTGCCTTCGTCTTCACCGGCGCCGACCACCAGACTTCGGTCCAGTTTGAGCTTCTCAAAGCGGAATTGTCTGAGGAAGCCGATCGAGGCATAGCCCGTGCCGAAATCATCCAGCACCACATTGACGCCAAACCCGCGAATGAGAGCGAGACTGCGTTCCGCAAGCACTGGATCAAGCACCAGGCACGTCTCGGTGATTTCAAGTTCGAGGCGATCTGGCGCGAAACCGGTTTCTTCAAGGATATGACCCAATTGGATCGGGAATTCGGGATTGCGCAATTGCGCCGCAGAAATGTTGACCGAAAGCTTGATGTTGTCCCAGTTCAAGGCATCTAGACAGGCACGGCGTAGAACCCACAGGCCGATTGGATTGATCAGCCCGGATTGCTCTGCAATCGGTATGAACTGATTGGGCCCAACCATTTCGCCGTTCTCGCGTTGCCAACGAATGAGCGCCTCAGCCGCGACGATCTGCCCGGTTTTGGTGTCTATCAGAGGCTGATAATGAAGCTGGAATTCGGCGCGTGAGAGTGCCTCGCGCAATGCATTGTCCATTTCGCGGGTCTGTTCGCGCGTGATATCAAATTCTTGGCTGAACCATGTGCAGCGCCCCTTACCGCCGCGCTTCGAGGCATACATAGCCACATCGGCCTGCCGCAGAATTTCCGACGAAGATTGCGGCGCGTTGGCGGTTGACCGGGCGAGGCCAATGCTGGCTCCCATGGTCAGGCCGCGGCTTTCAACCTTGATCGTTCTGCTAAGCTGTTCGACAATCCTGCGGCTGATCCCCTCAAGGATAGTGCCTGCCACCGGTCCGCTGCAAAGCAGGGCAAATTCATCACCGCCCAGCCTGTAAACGCGCGCATCCTTGTCGCACACACTTTGAATTGCCTTGGCGCATTCGCAAAGAGCGGCATCACCAACACCGTGGCCATATTGCTCGTTAACTTGCAAGAACCCGTCGAGGTCGAGAACGCCGACGCCAATCTCGTCGCCGTTTGATTGCAGCTTGGCAAAATCGGCATGATAGGCCCGGCGATTGGGCAATCCGGTGAGCGTGTCATGCTGGCCGATGCCTTGCAGACGCGTCAGATGCTCTGAACCCTTGCGGAACATAACAAAGGCCACTGCAAGAAAGGCAGCAAGGCCTAGCGCTAGAATACCCATCACCGTTTGTGTGTTTTCGAAACCGGCGACGAGCGCGGCGGCAATCGTTCCGACAAAGACCAGCGAAAGCGCAGCCAGCGGCAACACCACTAGGCGTCTGGTAACGACGGGTTCTGAGGCCGGATCGCGCGTCAATCTTTGGTCCTGTAGATCAAATTTCGAAGTCAATACTGCGTCTTAGCCAGCAAGTTATAAGGAAACGTAAACTCGATATTTACCCTAATGATTGAGGTTTCGATCCGCGC
>CAZDHB010000016.1:11303-20121 GCA_964505255.1 uncultured Porphyrobacter sp.
TCAGGGCCGTGCCTTTAGCCGCTGAATAGAGCGCTGCGCGCGCGCAAATCGAGCCGCGCGTCCAGCAATTGGCAAAATGGCTGTCCGGGTACGCAAACCTCAAACTGGCCACTTTGTCCGTCCAATGTCTCGCCTACGCCCAGCATCAAAACACCATTGGGATTGATCGCGCCGGCCAAGTGGTCAAGCGTCAGTGCCCGGACGGCCGGCTTGAAATAGAGCATTACATTGCGGCATAAAACCAGATCAAATGCACAAGGCTGCGGCGGCTGGTCCAGCAGGCTGCGCTGCTCGAAAGTGATCATCTGCCTCAGATTGTCTTTGGCGACCCAACGTTCACCTTGCTCGTCGAAATGGCGCAGCATCTGCATCACGCTCAGTCCGCGCTGGATTTCAAATTGGGAGTAACTGTAGGTGTTCGCCGCAGCAATTGCTTGCGCGGATACATCAGTGCCGATGATGGAGATGTCCCAATCGCGCCATTGATCGGCCTGTTCAGCAAAGATGAGCGCTAGGCTGATCGCTTCCTGACCGGTTGAGCAGCCCGCGGACCAGATTGAGAGAGATTTGCTGCGGCTGCGAACTTCAGCCAATTGGGGCAGGATAGTGTCGGCCAAATGGGAAAATGCCAAGTGATCACGAAAGAAGTAGGTTTCGTTATTGATCAGCGCGTCGACCACTTCATTGGCCAATTGCGTTTCGCGCGGATCGGCAAGCATACACACCAATTGTTCGACATTGGCGATGTTGCGCGTTCGGAACAGGCCGGCGAGCGCCGATCCGATCCGCCAGAGCCGTTCTGGTGCCAAATATTGTCCGGTGCGCGATTCAAGCAGATCGGCGATGATCCTATGAGCCGGATCTATCATCAGCGCTGCGACGCCGAAGCCAATTCGGCGACCTGCCGCGCCAAATCCTGTGGTTCGCCCACAAACCCTGCCAATCCGGCATCGACGATGCTGCGCGGCATACCCCAGACTGCGCTGCTGGCCTGGTCCTGCGCGAGCAAACTGCCGCCGAGGTCATGAATGATCTTGGCACCCGCGGCGCCATCGCGTCCCATGCCCGAAAGCATTATGCCGGTTACAGCGCCGTCATAGGCCTTTGCCGCGCTTTCAAACATCGGATCAGCCGAAGGCATGCAGCCACTGCTCTGCGCGGCGAAATCAAGCCTTGTCACATGATACGAGCCGCGCCGGACTACCCCCATATGGGCATTGCCCGGTGCAATATAAATTGTCCGGCCCTCGATTGTCATATTGTCGTCTGCGATAATGGCTCGGCGGCCCGCATGCATCGCCATCTGGCGGGCGAACACCGGCATAAAGCTCTCTGGCAGATGCTGCGTCAAAAGGATCGGCAAAGAGAAGGATTTGGGCAGGGTGCGAAAGAACTGGTTCAGCGCATGAATGCCGCCGGTCGATGCACCGATCGCGAGCACCTCTGGCGGTTTGGCCGGAATATTTGACGTGGGCTGTGCCGGAACGTGGTTCGGCGCAGGAACCACTGCAAGCGGTTCGCTTTCCTGTCCGCACAAAGCGCGTATTTTGCCGAGGAGCGTTTCACGGTATTCCTTGTCGAACCCTCCTGGCCTCGGTTTGAGCATGGTATCCGCAGCGCCCATGGCGAGCGCTGACACAGTTTCCTGTGCACCATTTTCGGTGAGCGAGGACACCACCAGAATGGCTGCCCCGGCGCCTTGTTCGATGAGCTTGGGCATGGCTTCGAGGCCGCCCATACCGGGCATTTCAAGGTCGAGCAGGATGACATCAACGCTTTGGCGCTTGAGTATGGCCAGCGCTTGCTCTGCCGTCCCGGCTTGAGCGGCTATTTCAAAACCAGCCTCGCGCGCGAACATGCGCTGAAAGACCGTCCGCACCGTCAGCGAATCATCCACCAACATGATTTTGTGCGCCGCTGCCTGCCCGTTAACCGCATCTGGGACCGCGTCCGGCTCGGGGCAAGGCTTGCCCGGCTTTACAATGTCCAATTCCAGCGTGTTGGGGGCCAGCTTAGACGAGAGGTTGGGGGATGCCATCGTCATTGCGCTTGCACTCAGGCGACCCCGACAAGTTGCAATTTGATTTGCAATGTTTCGTGATCAAACGGTTTCATCACATATTCGTCCGCACCGGCGCTGATCGCCTCGCGGATGTGAGCAACGTCATTCTCGGTCGTGCAAAAGACCACTTTTGTGTCCAGCCCGTCATCGCGCTTGCGCAAATGCTTGATAAATTCGATCCCGCTCATGACTGGCATGTTCCAATCAAGCAGGATGACATCGGGCATGGCTGCCGAACATTTTTCGAGGCCCTGATGACCGTTCTCTGCTTCTTCGACTGCGAACCCGAGCGTTTCGAGAATATGCCGCGACACTTTCCGTATCACCCGGGAATCGTCTACTATGAGGCAAGTTTTCATGTTGCTGCGCCTTTGACCCTTTATCCTGCTGTATTAGGCGCTTCGAGTAACTTTTTGCTTAACTGGCGCCCGCGAGAGACTGCGTGAGGATTGGATCGAAATCGACGACCAGATTGGGTTCGCCTTCCAATTCGATCATTCCGCAGCCAATAATGTCCCAGCCAGCGCCATACCCCAGTTCAATGTCACTCATCTCGCTGCTGGCTTTGGTGACGGCGCTGGTGTCCTCGACGAGGATGGCATAGGCTTGACCTTGCACCTCAATCACAACGGCGCGCGGCGGATTGTCTGGATTGAACGGCTGCTGCTTAACGGATGCATTCGCGCTTTCGCTGTCAATAGCGAGGGCAATGACCGGATCGATGACGGTCAGGGCTTGGCTGCGCAGGGCAGCAAGGCCCATGATATGCGGCGGCGCTTGCGGGACCGGCGTGATCGGGCCAAGCTCAATCACCGATTGGATATTATGCGTGGCAATGGCCACTTTGCGTCCTGCGATGAGGCATTGGAGGTAGAGGTCATCCATAATTTGCCTCCTTTTCCAAATCACGTGATGAAAGCTCTTCAAGGCGGCGCTGCCTGATCGTTTTGAGAGCCGTCAGAAGCTTGGCATTGTCATAGCGATAGATTGAATCGGGCAAGCCATTGTCTGCGCGGCTTGACTGGGCATCATCACCTTGCCGCTCTGATCGCAAATGAATGATGTCGCGCGCTGGCGGAGCATCGGAGGCGGCGTTTTCGTCAAGGATGATAGCGACATCGGCTTCCTGCTTGGGATCACTAAGCGGTTGGTATCCGGCGGAGGCCAGCAGCGGGATGAGAACCACCTCGGCCCATGGATTGCCCTCTGGCAGGCTGCAGAAAAGCGTTATGTTTTGTTGTTTCGTTTCAGCTGAATTTTTGAGCAAATGCATTGTGCTCAGCACTGTCAGGATCTGACCCTCGAAGAGCGATTGCCCTTCGGCCTCGGCCTTGTCTTCGGCCGGGGTGAGCTGCGGATCAATCGAGATGGCATCGTCAATTTCGAGCGCGATATAGGCGGTCTCCCTGATCCCGTCGGAAATCTCGAGCAGCCGGTAAACCGTCTGTTCGTCAAGTGGGCCGCTGAGGCCTGCGACAGGCAGAATACGGCCATCAATGACAATGCTCGCTGGCGAGGCGGGATCGCCTTTCTTGGCAAACTCCAGATCGCTCATCTGGCAAGTGTGAATGCGCTTGACGACGGGCAAATGCACGGCTTTGACCTCGCGGTCGAGGCCCGTGAAACGCATGACCGCCAATGTGTGTTCCTCGCGCTGCTGCTTGCTTCTCTCACTGGATCGTTTGGCCTTCACATTGGTCAACATGCCCAGCCTGTTGGCGATGCCCGGCACGTCAAGTACGAGCATGGGCAAGCCGTCATCAAGCAGCGTTGCGCCAGTATAGAGTGCGCTTTCCATGATTGCCGGGGCGAGCGGCTTGATCACGACTTCCTCGTGGTTTTTCACCATATCAACTGCGATCGCCAAAACGTCATTGGTAACGAAGCGCAGGAACAAGATGGTCTTCTTGCGCCAATCACTGTCGGCGCGCGGCGTGCCTTCCAATATCCCCTGCAGCGATGCGCAAGGGACCCACTCGCCCCGATACGCAACAACCGTTTGGCCGCCCGTCTGTTTGAATTCCAATTGCTTGGAGCGGCCAATCATTATTTCTTCGACGAAAGAACTCGGGATTGCGAAATTCATATTGGCGCTGCGGACAATCAGCGCCGGAATGATGCTTAGCGTCAGCGGTACTTTCAAGATGAAAGTCGTGCCTTCGCCTTCATGAGTCATAATCTCAACCGAGCCGCCCAGCCGCTCGATATTGGCTTGCACCACGTCCATCCCGACGCCGCGTCCAGAAATCGTGCTGACGTCTTCGGCGGTGGTAAAGCCGGCTTTGAAAATCAGCATGACTTTCTGCGTGTCGGTCATGCCTTCCAATTCTTGCTCGGTCACAAGATCGTTTTCGAGCGCTTTTTTCGCAACAGCGTCCGGATTTATGCCGCGCCCGTCATCTGAAATGGCCAGAATGATCCGGTTGCCAATCTGCCGCGCAAAAAAGTTGATCAGACCGATTTCGCGTTTGCCAAGCGCAAGGCGTTCGCTGGGGTATTCAATCCCATGATCAATCGCATTGCGCACGATATGGGTGATCGGATCGCGGATCAGCTCGATCATCTCGCGGTCAATTTCAACATCGCCGCCCTCGAAATCAACGATGACTTGTTTGTCCAAGGCTTGCGACAAATCCCGTATCAGGCGGGGCATCTGGCCAAACAGATACTCGAACTTTTGCATCCGCATCCGCGTCACGGATTCGCGCACTTGCTTCAAAATTCCGCTCAGACGTTCGAAGGATCCGAACAGCTCGGGGCTGTCATTGATCTTGTGCATCCAGCGCGACACCTCGTTCTGGGCCAGCACGAGATCGGATACGCCTTTCATCATTTCATCGAGCAAGTGGACCGGCAAGCGGATCGACCGTGCAGCCGGTTGGCTCTGCACGGGCCTCGGCGCCTTTTCGCCGGTTTCGGCAAGGATCTCGGGAGAATGGGTCTCGGGAGAAAGGGTTTCGGGCGTTTCGGCCTCGGTGCTGAGGGCGCTGCTCGGCGGAGCGGCTGCGACGCGATGCGCGGCGTCTTCGCTCAGCGCTGCGATAAGCTGGGCGTTTTCCTGATCGTTGCCTTTATCGCCCGGTTTTACATCGCCTGCTTCAATGGCATCGGTGATGGACTTGATCTTGTCGATAATGGCCAGCACGGCGGAGACCAATTGGGCATCCGCCTCGCGCCGGTTCGCGCGGCAATCGGCTAGCGCATCTTCCGCTGCATGGCTAAGCTCGGCGAGCACGGGGAAGTCGAAAAAGCCGCAATTGCCTTTAACCGTATGAACAAAGCGGAATATGGCATCGAGCCGCTCGCGGTCGCTCGGGTTCCTTTCCCAAGCGACAATCTCGCCGGAAATCATATCCAGCATTTCATGCGTCTCGGCGATGAAATCTGTAAGCAGATCATCCATTTGGTCGGCCAAGCTCCAAAAAACCCCTGTCGGAGCTATGAAGCAGCATGGTTAATGATTGGTAAGGTTCGGGTCGCCAGATTCACTTGTGCCAGTTTCACTTGGGCCAACATCACAAGGACTTGCACCCATCCCGCAGGATTGCGCCCACTGGTTCAGCGCGCGGCTGGTTTGCGGACCTTCTTCACAAACACCGATCGTACAACCAGAACCGCCAAGAGGCCGCCCGCGAGATTGGCGCTCAGCTCAGCAATGAAAACGCCGGTTTCGCCCAGCCTTGGCTGAAGCAGCCAGGCGGCGGGCAGCATCACCAGAAACACCCGTGCAGCGCTTTGATAAAGCGAGAGCCGCGCAAAACCGATGGCGTTGAGAGCCCCATTGCTAACGATTAACAGCCCGAACCCTGCGTAACCCCATGATGTGATCGCCAGATAGTCTGCGAATTGTTCTGTCACGGCTGCGTCATCAGAGAAAAGGCTTGCCAAATAATCCGCCGCGAAGATCAGCGCAATTGCCGTCGCGATGCCATAAAACAGACAAAAGCCAGCGGCCAAACGATAAGCTTCTTGTGACCGTAGCGGCAACTTTGCGCCCCAGTTCTGACTGACAATCGCGCCAATTGAACCCGATAAGGCGAGCAGCGGCACCACGGCAAAGCTCTGCACGCGTCCCGCCGCCCCAAAACCGGCGAGCGCGGCTTGTCCCTCGAGCGCGACCAAGGCAGTCAGCACAGCCAGCCCGAGCGGATTAATCGCGTTGGAAAGCGAGGCTGGCACGGTGATTTTCAGGATCGCACCAATCGCTTTCACGGCCCGCGCCCCTAAGGGGGTCTCAGCCTCGCCGCCGGGCCCATTGTGAGCGCGGTTCTGAAGGCGGCTAAGCGGTGTTTTGCGCAGCAGCAGGAATGCGGTGATGGTGCCCAAAAGCCACCCAATAACCGTGGCCCATGCCGCGCCTGCTACGCCCATCGCAGGAAAGCCGAAGGCGCCCGTAATCAAGATCGGGTCAAGCACCCAATTGGTGCCCGCAAAGGTTAGCGAGACCATCAAGGTTTTGCGCGCCTCTCCTTGGGCCCGCATGGCGCCATTTATGCCCATGGTGATCAGCAAAAGCGGCAGGCCCGCAGCGGTGATCTGGATATAGCGCATAATCAGCGGCAGGGTCTGTGCATCGGCATGCATCCAGACGAATACAGTTTCAGCCGCGAGGAACAGCGCGCCAGCAAAGACAAGCCCGATCACCGCCGCAAACAGAATACCGAACTTGGCTTGATCGCGGGCGCTGGCATTGTCCCCGGCGCCCAAAGACCGGGCGACAACCGAGTTTACTCCGGCCATGACCCCGACCCCAAGGCTGGAGATGGCAACCATAATCGGGAAGACCAAAGAGATCGCGGCGAGTTCGGTGCTGCCCAATTGGCCGATAAAATAGCTATCGACTAAGCTGATCGATGTCATCGCGGCGACGCCGGCAATCGCTGGGGTCGTTTGTTCGATCAGATGGGCGGCAATGCTGCCGCGGGTCAGTTTCGCTGTTTCATTGTCGTTCTTGTCCGCCGGTGCGGGGCTTGCCAGTTCGTTTGATGACGCTGTATCTGATGGGTCTGAAGGGGCGGTCATAAGTGTGCGGCCATAAATGATTGGCTTAGCGGCTAGCGGTTTGTTGCAGGTTTGGCAAAGCGACATTGGGCGTGATCTTGAGCGAGGCTGCGCTGGCGGATTTGCTCGGCGGGAGGGCGCCTCCGCTCAGCATAGCTCGCTTGGACAAGGCCGTGCTTGTCTGGCGCGCAGCATCATGCGATAATGAAACTAGAAAAAAGCTCGGAAGGATAGCGTTATGGCGACTCAGGCAAAAGCAGCCAATCTCAATTACGAATGCAGCGAAGCGGAATGGAAGGCGCGCCAGGATCTTGCCGCTTGCTACCGCATATTCGATGCGCTCGGCTGGTCTGAATCGATTTACAATCACATTTCGCTCAAAGTTCCGGACGAGGAGGATACCTTCCTGATCAACCCGTTCGGCATGCTTTACGAAGAAGTGACTGCGTCCAATCTCGTCAAAATTGATGTCGAGGGCAATAATGTCGGCGGCTCGCCTTACATGGTCAACAAGGCCGGCTTCACGCAGCATGGCTATTTCCACAAGCATTTGGGCAATAGGGCCGATGCGATCTGCCATGTGCACACGACCGCCACCATGGCCGTTTGCAGTCATAAGGACGGCCTCTTGCCGACCAATTTCTACGCCTGCAATTTTCAGGACAATATCGGATATCACGATTTCGAGGGCGTCACCGTGCGCGAGGAAGAGGGCGAGCGACTGGTCGAAAATCTCGGCGAGAACTCGATCCTGATGCTGCGCAATCATGGCCCGGTGGTGATGGACAAGACCGTTCAGGGCATGTTTGTGAAAATGTGGGCGTTGCAGCGGGCTTGTGAAATTCAGGTCGCAACTTTGGGCATGGGTGATCCGATCATCGTTCCGCAAGATGTGGTTGACGTGCATCAGCGCGACTTGGCAGTGATGCAGGGTCAGGGCGGGGCCGGCATGTTTGATTTCGAGGCATGGAAACGCAAAGTCTCGCGGATTGATGACAGCTGGCAAAACTAGGGGCTTAGGGCCGGTTGGCCGCTTGAGGGTTTCCGGCATGCACATTCCAAAGGTTTGAGGAGCGGATATGCCGCGCATGACGGTCAATGGCCGCCCGCTCGAATTTTTAATGGATGGCGAGACGCCCTTGCTATGGGCGCTGCGCGATGCGGCCAATCTTACCGGCACAAAATATGGCTGCGGCAATGGCGATTGCGGCGCTTGCATGGTGCATATCGATGGTGAAGCATTGCGCAGCTGCTTGGTCACGATTGCCGAGGCAGAAGGCCGTTTTGTCACGACCATCGAGGGTATAAGCCGCGATCGCTCGCATCCCGTGCAGCAAGCGATGGTCGCTGAACAAGCGATCCAATGCGGGTTTTGTACGCCCGGGATTGTCATGTCAGCGGCTGCCTTGCTTGACAAGAATGCCAGCCCTGACGAGGCGGAGATTAAGGCCGCCATCCCCAATTTGTGCCGCTGCGGCGTCTATCCCCGGCTGGTCCGCGCGGTTGAGCGTGCTGGGCGGGTGATGCGCCGGCAAGAACAGATTGCCGCTGCACCTGAACCGGGCATCAGTATCGAGGATGCAGCGCAGGAAATTCCCGCGCTGGGCAGCGAGAGCGGCGAGGAGCAGGCGCCCCAAAAGTGAGGTTCAGAGACCGGCCCGGAGGCGGGCCTGAATGAAACCGGCCAGCCCAAAATCGACCCGCCTAAAACCTTCCAGTGATCGCAAAGCGCGCATTGAGCGGCGCGCCCACAGT
>CAZDHB010000016.1:20221-26725 GCA_964505255.1 uncultured Porphyrobacter sp.
CCGCCTAAAACCTTCCAGTGATCGCAAAGCGCGCATTGAGCGGCGCGCCCACAGTGACCTGATGCGTGCTGTGGGCATTGGGGAAATAGAGCTCGTCCGTCAGGTTCTCAACATTGATCTGGATGCGCCACTCATCCGACAATTGATAGAAAGCAGCCGCATCGAAGCGCGTATAGGCCGGGAGAACGCTGCTATTGCTGTTATTCACGAAGCTCTCGTCCTGATAGGTCACGCCAAGGCCAAGGCCGAGCTTGTCGGTCACCTGAAACGCATTCCAGAGCGAAAACGTGTTTTCCGGCAGCTCGCGCAGACGCAGTCCGGTGTTGCCAAGCTCGTCGACTTGCTCGCCATCGAGATAGGAATAGCCCGCCTGAAGAGACCAGAAATCGGTGATCTGGCCGGACAATTGCACCTCGAAACCCTGAATTTCAGAATCAATCACGTCGAGCGTTGCTGGATCGTCATCATTGGGCTGCGGCGAGCTTTGCTCGATCTGGAATAGGGAGGCAGTGAGGCTCAGGCCGCTCATAAAGTCCCATTTGATCCCCGCCTCGAGATTGGTGAAGGTGTTGGGATCAAGCGCGTTATTGTCGCCATTGATATTGGCAAATTGCTCGCCTGAGCGCGGCAGGAAGCTTTCCGAATAGCTCGCATAAATCGAGATGTTTTCTTGCGGTTTGACAATCAGGCCCCCGCGCGGTGAAAACTCTTCATCACGGCGGGTCCGCAATTCGCCCGAAACCACATTGTCGACCGTAATATCAAAGCTGTCAAAGCGCACGCCGGCAACCAGATTGAGCCAGTCAGTCAGCTTGATCTCGTCCTGAATATAGGCCGAGAACACATCAATATCGACCCGCGTATCGTCATTGATATCGGCGGTGAAATCATTGCTTGTGGCGAGGCCCGCTGCATTGACGCCGATGCCGCCCAGCAGGTTCAGTGGCCGCTCGATTGCAAACACTTCATTGTCATCCAGCGTCGTATCCCAGAAGGAATTGAACCGGTCCTGATCCGATGAAGTGGCAATATACTCACCGCCAAGGATTAGCGTGTGTTCAAGGCCGCCCGTTTCGAACGCACCAACAAGATTGGTTTGCAGGCTGAAGTTTTGCCTTTGCGTGGTGTCAATATAGCCATCAAGCGTGACCTCATCCGGCGTTGCCGCTTGGTCATATCCGCTCGCATAGAAGTTGGAATAAACCTTGTCATAATCACCAAAGAAAGCACTGAAATTGGCTTTGAGATTGTCGGAGAATTCATGGCTGAGGGCGGCGCGGAAAATATGCGCTTCCAATTTGGTGAAATTCTCCAGCTCGTCGCCAAAGACGATGTCCTGAAAGGCCTCAACCGGACGTCCGTCGCTTCCCGTGGGGATGCCGCGGTCAATAAACCGCTCGTGATCGGCATATTCATAAGACAAATCGAGCGTTGTTCGCGGGCTCAGCTGCGCGCGGAAAACGGGATTGATGCCAATTCGCGAACCATCATAGAAATCGCGGTGATTGTTCAAATCTTCATAAGCGGCATTGATCCTGACGCCTGCCGTATCGCTCACCTCGAGATTGAGATCGCCCTGCACGCTGAATGCGCCGAAAGTGTCAATCGCCAGCTGTCCGCCGCCAAATGTCTCGCCAATGACCGGCTTCTTGGTGACCCGGTTGATGACCCCGCCCGTGCCGCCGCGTCCGAACAAGAGCGCATTGGGGCCGCGCAGGATTTCGACCTGCTCAAGATTGTAAAGCGAGCGGTAATATTGGACATCATCGCGCACCCCGTCGATGAAGAAATCGGCGGTAGAGCGCACTCCGCGAAAGACTACGGCATCGCGGTGACCTTCGCCTTGGGATGTGTTTACACCGGGGGTGTAGTCGATAATCTGCGCGATGGAATCAAAGCCGCGCTCGGTAATCTCGTCCGAGGTAACGATCGACAAGCTTTGCGGCACATCAATGATCGGTGTCGGGCTGCGCAAAGCGTTGACTTGATTGGAATAAAGGACCTCGCCGGTCACCACGATTTGCGGTTCGGCATCGCTCCATGCGTCATTACTGGCCTCAGCCGAGGCATTGTCCGCGCTCCCCGCCGCGTCCGTGTCATTGGCTTGCGCGGGAAAAGCAAACACGGCGCTGGTGAGAACAGAGGCAATGATCCGAGCGATGTTATCGTTGGAAAGTGGGCGGGAGAACGCGGAAATTTTGGGCAATGAAGTACTTTCTATGTCATTTTTGCGAATCATTCGCAGTAATGGCATTGTGCTAATGCGAGTTATTCTCAGTTGCAAGTTTGAATCTGAAATTGGTCTGAGACACCCCCACTTGGCCTCAGCACTGTGTCATTTGGGTCGCAGCTCAAGCCTCTGCGCCAAGCTGTGTGCCCAAGATTATCTGGTCTCAAAGATGCTTTTCTAGGGCTTTCAATTTCGCTAGACCCGCGCTCGGCGATACCCCACGGGAGACTATGCGATGAAGGCAACAATCTGGCACAATCCGAAATGCGGCACGTCGCGCAAGACGCTGGCAATTTTGGAAGAGACCGCAGGCCTTGAGCTGGAGGTCATTCAATATTTGAAAGACCCGCCCAGTGCAGCCAAGCTAGAACAGCTTTATAAGGACGCGGGGATTAACCCTGCCGAGGGTCTGCGGATGCGCGGCACCGATGCGGCAGAGCGGGGTTTGCCGGGTGCGGATGCGCCGACCATTTTGAGCGCGATGGCCGATGAACCCATTTTAATCGAGCGGCCTTTGGTGGAAACCGAAAAAGGGGTTCGCCTGTGCCGCCCGCAAGATACGGTTCACGAAATCCTGTAATCGCCGCTTTCGCTAGCTCAGGGCCAATCTACATGGCCTAATCTTCTAGCAGCGCACCGTTTATGGATTTGCCCGTTGCGGCCTGTCTTTGGTCAGCTCTGCATCCGGTCCAAGCGAACGCCAACCGAAAACAAGCACTGCAAGACACAGCCCCACTATGAGGGCGAAGGGAACTATCTCTCCGCTGTTATAAAGCCAGACGCCGAGTGCAGGTGCGTAAATAAAGCTGGCCCCCGCAACGGACGCAACCACGCCCGATGCCTGCCCCTGTTCGGCGCGGGTCACGGCCAATGATGTTCCCGCCGTCGTGCCGGGCCGGGCAAGGCCAAAGCCCAAAGAGGCAATCGCGTAAGACAGCGCGATGGTATGCAGCGCTAGCGCAATGCTCAGCATCGCGACACCCAAAGCCGCAATCGCAACGCCCCACAAGGTGGCTGCTCTGGGGCCAAGATTAAGGCGGGGGATCAGCCCCCATTGCGCCAAAAGAGTCGCCAAGGCGCCGCACATGAGCACCAGTCCGACCGGACCTGTCCCCTCCAGCGGCGTTTCCCTCAGGCCTAACCGGTCGAGCACCAGAAAGCCCGATATGCCAAGGATCATGGCCTGCGCATGGCCGCTCAGCAAAGCCGCGATGACCCACGGTCTGAGACGCGGTTCAAACCATCTGAGGCGCGCTGGCTCTTGCTCGGATGATGGATCTGAGGGCCCGGCTGCCGGATCGTGGTCCGCACTTTCTTCGCTATCCTGATCGACCGAGGTGGACGATCCGCTGGCATAGGGGGCGTCATAAGCGCGGCCCCGGGCCGCAAATTGCGGTTCGTCATTAGGCAGCCTGAGCCGCAAAAGAACCAAAGCAATCAGGCCCAAGGCGGCGAACCCTATGAAAGGGCCTGTCAATCCAACGAAAGGGAGCACCAATAGCGGTGCAAGCGCTGGCCCGATGACCGTGCCGAGGCCAAAACTCGACGCCACCAGCGACAAGGCCTGCGTGCGCTGCGATCGCGCGGTGCGCGAGGCAACATAGGCTTGCACGGCTGGCGGTGCAGCGCTCCCGAAGCCGCCATAAAGGCTGCGCGCTGCGGCGAAAGCAAGCAAAGCAAGGATACCGGAAAGAACGCCGGTCAGGCCCAACCAAAGGCTAAGACCGCATAGGGCCATGGATACGATAAAGCCGACCATTCCCAGCGCCATCATCGCCTTGCGCCCGCGTTTGTCCGAACGCCGCGCCCAAATTGGTGCGCAAACAACCCAGAGCAAGGCCGACCAGCTGTAAGCAAGGCTGATCCAGACGTCGCTAACCTTAAGTGCGGTGCCAATCGAGGGCATCACGCTTTGCATGGCGGTGTTGCCCGCTGCGGTGACGAGCATCACACTGAACAGCAATGCCATCCGGCCTTGCGAAATGCCGCCAATCGTGCCGCCGCTCGCCTTTTCGCCGCCGGTTTGTGCATTGGAGCCGGTTACGGATCGGACCTTGTCACCCTCGCCGCTTCCTTGCGCCGATGAGCGCTTGTCGCCGGGCGCTGAGGCATCCCTGTCCGCCATAATCCCTCGCCGCGCGCCCTAGCTATCTGCGTCCAATTGCGGTTCTTCCGCGCCGCCCAGTGGCCGGTGACCACTCAGCTGCTTGTAAACGGCCACCACGAGCGCACCGGCGATAAGGTAATACACGGTCGAGGCCGCCGCGCCCAAGACGTTAGTGCCGGTCGCCTGAAGCGCTTCAGAGCCTAAGGATAAGGCAAGGCCGAGCAGCATCGCGGCAACCGAGTAAATGACCAATCCGGCCACCATCAGCAGAGCCAGAAATGCAAGCAACCGTGCCGAATTGCCGCGCGTGATTGCCCAGGATTGGCGCATCGCCTCCAGCGGATTGCGCTGCTCTTCAAGCGCGATGACCGGCTCCACCAACCAGAATTTGACCAGCAGATAAAGCACCAAGGGCAAGGCCGCCAAGGTCAGCAAGCCGCCAATCCCGCCGCCAACCAGATAACCAAGCGCGGGCACCGCCATAAAGGCCATACCGGTGAGAAATTCGGCCAAAATCAGCGTCACGGCCAGCTTGGCAGCCGAGGATATCGCCTCGATCACGGTCGGGCGCGCATTATGCCCCAGCGTGCGGATAATCGCGATCAGACCAACACTTTGGATCAAGCTGGTGAGAATGAGCACCCACCAAAATTCGGCAAAAAAACTGTTCAAGGCCTCCATCAATTGCGCTTGGGAAGGTTGTTCCTGACCCGCCAGCTCGTCAATCGCACTGCCTGCGGTAACAAAGCTGACGAACATGGTTGGCAGGAAAATAAACACCCCGCCCAGCACCAGCATCAACTCACGGTTCTTGCTCAGCATGCCCATGGCGCTGTCCCAAGCCTTGCTCATGTCCAGTTTCGTCATGGCCAGTTCTCCTTTGCCCCTTGATAAGCGTTTCAGTTCAGGCCACGCAATTGCCGATGCCCGATTTAGCACCGCATTCTATCGAAATCCGCCGCGAAACGGCGCAAATCGCTTACCGCGAGGCTTTGTCGCGCATGGCTGAGCGCGGCGAAGCGATCAGTGCAGGGCAAGCTGATGAAATGATCTGGCTCCTTGAACATCCGCCGGTCTACACAGCTGGCACCAGCGCACAAGGGGCAGAACTGCTCGATCCGCGCTTTGAAGTGGTCGAAGCAGGTCGGGGCGGGCGTTACACCTATCACGGACCCGGGCAAAGGGTTGGCTATGTCATGCTCGATCTCAAGGCGCGGGGACGCGATGTTAGACGTTTTGTCAGCTCGCTTGAGGGCTGGGTGATTGCCACATTGGCCGATTTGGGCGTGCGCGCATGGCGCGCCGAGGGCCGCATCGGTATCTGGACTAAGGGACCCGACGGGAGAGAGGCCAAGATAGGCGCAATCGGCGTGCGGGTGCGGCGCTGGGTCACCATGCATGGATTTTCGGTCAATATTGCGCCAGATTTGTCGCATTTTTCCGGCATCGTCCCCTGCGGGATTGACGAGTTCGGCGTGACCAGCCTCAAGGATTTGGGAATTGATCTTGCGCCGGACGCCTTTGATGAGGCATTGCTCGCGCGAGTGGATGATTTCCTAAGCTCTTTGTCGGGAGAGGCAGACGCCTTGCCATGAAGTTTCGAACTGATTTTCTGCGCGCGCGCCTGCGGAGGGACCTGCCTTTGTCGCTTGCGCTGCTGAGCGCTGTGTCTCTTGCGGCATGCGATAACGCCTCGGATAGCGTGGATCCGGCCTCGATCGAAGGCGGCGCAGATGGCGAAATAATGAGCGGCTCGGCATCCGATGCAATGATCCCGCTTGACCGGCTTCGCTCAGAGGCCGGGGTCGAGGAGGAAGACATTGAGGAAGCCGCCTCCTCCGCTAGCCGGCCATCGCGCAGTGCTTCTTCGCGCAGCGAAAGCGGCAATGGATCGGGCGGCTCCAGCAATGGAGCCAGCAGCGACAGCGGCAGTTCTTCTGCAAATGGTGCCTCGCCAAGCGGGGATGCAGCATCCGCGCCAGCCAGCAGTGCGCCAGCCGCTCCTCAGGAAAGCGCGCCTGCGCCTTCAGCTTCGGCCCCAGCTTCGGCCCCAGCTCCGGCCCCAAATCCGGCCCAAGCAGCACCTGTGCCGCCTGCTCCGGCCCCAACTCAGGCCCCAGCACCGAGTGCATCATCACCTGCACAAAATGACGGCCCTGCTAATTTG
>CAZDHB010000016.1:26825-45058 GCA_964505255.1 uncultured Porphyrobacter sp.
TACCAGCTTTTGGGCACATCCTTATTGGGTGCAAATTCGGCGCCTTTGGCAATCCGCACATCCAGATCAGGATTGGAGATATAGGGTCTGCCGAAACTCACTGCATCGCATTTACCGCCAGAGACATCGGTCTCGGCCTCTGCTGCACTGTAATCGGAGTTGAGGATAAGCGGGCCGGAATAAAGGCCCCGGATCATCGGGCTTTGCTTGGGCACATCGGTGTTGCCAAATGTGCCCTCCGGGCCTGGTTCGCGCAATTCGAGGAAGGCAAGGCCAAGTTCCTCGACCACTTTGGTTGCGGCAGCGAAAGTGGTTGCCGGATCGCTGTCATCACAGCCTTGCGAATCGCCATTGGGCGAGAGGCGTACGCCGACCCGGTCCGCGCCCCAAACATCGATCAAACTTTGCAATACCTCGCGCAGCAAGCGCACACGGTTTTCAGCCGGCCCGCCATATTCATCCTCGCGCAGATTGGTGCCATCGCGAATGAACTGATCGATCAGATAGCCATTGGCACCGTGCAATTGGACCCCGTCAAAACCGGCCTTTTTGGCATTGGCAGCGGCGCTGCGGTAATCCTCGATCAGGCGCGGGATTTCTTCAATCGGCAAAGCGCGCGCCTCAGCATATTCCGATTTCCCCTCCGGCGTATGGGCGTGGCCGGGCGCGGTTGTGGCCGATGCCGAGATCGGCGGCTCACCGTCCAGAAAATAGGGATGCACAATCCGGCCCATATGCCAAAGCTGCATTACAATCAGACCGCCCGCGTCATGCACGGCCTCGGTAATGGGTTTCCATGCCTCGGTCTGTTCATCACTCCAGATGCCCGGGGCCGACGGCCAGCCGAGCCCCTCGCGGCTGATCCCGGTTGCCTCGGTCAGGATCATGCCTGCGCCGGCGCGCTGAGAGTAATATTCGCCCATCATCGCATTGGGCGTGAACATCGGATCTGCCGCGCGCCCACGGGTGAGGGGTGCCATGAATATCCGGTTCTTGGCCTCAAGAGCGCCCATCTTTAGTGGCTTGAACAGTGAATCATGCATGGCTGGCCTGTGCTCCTTGAAAAATATACGTTCTGAAATGCTACTGAAAGGGCTAGGGCAGGGGCATGCTGGGCGCAAGGATACATTTACCCGTTGCAGGGCGCGAGGCACGCTGCGCGGTGAAGTGTGAGCCTGAAGGACGATGCACCCTATGAACGCGCATAAGCCTCGGCCTTATTTGCTGCTGGCGGCTTTGCTGCTGGGTAATATCGCTTTGGCAGCGGGCGCATGGTTTGTCCGGGAGGCGGACACAGGGCCAGTTTCTGCCGGTTTCTGGCGGCTTACGCTGGCCTTGCCATTCTTCTGGCTGCTGGCGCGCGGCGCGGCACAAGAAGCTGAATTGCAACCGGCAAGAGAAGCGAGTGGCCAGAGGAATGGCCAGAGGAATGGCCAGAGGAATGGTCAATCGAATAGCACGCCAAATGGGCGAGCCTTGTTGTGGCTGTTTCTGGCGGGTGCGTGTTTCGCCGCTGATGTCGCGGCATGGCATGTCAGCCTTGATTTGACCCGCATGAGCAATTCGGTCCTGTTCGCCAATTCGGGCAGTTTGGTGCTGATGGTCTGGGGGTTTGCCGTGCTGGGCATTATACCCCGCCGCCGTGATTATCTGGCCATTGTCGCCGCGCTCAGCGGGATTGTCATCTTGCTGGGGCGCAGCCTCGAAATTTCGGCAGAAACGGTGCTGGGGGATGGTTTCAGCCTGTTTTCAGGGCTGATGTATGCCGCCTATCTGCTGATTGTCAGGGATCAGCGCCAGCGTTTGGGACCCTGGAACCTATTGTTTTGGACCGGGCTGGCCGGTGCGCCGCTCTTGCTCGGACTGGCCCTGTGGCTAGGCGAACCGGTGCTGCCGGTCTCAGGGGCTGAGGGCTGGGCGATTATTGCCGGGCTGGTGCTGGTCAATCAATTGCTGGGGCAAGGGCTGCTGATTTATGCTTTGCCGCATTTCCCGCCGCTGGTGATCGGTTTGGCGCTGCTCACTCAGCCAGCGGTTGCCGCCCTTGTCGGCTATAGTGCGTTTGGAGAAGTCCTCGCCCCGATGGACCTGCTCGGCATGGCGCTGCTCGCGGGCGCTTTGGTTATGGCCCGAACGCAGAGCCGGAGCGCGCCTGATCCGGGATCAGCACCGCTCTCCAAACCGCCGATAGGCCCGGCTTAGGCCAGATCGCCCTTAAGCCAAATCGCCTTTGCCAACCGTATCGCTGGCCATTTCCAGCATCGCATCAAGGCTCTTCTTTGCCTTAAGCCGCAATTCTTCCTCGATCACAATTTGCGGTTCCAGATCGCGCAAACAGGCGTACAGCTTTTCCATAGTGTTGAGCGCCATATAGGGGCAGATATTGCAGGAGCAATTGCCGTCTGCGCCGGGCGCGCCGATGAAGGTCTTGTTCGGCAAAGCCTTTTCCATCTGATGCATAATATGCGGCTCTGTCGCGACGATCAGAGTATCGCCCGAAAACTCCTGCGCGAATTTCAAAATGCCGCTGGTCGAGCCGACATAATCAGCATGATCGACAATCGTTGGCGGACATTCCGGATGCGCTGCAATTGGCGCATCGGGGTGCTGCGCCTTGAGCTTCAGCAACTCGGTCTCGCTAAAGGCTTCGTGAACGATACAAACGCCCGGCCACAGCAGCATTTCGCGGTCAAATTTGCGGCTGAGATAGCCGCCCAGATGCCGGTCAGGCCCAAAGATGATTTTCTGATCGCGCGGGATTTTCTGCAAAATGGTTTCGGCGCTGGAACTGGTCACGATCACATCCGAAAGCGCTTTCACCTCGGTCGAGCAATTGATGTAAGTCAGCGCAATATGGTCAGGGTGGGCTTCGCGGAAAGCCTTGAACTTTTCTGGCGGACAGCTGTCTTCCAGACTGCATCCGGCATCCATATCGGGCAGTACAACGATCTTCTCAGGGCTGAGGATCTTGGCCGTATCGGCCATAAATTTGACCCCGCAAAAAGCGATCACATCCGCATCGGTTTCCGCCGCCATCTGGCTGAGTTGGAGCGAATCCCCCACAAAATCAGCCAGATCCTGAATGTCCGGCGTCTGATAATAATGAGCAAGGATCACGGCATTGCGTTCTTTACGCAGGCGGTTGATCTCTTGCAGCAGATCATCACCTGCCAGCATTTTGCCCGGCATATTGGTTTCAGCGCTCACGGTGGATTGTGCCCCTCAAAAACAAGTTGAATGGCTGATATAGGCTTTTTCAGTGGATTTGCGAGGGCGTTTGCGCGAACCTTAAACAAAACCGCGAGAGGAAACGCCATGTATGATCTTGATCTGACCGAGGCCTATTGTCCGGCGCAGGCCGACACGCCCTATCTGGAGCGCACGATTGCCGAAGTGCTGGCCGAGCAGGCACAGCTTCGGCCCTCTTCCATGGCGCTACGCGAAATGCTCGAGGATGGCTCGATTGGCCGTGAATGGACATTTGCCTCGCTCTATGAAGACGCGCAAGCGGTGGGGCGAGCCTTGGCTGCGCGCCATGCAGCTGGCGAGCGGATCGCGATCATGGGCGGCAATTGCCCTGAATGGGTGATGGTGCAATTGGGTGCGGCGCTGGCCGGATTGACCTTGGTAACCGTCAACCCGTCGTTCACGCCCCGCGAGGTGCGTTATGTGTTGGAGCAATCAGGGGCCTCAGCGGTCTATTATCAGCCCCATGTCCGCACCAGTGCGCTGCGCCCGATTGTTGATGAGGCCTCTGCCGGTCTCGCTGCGGCCAATCACGTGATTGATATCGAGGATGCGGCCGCTCTGCTGGCGGGCGAAGGTGACGGCGCGCTGCGCGAGACCAAGCCGCATGATGTGGTGATGATCCAATACACCAGCGGCACAACGGGCTTTCCCAAGGGCGTTTTGCTGCATCAGCATGGTCTGGTGCAAAGCAATTGGGATGTCTTTGGCAGATGGGGTTTGGCCGAGGGGAAAACCGTGCTCGCCCCGTTTCCCTTGTTCCATACCGCCGGAAGCGCGGTGTGCGTGCTGGGCTGTCTGGCGCATGGGGCGACCCTGCTCTTGGTGTCATTGTTCGACCCGGCGGCGGTGGTGAAAGCAATCGCCCGCGAAAAGCCGGAGGTTGTGGGCGGTGTCTCGACCATGATTTTCGCCATGATCGAGGCGGCTAAGGCGACCGGCACTGACGTCAAATGCATTGAAACAATCGTGAGCGGGGGCGCCATGGTCGCGCCTGAGCTAAACCGCGCCGCCCAGGAGACCTTCGGCGTGCCTATTCTGATCGTTTATGGCCAGACCGAAACCTCGCCCGCGATCACCGCCGCATGGCCAGATGATAGCGGCGCCGAGCTGACCGATACGATTGGTCAGCCGTGCAGCCATATGGAAGTCTCGATCCGCAATCCGGCCAGCGGCGCAGTCTGCGCAGTGGATGAGCAAGGTGAGATTTGCATGCGCGGTTTCAACATGATGGTCGGCTATAATGACAACCCCAAGGCAACGGCCGAGACGATCGACACGGATGGCTGGCTCCACACCGGCGATCTGGGGTCGATGAGCGCGCGCGGATATGTCAAGATTACCGGCCGCGTGAAAGAGATGATCATTCGCGGCGGCGAGAACCTTTTCCCGGCCGAGATTGAGGCTGCCTTGCTGGAGCATCCCGCCATCGCTGAGGTTGGCGTGGCCGGCGTTCCGGATGAAAAATGGGGCGAGATTGTTGCCTGCTTTATGCGGCTTGCCGAGGGGGCCGAGCGGCCCGATGTCACAGAGCTGCGCGGTTTTATTCGTGAGAGGTTATCGCCGCAAAAGACCCCGGCGCATTGGATCTGGGTGCCGGAATTTCCTATGACCGGCTCGGGCAAAATCCAGAAATTTGCCTTGCGTGATCAGTTTGTTGCAGGGGCGTTTGCAGGGCAAGAGGCCTAGCGCGCCGCCCACACCTCATCGGCCCCATTTGCCGTTTTATCGGCGAGCCCGCGTTCCTCAAGATCGAGCAGATGGGCCGTCACTGACAGGCCGGCGGCTTTCACCAGACGCGGGTCCAATCCCTTATACATGTGTGTCACCAAATCCTCGACCGATTGGGATTGTTCGCCAATCAGGGTCATGATCTGCCGCTCACGCTGCTTGCGGTGCCCCATCATCGATCGCACCAATTGATGCGGCTTATCAACCTTGGGGCCATGGGCGGGGTAGTAGACCCGGTCACCGCGCGCATATATCTTGTCGAGACTGTTCATATAATCGCGCATGCTGCCATCAGGTGGGACAATCACGCTGGTTGACCAGCCCATCACATGATCACCGGTGAACAAAGCGCCGCTTTCCTCAAGCGCAAAGCACAAATGGTTGGAGACATGGCCCGGGGTTGCAACCGCGCTCAAAGTCCATCCCGGCCCGCTGACGCTTTCGCCATCCGCAAGCACGCGGTCGGGCGCATAATCAAGGTCAAACCCCTCGTCCGCACGCGGCTGATGAGCCGAGCCTTCATCCGTTTTGATGGGAATGGCGGCGCATCCCACAATCGGGGCGCGGGTGCGTTTGGCCAGTTCACGCGAGGCGGGAGAGTGATCGCGGTGCGTATGCGTGCACATGATCGCGGTGACCGGTTCCTCGCCAATAGCCTCCATCAGCGCATCGATATGCGGCTCTTCATCTGGCCCCGGATCAATCACCGCGCACCCTTCGCCCGTTCCGACGATATAAGTCTGTGTTCCGGTAAAGGTGAAAGCTGAAGGATTGGGCGCAAGCACGCGCCGCACCAAGGGTTCCGGCATTTCGGCCAATCCGGTGGGCCATGGTTTGGAAGGTATTTTCACCATCACTTGCATATGACGATATTGTTGCGGCATGTCACGCAGGCACGGCTTATCAAAAATGATGCGATGATGGGACAAGTGTCCTGATCATTTGGCCGCCCAAATCATGGGACGATAAAGACAAAGAGGCAATCGAGGGGACACTATGCCCGATATTATTCTGGTGCTGGACGAGGGGACAACATCGACCCGGGCGATGGCGTTTGCCCTGGACGGCTCGCTTGAATGTTCCGCTCAGCATGAGCTGACGCAATTTTATGACGAGGGTGGCCGGGTCGAGCATGACGCAGGCCAAATCTGGGAATTGACCTTGGCGGCAGCGCGCAGCGTTATCGAGCAGGCGGGCGGTGCACAGCGTATTGCGGCAATCGGCATCACCAATCAGCGCGAGACTGTGGCGGCGTGGGACCGGCAAACGGGCGAGCCTTTGGCGCGGGCGATCGTGTGGCAGGATCGCCGCACCGCCGATTTCTGTGCCGAGCTTAAGGCACAGGGGCATGAAGCTGCGGTTCAGGCTAAAACCGGGCTTTTGCTTGATCCCTATTTTTCGGCCACCAAAATGCGCTGGCTGCTGGGCAATGTGCCCGCGGTCAAGGCGGCTGAGCAGTCCGGCACTTTGATGCTGGGCACTATGGAAAGCTGGCTGGCGTTCAAACTCACTGGCGGCGACCATATCAGCGATGCGAGCAATGCCAGCCGGACGCTGCTGATGGCGCTTGATGGAGACGGCTTTGATGCCGGGCTGTGTGATATGTTCGGTGTGCCGCAGGCGAGCTTGCCGCGCGTGGTTGATACAGACGGACAATTGGCGACATGCGATCCCAAATGGTTTGGCCGGGCGATTCCCATTTGCGGCATGATCGGCGATCAGCAGGCAGCCACTGTGGGTCAGGGATGCCTCAGCGTGGGCGACACCAAAGCGACCTATGGCACCGGCGCATTTGTCCTCACCAATACAGGAGGCACGATTGCGCGCTCCAAAAACCGCTTGCTGACGACTGTTTTGACGCAAAGCGCGGGAAAGCGAAGCTATGCCATCGAGGGATCAGTGTTTGTCGCTGGCAGTCTTATCCAATGGCTGCGCGATACGCTGGGTCTGATTGACAGCGCAGAGGAAACCGAAGCGCTGGCCCGGGAGGCGGCTACGCAAGAGATTGTCATTGTTCCGGCCTTATCCGGGCTGGGCGCGCCGCATTGGCAGCCTGAGGCCCGCGGTGTGATCACCGGCCTCAGCTTTGCCAGCGGCAAGGCCGAGATTGCGCGTGCGGCGCTGGAGGCGATGGCGCATCAGACTTATGATCTTGCCCGCGCATTTGCGCTCGACGAGGCAGCTTGGACTAGCCTTAAGATTGACGGCGGGATGAGCGCCAATGACTGGATGGCGCAGGATATCGCCAATATGCTCGATGTGCCGGTTGAGCGGCCCGATTTTGTCGAGACAACGGCCTTGGGTGCGGCGTTATGCGCAGGCGTTGGTGCGGGGCTTTTCGAGAGTTTGACGGATGCTGCGCGGGCGATGCGGGGCCCTAGACGGCAATTCACGCCAGATTACTCAGCCGACAAACGCGAGGCGCGGCTGGCGCGCTGGCAAGCGGCATTATCTGCGGTTTGATCTGGGCGCTAACCTAATTTGGGGGTTAGCTGGCGAAGGCTGAGCTGAGATTAGAGTGCATGCCGTGCACAGCGCTGCTGCTTTGCTCGCCCTTTTCCCGCCAATCCGCATCAAGCCTTGAAACGCGGTCATATAGGTCCTCGCTCTCGGCAATCAGAGCACGGGTTTCCGGCAAAAGATGCGCCATTTGCGTCGGATCAGACGGCCGTTCATCGGCGAGCGCGCCATGCCGCTGCATCTGCAACCGCGACAATTCGCCAGCAAGATAGGCCCGCTGATTAAGCAGCCAGGCCAAAACATGCATCACGCGTGTGGTTGTGCGCAGCCCTTCGATGGACAGCGCAATGCGCATATCATCAGGCGCAGCGCCATTTTCTGCCGCGGACCCAAGATCGAAAACTGCGCGCACTTCATCGGCCAAGACCAAGGTGCGTTCATACAATTCATCGACGATGGTGCGGGTAATATCGCCTCGTTCTAACATGCGCTTTGATTTAGGGACGGGGGCCCGCTTTGGCTATGCCTATCGGGGGTCTGTCCCGCATTGTGACGTCTTCGGAACAGTTGGGATTTGCGCCAGCATGGCTGAGCGCAAACTAAGCCGCTGTCTTTTATGCGATAATATCCGGCAAAAGATTGTCCTCGAGAATCGTTATCTGATCGCGTATCCGCAATTTGCGCTTCTTCAGCCGCGCAATCTGCAATTGATCGGTTGATCCTGCCTCGCTCAGCGCAGCAATCGCTGCATCAAGATCGCGATGTTCAATTCTCAGGGCCTCAAGCCGTTTTTTCTGTTCTTCTTCGGTCAAAATTGCGTTGTTCCAGAAGGGGTTCGGGTTCCAAAAGAGATGCCGGACGGTGCAGCAAGTCCTGTATTTTGCGCCTTGCAACCAAACTCTTAACATTCATTGCGGCCAATCGAGCCTTGTGCACGGTAACGTATCATTACGGGCTTCGCAAAAAGCAATCTTTGTGTTTCTATGTATGGCAGCGGCTGGCTCAGCCGGGCGAGTCGCGGACCACAAGGCTTTGGCCTGATTGCGGCGCATAGAATTTGGGCGCAGTTTTTCGCCAAAGCCTCATTGCAGGAGGCAAATTCATGGCATCAGCACACATGCAAACATCGTCGGACCGCTCTTCAGACAGCGCAGCGCACTGCGCCGCATTGGAGGCGAAGCACGCTGGTCTTGAGGCGCGTTTGCATGAAGAAATGACCCGTCCCGCACCCGATGAAAATGTGGTCCGGCAAATCAAGCGCGACAAGCTCCGAATCAAGGAAGAGCTCGCCGAGATTTAGCGGCAAGCTCAAAACCCACCAAAATAGTGCGCGAGCCTTCCGCTAGGCTCAGCTTCTGCTATAGGCCACGTCCATGAGTGCAGCGGCCAGTGCAAGACAAATTCTGAACGACCTGCTTGAGGTGATGGCCTCGCGTACGCATGCTCAGCGCAAGCTTGACCAAGTTGTGCAGATTATCGGCCGCAGCCTCGATAGCGAGGTGTGCTCGATCTATTTGCTCCGCGATGGCGCGCTCGAGCTGTTTGCAACGCAAGGGCTCAACCCTGATGCGGTGCACGTCACCCGGATGGGCATTGGCGAGGGCCTGACGGGCATGATCGCCAAGAATATGGAAATGCTCAATCTGGCTGAGGCTAAGGCGCATCCAGATTTCCTATATCGTCCGGAAACTGGCGAGGAGAAATTTCACAGCTTTGCCGGCGTGCCGATCGTTTACCGCGAGCGAGTGGTTGGCGTCTTATGCGTCCAGCATGTCGATCCGCGCCGCTATGAAGATATCGAGATCGAGGCGCTCCAGACCACCGCTATGGTTCTCTCCGAACTGATTGCGCATAATCAGCTTGTCGATGAAGAACACGCCCGCGGGCTTGGGCAAATTGACAGCGGGCCGCAAATGCTGAGCGGGTTGACGCTGGTCAAAGGCCTCGCGCGGGGCAAGGCGGTTTTTCACCAACCCCGGGTCGAAATCGCGCATGTCATGGCCGATGATATCGAGGCCGAGCGGCAAAGGGTGTATCGCGCTTTTGACAGGATGCGTGAACAGATTGACGCGATGGCTGGGCAAGTTGAATTTGGCAAAGGCGGAGAGCATGACGAAGTGCTCGAAACCTATAAAATGTTCGCTTATGACGAGGGGTGGTCGCGGCGCATTAACGCAGCGATTGATTCCGGCCTCACCGCAGAGGCCGCCATTGAACGCGTGCAGCAACGCACCCGCATGCGTATGCGGGAAATTGACGATCCCTTGCTGGCCGACCGGATGCATGATCTGGAGGATCTCTCGAACCGTTTGCTCAGGATCGTGTCAGGCCAATTGGGGACCGCTGCGAAGCTTGGCCTGCGCGAGGATACCATCCTGCTGGCGCGCAATCTGGGTCCGGCGGAATTGCTTGAATATGATCGCCGGCGGCTCAAGGGAGTTGTGCTTGAGGAAGGTTCGCTCACTGCCCATGTGGTGATTGTCGCAAGAGCCATGGGCATCCCCGTGGTTGGCCGCGCATCGGGCGTTTTGCGGATGGCGCAAGAGGCCGATGAAATCCTGCTGGATGCCGACAAAGCAACTGTCGCCCTGCGCCCGGCATCTTCGACCGCAGAGCTGTTTGATACGCGTTTGTCGAAGAACAAGGAACGCGCGGCGCTTTATGCCGAGTTTCGCGACGTCGAACCGCGCACCAAATGCGGGACGCGGATCAAGGTTTTGATGAACGCAGGGCTGCGCGATGATGTCAGTGCCTTGCCTTTGACGGGTGCGGATGGGATTGGCCTGTTTCGCACCGAGTTTCAGTTCCTCGTCTCCTCAACGCTGCCGCAGCGCGAACGTCAGACCAAATTATACCGCGATGTTCTGGACGGGGCAGGGGACAAACCGGTCATTTTCCGCACGGTTGATATCGGCGGTGACAAGGATGTTCCCTATCTCAATTCTCACACCGCAGAGGCGGAGGAAAACCCGGCACTGGGTTGGCGGGCGCTGCGCCTCGCATTGGACCGCGAAGGATTGTTAAAAGCGCAAGCACGCGCCTTGCTGGAGGCTGCTGCGGGACGCGAGCTCAATGTCATGTTTCCCATGGTGAGCGAGCCTTGGGAGTTCGACGCGGCCCGCGATTTGTTCGAGCAGCAAGCGGCATTTCTGAAAGCAAGACGCAAGCATTTGCCCGAGACTATCCATTATGGAGCCATGATCGAAGTGCCGGCCTTGGTCGAAGTGCTAGAGCAAATGACCGAGCGGGTTTCATTCCTGTCTGTCGGCACCAATGATTTAACGCAGTTCCTGTTTGCAGCCGACCGGGCAAACCCGAAGCTGGCCGAACGCTATGATTGGCTAAGTCCGGCTATTTTGCGCTTTTTGAGCCGTATTGCGAAGGGCGTCGAGGGCACAAATGTCTCGTTGTCTGTGTGCGGTGAAATGGGCGGCAGACGGCTTGAGGCATTGGCGCTTTTGGGGATCGGCTTTCGTCAATTGTCGATCACGCCGGCAGCGATTGGTCCGATTAAGGAATTGATTTGCAAAGTCGATTTGGAGGAGATCGGCGCGGCGATGGATCGCTGGCTGGCCGAGCCACCAACCGATATTCGCGGCGCTATTCATCAATGGGCAATCGAGCACGGCATAGAAACCGAATAGGTTAATGGCTCCCCCTGATTTGTGCGGCTGGCTTATCGCTTCGCACAAATGGTCATGTTAAATGCATAAGGCGCTTGACAAGGGGCCCTTTTGTGTTTGGATTTGAAACAAGGGTCGCGCTATGAATCAGGTCGGGAAACCTATGGCCGAAGAAGACGGCAATGAAACGCAAACCGTGGTTGTGAAGCCGGGGGCAAGACTGCGCGCAGCGCGGCTCGCAAAAGGTATGGACCTTGCCAAAATGGCGGACGAGACGCGGATACCCCAACGCCATCTGATAACGATCGAGGCTGATGATTTCGCCAAGCTGCCCTCGCGCACATATGCTCTGGGGTTTTCGCGTACATTTGCGAAAAAAGTCGGCGAAGATGATAACGAGATTGTCGCTCTCGTGCGTGAAGAATTGGCCGAAACCAGCGCCGATGCGGGCTTCAACACGCGCAGCACTTTCGAGCCGGGTGATCCGGCGCGTGTACCCTCGGGACGCTTGGCATGGGCCGCTGGTCTGGCCGCGATATTGCTGCTTGTTGGCGGATTTTTGTTCTACACCTCGTTCTTTTCACCCGGTCTTGGACCTGCCCCGCTGCAAGGCGAAGAGGAACAATTGGCGCAGAATGAAGAGGGCGCTGCGGACGACGGGGCGGTTGAGGCAGCAGCGGACCCCAATGCGATTGTGACATTTACCTCGGAAATGGATGGCACTTGGGTCAAATTCTATGATGCCAGCGGTGAACGTCTGTTCGAGGCGCAAATGAATGAGGGCGAGAGCTACACTATTCCGGCAGAGGCTGACGGCCCGCAGATATGGACGGGCCGCCCCTATGCGCTTTCCATCACTGTTGGCGGCAAGCAAGTGCCCAAGCTTTCGCTTGAGGACGAAGTGATCAAGGATCAGGGCGTATCGGCCGCCGCGCTCGCTGCGCGCGGGCAAGCTGTTGCAGAGGAACCGGCCAGCGAACCTGCCGCTTAATCAGGCAAGCAGCCAAAGCGGGGGATTTATTGCCCGTATTGATTGGCCGCATCGATTGGGGGTTGGGAAAACGCCGTGCTTACCCTCGACAGCGGCTGGGGGCTCAGGCAATCTGCAGATCACATGTTTAGTCCGCGTTATTCTTAAGGAAACTTGCGCCATGCTTAGCCGTCCCACCGCTCCGACCTATTTGCGCCGCGCCCTTTGCGCGGCCTTGGGCATGTCGCTCCTTGCCGCACCGGTGCCTTCGCTGGCGCAGGTCAGCAATGATGAAGCCCGTGTCCGCAAGCTAGAGGCTGAGGTTCGGGCATTGCAGCGCCGCGTTTTTCCGGGCGGTGACGGGCGCTTTTTCGAGGCAGAAATCGCCGGCCAGCCCGCGGCAGGCGGTGCATCTGGCGGCGCTTCGACAACCGCGGTGACGGACATTTTAGCAAGGCTCGATGCGCTGGAATTGCAGCTTCAGCGTTTGACCGCCTCGAGCGAGGAAAATTCCAACGCGATACGCCTGATTAACGAGCGGCTTGATGCCGGAGCCTCGGCTGGCATGGCCCCGGCCGCAGGTACAGAGCCGGTCGCAGGTACAGAGCCAGCCGCTAGCGCGCAGCTGTCACCGGGCGCCACTCGCAGCGTCGAGGGCACCGGTCAATCGGCACCGATCGTTTCATCGCAAGCGGCCAGTTCTCCGACACAGGAACGCCTTCAGGCGGTTCAGGCGATTGCCAAACCGCAATCGGATGATGCAGCGGACGATGAGTATTCCTATGGTTTCCGGCTTTGGAATGCCGGCTTTTACCCTGAGGCGCAGCAGCAATTGACCATGTTCGTTGAACAATATCCAAGCCATTGGCGGGCGACTTACGGCCGTAATCTGCTCGGCCGGGCCTATCTTGATGATGGCAAGCCGCGCGATGCTGCCCCTTGGTTTTTAAACAATTATCAAGCGGACAAGGCAGCCGCGCGGGCGGGCGACAGCCTGCTGTATCTGGCTGAGGCGATGATCGCTTTGGAGGATACCAATCGGGCTTGCATTGCTTTGGCAGAATTTGCCGAAACATATCCAGCGCTTGCGGCCGGCAGGTTGCAAAACAAGTTTGAGCGGCATCGCGGTCAGGTAAGCTGCAATTGATAAACCAGCCGACTTTGCAAACTTAGGGGCGCTTTCACCCGATAAGGTTTCGGCGCAGCTGATCGAGCTGTTTCGGCGCGATCTGGCAAATCTCTGGCCGGAAGCGTTCGGATCGCCAAGCCAAGATTTGAGTGACCGCCTTGGCATCGCGGTGTCGGGCGGACCGGACAGCCTGGCATTGTTGCTGCTCGCCGTCAGGGCGTTTCCCGGCCAGGTCGAGGCCGCAACAATCGATCATCAATTGCGCGTAGAAAGCGGCGAGGAGGCGGCATTTGTGGCCCAATTCTGCGCCGCGCTCGATGTGCCGCATGCGGTGCATAAGGTTACGGTTCCAGCTGGCAATATGCAGGCAGAGGCCAGAGCGGCGCGGTATCGGGCGCTGGGGGCTTGGGCCAAAGCACGCGGGCTGGGCGCGCTTGCCACCGCTCATCATGCTGATGATCAGGCTGAGACTGTGCTGATGCGGCTGAGCCGTGCAAGCGGGCTTTCGGGATTGGCGGGTGTGCGCCCGAGAACAGTTCTGGCAGGCGTCTCTTTGCCCATTCTTCGCCCCTTGCTTGGCTGGCGCAAAGCGCAGTTGGAGACAATCTGCGCAGATGCCCGGGTGAAGCCCGTGCGTGACCCCTCCAATGAGAACGCAGATTTTGACCGCGTGCGTGTGCGGCAAGCCTTGGCCGGAGCCCAGTGGCTTGATAGCGAGAAGATTGCCGCCAGCGCCCGGCATTTGGCCGAGGCGGATCAGTTCATCGAGGCGTGCGCTCAGCAGGAATTGGCAAGCGAGCGTTTGGAGCGGACCAAGGACGCGGTCCGCTATGCCCCGAGTGAGCACCGGATCATCGCCTTGGCGGCTGTCCGGGCGATTTTGAGCGAGCTGTCGGAAAAAGATCAGCGCGGGGCGCAGGTTGCGCGGCTCGTTGACCGATTGGAAGCTGCGCAAAACGCGTCACTTGGCGGGGTCTTGGCGCGCGCCGAAACACAGCCCGATGGCAAATCACAATGGGTTTTTTCTAAGGAACCACCGCGCGGTGGGCGTTAAGCTGCGGGTGGCAGGACCGGCCGAGGGGCTTAGATAATGCTGTCGCCCATACCGATCCGCTTGCCATCAGTGATGACAACAATATCGCCCTTTTTGGCAATATCGTAAAGCCGGTCGGCAAATTCGTCAGGCACCGCGATACAGCCATGGCTGGCATAGCCGTTTTCAACCTCTGAACCGCCATGGATGGCAATGCCGTCCCAAGTTAGACGCAGGGTCCAAGGCATTGGCGCATTGCCGTATTTTTCCGATACATTGTGACGTTCCTTGGTCAGGATCGGGAAAACACCAATCGGAGTTGGATGCTCCACCGTGCCAAGCATCGCCACCGCAGCGCCAATTTCATAGCCATCGCGGAACACAGAGATAACCCGCGCTTCCAGATCAACGGTCATAATCAGCTTGCCGGTTTCAGGCACGCCTTCAGTGTCCCAATGCCACTCGCCATATTTCATCGGGCCTTCGATCGGCAGGATGCGTTTGACGGTGAATTGTGAGGCCGCGCGTTTTTCGGCGTCGAGTGCCATTTTGCCAGCAATTGCGCCGGTTGGGCCAGCGCTCAAAACATCTTGCGCCTCAAGATTGGGCTGGGCGTCCGCGGTATCATTCGCGGCCGGTTCCGCAGGGGGACTGGCTGCAAGCGAACTGTCCGCCAACGCGGCTTGCTCTGCTGCCGCGCGGGCGCTGTCATCAAACGCAATGCCCGCCAGCGTCAAACCGCCGAGTGCTATTCCTGCGGCCAAAACCGCGCCGCCGATCCATTTAATTCCCGTATTCATACCCAATTGTATAGCAATAAAAGATGTAAATTTCCAGAACGCGGTGTGCCTCTGTCATATTGGGGCACGGATGAGAGCAATAGGTTAACGCGTCCATTGGGCTGCGTTTCGTCCCAAATCGCGTGTCTTGCCGGACCTTTTTGAAACCGGAAATCGCGGCGCAAACACCTTAGATCAGCACGCCAAACAGATCATGTTCATCCGCGTCTTCAATGCGGGCCTCGGCGATGTCGCCCACCGCCAAATCAGCGGGCACGCCGCGCAGCAGAACCTGTCCGTCAATCTCCGGTGCATCCGACTGAGATCGGCCTGTCGCACCAATGTCACCGTCTTCATCTGCCTCGCCCACCTCGTCGATAATGACCGGCAGATGGCGTCCGATTTTCGCGGCGAGCTTGGCCGCAGAGATACGCGCTGTTGTCTCCATTAGACGTTGATAGCGTTCTTCTTTGAGCGTTTCTGGCACAGGGTCCGGCAAGCTGTTCGCCGCCGCCCCTTCGACCGGTTCAAAGCGGAAACCGCCCACGCGGTCGAGCTGTGCTTCCTCCAGCCAATCGAGCAGATATTGGAAATCCTCCTCGGTCTCTCCGGGAAAACCCACCACAAAGGACGAACGCACGGCAATATCCGGGCAAATATCGCGCCAGTTTTTGAGCCGCCCGAGAACCTTGGCTTCATTGGCCGGGCGCCGCATGGCTTTGAGCACTGATGGCGCGGCATGCTGAAAAGGAATGTCGAGATAGGGCGTCAAAAGCCCCTCGGCCATCAAGGGAATGACCGCGTCAACATGCGGATAGGGGTAGACATAATGCAGCCGCACCCACGGCGCCTTGCCATCTACCGTTTTGAGTTGCCCCAGTTCGCGCGCCAGATCGGTCATATGCGCACGGACCTCGCGCCCTTTCCAGCCGCGCGTTTCGTGTCTTGTATCTACCCCGTAAGCAGAGGTGTCTTGGCTGATAACCAGCAGTTCTTTCGTGCCTGCCGCGACCAGTTTCTCTGCCTCGCGCAGCACTGCATCAACGCGTCTGCTTGACAATTTGCCGCGCAAATCAGGGATAATGCAAAAGGCGCAGGAATGATTGCAGCCCTCGGATATTTTCAGATAGCTGTAGTGACGCGGGGTGAGCTTGATGTCGTGCTCAGAAGGCTGCGGGACGAGATCCACAAACGGACCTTGGCTGGGCGGCGCATGCTCGTGCACTGCCTCGACCACCGCTTCGTATTGATGCGCGCCAGTGACCGCCAAAACCGCGGGATGGGCTGCGCGGATCGCGTCTGCTTCCTCACCCATACATCCGGTCACGATAACCCGGCCATTTTCACTGATCGCTTCGCCGATTGCCGCAAGGCTCTCTTCCTTGGCGCTATCGAGAAAGCCGCAAGTGTTGACCAGCACGATATCTGCCCCAGCATAATCAGGCGACATGGCATAGCCATCAGCGCGAAGGCGGGTGAGGATACGCTCTGAATCGACCAAAGCTTTGGGGCAGCCGAGGCTGACCATTCCTATGCGCTTGGCATCTGGGAGAGTGGTTGCAGTGCTCATTGTGGGAGCGCCTCTACACGCGTTTTTTAGGGAGTGCCATAGCCCCCCGCGCCCTTGCATACTTCCACGCGGAGCATTTTTGAGTACACTCTGGGTGGAAGGGCGCAAGGGCGCGGGCGGCTCGGCCCCAACAAGGGACAGGAGAATTCTTATGTTCGATGTTAACTGGATTACGATTGTAGTGGCAGCGGTGATGGGCTTTGTCGTCGGCGGCATCTGGTACGGCCCGATTATGGGTAAGCGCTGGATGGGGGCGGTCGGCCTTACCGAGGATGATATCAAAGAGGGCAATATGGCGGCGATATATGGCGGTGCTTTCGCCTTCTCGCTGCTCGCCAGCTGGACCCTGGCGCACACCTTTGCGAGCTATAATTATGATCTGTCTGCAATTGCCAAAATCATGACGGCGCTTGGCGTGGCAGTGGGCTTTATCATTCCGGCGCTCGGCACGAATTACCTGTTCTCGCAAAAGGGCAAAGCGCTGTTCTTTATCGATGCGGGCTATTGGCTATTGTTCTACACCGCAATGGGAACGGTGCATGCGTTTTGGCCGTGAAGGGCGGGCTACCGGACGGGAGAAATAGGTGATGAAACGGCGCATCAGATCATGGGGAGCTGTCGCGATGGCACAGCTTGCCATTTGCTCTCCTGTTGTCGGCCAGGACGAGACAGAGGAGCAGGCGGCAGCTGCGCCTGCGATTGGATCAGAAATTCAACCATGTGAGGATTGCCCGACCTTTGTTCGGGTGCCTGATGCGCCAGACGGCCTGCGACCTATCCGCTATGTCAGCAAATTTGAGCTGACTTGGAAGAATTATCTTAAGTCGGTTGATGATGGCACTTGTGAACTTCCAAAACGGACAAGTTGGGGGCGAGATAATACTCCTATTCTGCCTGATGACCCTCTGGTAAATCGGCTTCGAATAGATTGGGCCATTTCTAATATCGGGGATATAGAAATTGGCTGTTATCAGAACTGGATTACGAGAAAGACGGGGTTTCGACCTGTACTTCCTTCTTATCTGGAATGGGAATGGTTCGCGCGTTCTGGAGTGCCAGATCGTAAATACCCATGGGGGGATAGACCCGATGGAGCGATGGAAGCGCTTGAGATCGGCTTGGTGCGTGACACACTGCGCAATGTTGAAAATAGGTTTGATTTTCATCCACGAATGCGACGATTCATGTTTGGCACTCGTGTTGGACTGTTTCCAGCAACCGAATGGGGCTTACACGATATGCTCGGGAACGTTCCAGAATTGACAAGTGATGTGATTACGCCAGTTAACGTAGATGAGTATAATAAGCGTCTTGGCACAAATTTTCGGCCTCAAAACAGAAATTTTCGACTCATGAAAGGTTATAGATTGTCTTCGGGAACAAAGTACTGGAAGCAGGGCATTGCTAGGAGTAATTTCCTTGGCATCTCAGCTATCAGTTATTCGACTTCTGTCGGCATTCGGTTTGTTCTTATCGAAACTCAAACCTCAGATTAGTTCAACCTTTCTGCCGTTATCGCGAGGAGCGTTACGCGACGCGGGGATCCATGGAGCGCTAGCTAGCCGTTGCCATTTTCTGTCGGAACAATTTCCACGATCACATCGCCTGCCCGAAGGTTCGTGCATTCGTTTTCCCAAAAGCCGAAGGCATTGCCGTCTCGGTAAATCCTGAGGCCCCTGCCACCTGATTTCA
>CAZDHB010000017.1:0-4452 GCA_964505255.1 uncultured Porphyrobacter sp.
GGCGTCGGCGCGTGCGCGGATCAGGATCGCCTCGGGCACATCGGGGGCATGCAAGACAAGGTCCGCCATGCCCAGCCACCGTGCTTGGCGCAGGGTCAGGTCATCAGGGTCATGGGTTTGCAATCTGATGATTTCGGTGCGCGCCTTG
Source organism: uncultured Porphyrobacter sp. (assembly GCA_964505255.1). Lineage (GTDB taxonomy): Bacteria > Pseudomonadota > Alphaproteobacteria > Sphingomonadales > Sphingomonadaceae > Erythrobacter. Next base: position 149 of record CAZDHB010000017.1, read on the forward strand.
GAAGGCTCGGGGGATGCTGAACGCGGCTGCGTAGCGCTCGTCTCAGACGCCCGGCCCGCTGACGCCTCTCCTTTTTCGAGCCACTCCTCGAAGCGCTCAGCCGAGCGGGGGTCAATAATGTCGAGGGTACCGCCTTCGCTCAGGGCTTCATCTAAAGCTCGCCGCCGCTCAGCGCCATCGGGCCATGCCATCCGCAGTTTCTCGCGGCCCTGAGCGAGGCTGTCCGCCAATGCACCCAGGTTTGCCGGTAACAACTTCTCGATCCTGAGCCGAACATGCTTGGCAAGGCCGGCTGATGCACCGCCGGTACCCACCGCGATTAGCACCGGCTCTCTCTCGCATAGGCTGGGGGTGGTGAACTCGCACAAATGGGGGCGGTCCACCACATTCACGATTAATCCGCGTTCCTTCAGCCGCGCCGCGGCGCGCACCGCCTCTGCCTCGTCTTCCAAGGCAACGAAGGCCAGTTTGGCGTGATGCGCCTCTGCCTCGCTGCAAGGAATTCCGCCCGCCCTTTTGATGAGGCGAATTTTTGCCTCGGCCTCTTCTCCCTCGCCGACCACGACGACCTTGGTGCCTTTCAATCGGTGGAAGAGAGGGAGGCTATTCATTCCAGCCAATCCGGCACGCGTTCTGCATCCATGATCGCGGCGGCAGCGATCCGGTCTGCCACCACGGCAAATTTGTCTCCGTCGACCAGAACTTCGGCGACAAATCCGCGTGAGTTATAGCTTGAGGCCATTGTCGCGCCATAAGCGCCTGCAGTGCGTAAGACGCTCAAATCGCCGCTTTCCATCGCGTCGCATTCGCGGTCGCGCGCAAATGTATCGCCGGTCTCACAAATCGGGCCCACGATATTGGCGATCATCGTTTCGCCTGACGGCTCGACCGCTGCAATATCATGCCATGCCCCATAAAGCGCCGGGCGCGCGAGATCGTTCATCGCGGCATCGACAATCACAAAGGGCGGACCATTGCCGCCGCGTTTTACCCGCACCACACGGGTCAAAAGGACGCCGGCATTGCCCGCAATGACCCGCCCCGGTTCAAAGGTCAGGTGTACGTCCCAATCCTTGGTCACGCGGGCGACCATGGCGCCGTATTCGGTTGGCGAGGGGAGGACCTCCCCTTGCTTGTAGGGAACCCCCAAGCCGCCCCCCAGATCGACATGGGTGATCACATGCCCGCTTTGGCGCAGGTCTGTGACAAGCGTCTCCAGCTTGCCAAAAGCCGTCTCGAGCGGTTCAAGTTCGCCAAGCTGGCTGCCGATATGAACGGCAACGCCGCGCAGGTTCAGACCCTTAAGCTGCGCCAATTCGGCAAAGGCGTCGCGCGCATGGACCAGCGGAATGCCGAATTTGTTTTCAGCCTTGCCGGTCGATATTTTCTCATGCGTTTTGGCATCGACATCCGGGTTAATGCGCAGACAGGCTTGCGCCTCCAATCCCATGTCCTCAGCAAGTTTGGCCAGCTCACGGCCCTCTTCGCGCGATTCAATATTAAATTGGCCAATCCCCTTCTCAAGGCCCAGACGCAATTCCTCGCGCGTTTTGCCCACGCCGGAAAAGACGATTTTGTCGCTCGACATGCCCGCCGCCAGAGCCCGCATCAACTCTCCGCCAGAGACAACATCTGCGCCAAAGCCTTGTCTTTGCAAGACCTTCAGCACCGCCAGATTTGGGTTGGCCTTCACCGCAAAGGCGATCAGCTTGCGCGGTACATCCTTCAAACCCTCGGTAAACACCTGAGCGTGACGCTCCAGCGTGGCTCTTGAATAGACATAAACGGGCGTGCCGACCTCTGCTGCGATTTGCGGCAAGGGCACATCCTCGGCATGCAGGACGCCGGCTTTGTATTGAAAATGATCCATCGCGGCGGTGCTTTGCCTTAGCCGGTGAGCGGAGTCGAGCAATCCTTGCTTAGCGCCCTAAAAGTCAGAGGATACGCGGCCCTTGCGCATTCCGCCTCATTCAGGCGGGAGATCGAAGGGATCATCCTCGCGTTCTTCTGATCGGGTGCGCAATTCGACGCTCCGCTCAGGCGCTGCCAAAGTATCGAGTTCAAGCAGATCCTCAGCGCCCGGATTTTCTGCGGCGCCGTATGGTGCGGGCGGCAGGCTGGCGCTTTCGGGCGGGGTCAGCGCGGCTTTTTGTCCGCAAGCAGCCAGCAGCAAAAGCGCCGGGAAAATGCCAGCGGCTCTCCTTCCAAAACGGCCAAGCGGCCTGCGTGAAAATCTGTCCGTCATCGCCTTTAAGCCTAATCCATTTCGAGCGCAGCGCGCGCCTCGTCCACGCGGGCCTTTACCTGATTGGGCGCAGTCCCGCCATAGGAAGCACGCGAGGCAACCGATGTTTCAACCGAAAGGGCTTGAAACACATTTTCGTCAATCCGATCATCAATCGCGGTCAGATCTTCCAATGTCAGGCCATCAAGCGGCACGCGCCGCTCCTCGGCCAATTTAACAACCGCACCAGTGATATGATGTGCCTCGCGAAACGGGATGCCGGCCTCTCGCACCAGCCAATCGGCAAGATCGGTCGCCGTTGCGTAACCGGCCTCAGCTGCGGCCCGCATACGCGCGGTGTCGAACTGGCTATCGGCGACCATGCCGGTCATTGCCGCGATGCTCAGCTCAAGCAATCCTGCCGCCTCGAAGACGGGCGGCTTGTCGTTCTGCATGTCCTTTGAATAGGCCAGCGGCAGCCCTTTCATAGTGACCATCAAGGCGTTGCAGCAGCCGATAATGCGTCCTGCATGGCCGCGTACCAATTCTGCTGCGTCAGGATTTTTCTTTTGCGGCATGATCGAACTGCCGGTGGAGAGCGCATCGGGCAGGCGAATAAAGCCGTAAGGCTGGCTTGCCCAAATGATCATCTCCTCAGCCAGCCGGGAGAGGTGCAGAGAGGTTTGCACAGCGCATGTGAGATATTCGAGGGCGAAATCACGATCTGATACCGCATCGAGGCTGTTCCGGGTGGGACGGCGAAAATCGAGCATTTGCGCCGTAGCCTTGCGGTCAATTGGGAAGCCGGTTCCGGCCAAAGCCGCACTGCCTAAGGGGCATTCATTGAGCCTTTGGCGGGCATCATCAAACCGGCTGCGGTCGCGCGCCGTCATTTCATAATAGGCCATCAGATGGTGGCCAAGAGTGACCGGTTGAGCGGTTTGCAAATGGGTGAAGCCGGGCATGATAGCGCTGCAATATTCACCGGCCCTTTGGACCAGCGCGCGTTGCAATTGGAGGAGGCCTTCGTCGATCTTGTCAATCGCTTGCCTGACCCACAGCCTGAAATCGGTCGCAACCTGATCATTGCGACTGCGTGCGGTGTGCAGCCGCCCGGCGACCGGCCCGATCAATTCAGCGAGGCGCGCCTCGACTGTCATGTGAATGTCTTCCAAATCCCAATCTTCGGGCACGCCTTGCGCGTCATATTCCGCGGCGATCTGGTTCAGGCCATCGCAAATTTGGGCGGCATCCTCGGCGCTGATCACGCCTTGGGCCGAGAGCATGGCTGTATGGGCTATGCTGCCTTCGATATCCTGCCGCCACAATTGTTTGTCGAACGGGATTGAGGCGTTGATTTCGCGCATAATCGCGCTAGGCCCTTGTGCGAAACGCCCGCCCCACATCTGGTTGGATTGTTCCATGTCGTCCCGCTTGCTCACACTCAGCGCCCCATACCGTTTTATCGCCGCCCTCGCGCTTGCGGGATACGGCTTGTCGGCTTGCGATAGGCCAGCGCCAGAGCCCGTGCAAGAAGGCTCCGCTTCGTCATCCGATAATAGAGGTAACAGCGCGCCCCCCGCCTCAGGGGCGCAATCCAGCGTGACGATCGATCGCAGCGAGGCAGGGGCGCTTATGCCGATGCTGGAATTGACCGATCCTGCAGGAAACAGGCTGAACACTGGCGCATTGCAAGGGACGCCGGTATTGCTGAACCTGTGGGCGACTTGGTGCGCGCCTTGCGTGAAGGAGATGCCGCTCCTTGACGAGGTCGCTGCCGATTACGGCGATCAGCTGCGGGTCGTGACCGTCAGTCAAGATTTGCAAGGCGCGGCGCGGGTGGTGCCTTTCTTTGAGGCCCGAGATTTCCAGCACCTTGAGGCCTGGCTTGATGAGAGCACGCGGCTAAGCCAAGCGATCAGTCCCAAGCTACCCACAACCGTACTCTATGATGCGAGCGGCCAAGAAGTGTGGCGCGTTGTGGGTGATTTTGACTGGGCATCGGCCGAAGCGCGCGGCGCCATTGACGAGGCGTTCTAGCGCGCCTCTTCGATTGCAGCAGACCCATTGCAGCAGACCC
>CAZDHB010000017.1:4552-35486 GCA_964505255.1 uncultured Porphyrobacter sp.
TAGATGACAGGCTGGGCGGGCACTGGCACACGCCGGGCGAAATCTGCACGGTGCGCATTGCTCTCGGCAAGCTGGCGGCCTTCGCCCAATTTGCCGCTTGAACAGCTGAGCAGCAGGCCAATGCAATTGTTCATCCAGATATCCATCACATCATCATCCCAAGCGCCGAACCAATCGGCATGGAATGTGGTGCCCGATGTCATCGGCGTGCGCCCTTCCATCCGGTCTGACGAGAAATGCCATGTCTGAATGTTTGGGTCGGGATTGCCGGACCGGTCAAGCGTATCATCGGTTACATACCAAGCGCCCAAGGTAAAGGTCGGCACCCGGTAAGGGTGGCTGGAGGGGCATGATGCCTGACCGGTGTTCGGATCGCGCACTGGGTAAGACATGTGGCTGCGGTGATCGACGGAATCGAGCTCTGTGCCGTTCCAGCAATCAGGTGCTTGGGTAATGGCCGCGATAAGCGCGCCTGACGGACAATTCTGCGCCGCTGCGACGAGCGTTTCGTAATGGCCGCCAACAGCGCCGGTGCCGGTGCAATTGAAATAGGTCAGGCCGGAATTTTCCGAGGAAGTGCCGTCCATATTGCGGCCAAAGACATAGCGCAGGCCCCGGGGCAGAGCGATACAGCCTTTGCCCTCGGCGCAGCGCGGATCATTATCCGGATAGCGCTTATAATAGATCGAAATATACTCGGGCACGACGACATTGCCGCGGCCATCGAGCAAAGCCGGGATCCAATATGCCGAACGGTTCAGGGCGCTGCGGCAAGTGCTGTCGCCGGTCGTGCGCAGCGATTCATACGTCGAGTTGGCATCGGCCATGGTGTTGCCGAAGAATTGATGCAAATGCGCCCGGCCAGACTCGCCCGGGAATACGATCGGGTCATCATAAGCCAGATGGCTCGGTTTACACAGGAACCGGAAAGCCCCCACGACATCGGGCACGGCGCTTTGCGGCATGGATGCGGTGGAGGTAAGCTCTGGCTCAACCGGGAAATTGGTTTCGATCCGCTCCATCTGAGTGAAGCCCTGAGCCGTGTTGGACCCGACAATGGGTCCAGACGACGGAGTTGGCGTTGGCGTCGGCGTTGGCGTCGGGGTTGGTGTCGGCGACGGTGTCGGCGAAGGAGAAGGCGTCGGCGAGGGATCAGGCACCATCGCTGAAACAAATGAAGAGGCTGCCGATTGCGCGGAGCCACCGCCACATGCAGTGAGAGCCAATGAAGATAAAGCGACTAAGGCGACCGAACCAAAATTTCGCATAATGAACATTCCACTTGAATTCGTTGTGAATTCGGAATGGAGCGCTTGCGTTAAGGGCGGGTCGCACAGTTTGGTGTAGGCACGTAGTTAAGCGGAATTTTACTACGATAAGCCGGGTTTTTCGGGGCTTTTAGCCAATCACTTTTTGACGGATACTTTGACCCGTTCTTGTGATTTTGAGTATTGGTGCGTGCTCAAAAGAGCTAAAAGAGGGCTTTATTGCCGGGCAAACTCGGCAATCGCGTCATTTACGCGGGCGATTCTGGCATAGCCAAAGTCCAATTCAGAGCGCACGGCAGTCCATGCAGGCAAGTCTTGAGCTGCTGCACCATGGGCGCTCTCAAGCAATTCCATTTGGATATAGAGTTGCTCTTGCTGACCGGTGAGTTGATGTTTCTCGGCAAGCAATTTGTCGATCGGCGTCTTGGGCAGGGCGGCGGCTGCCAGCCGCTCGGCACGCTCTGCCTCGCGGGCCTGTGTCATGGTGATGGCCTCTCCGATGGTTTGCGGCGTCTGGCCCTGCTTATTGGCGAGCACTTCGCCGCAATAACCCGGCGCATCCGGCCAATGAGCGATTGAATAGGTCGCCAAGGCGGCGCGTTCCTCACGGGTGAGAGTTTGGCCAAGCTCCTCAAGAACGCGCATATCATTGAGCGCGAGCCCGGCGATTGGCTGATCGCGGACATCTTGCGCGCAGGCGGCGCTCAAAAGGACAAAGAAGGACAGAAGAAACCAGCGCATGACAATGCCGCTGCGCCCTCAGGAAGGCACAATCTCCTTTGAAATGCGTATCATGGCTCGGCCCATCTCTCGTAATCCTTACCAGCGCCTCACGTGGCCGGACTTTGCAAGCACGGCGAAGGCTGCGTGACAAAGGGGATATGCGTTTGTGGTAAACAAACGCCAAAAGGACCCCTAATTTTGGAAAAAACCGCGCAAGTTCGGCCATTTACATGGCGTTCATAGGTTGCCGATTACCTGTGCTGTTCCAAGACAGATGCCCTCTAGCAGGCTTGACCGACCCGCATTGCTGCCCGATATCACGTGACGTCACTGTTCCGGATGCGTTTCTGAGTGCGCTCTTAAACGCACTTTTAATCCGGGAGAGTGTCTACGGGTTTTAAATTTGAACCGAAAAGAGCCATTCGACAATGAACCAGGTCAGTATAAATTCGCCTGCTCCTCAGGAGGTTGCGACCCCGGCCGATGCCGAAAAGGCTGGGCTGGGCGCGCGCTTCGGGTTGCCCGGTTTCTCGGTTGCTGATCTTGCCTTGTTGATCGGTCTGATCGCGGTCGCTTTGCCGACCATGATCTTCGTTGCGAGCACGACCTGGACCGGGGAGCAAGGGGCGCATGGCCCGATTGTTCTGATGACCGGCTTGTGGCTGCTGTGGCGCGAATGGCCGGGGGTCAAGCATTTGGCCAATGCCCCTGCCTTGTGGAAAGTCATCGCGCTGCTTGTTCCAGCGGCGATTGTCTATGCTGTGGCGCGCATCACCCAGATCATCGAGATCGAGGGATATGTGATGTACGGCGTATTGGTGATCGGCTTTTACGCTGTGGTCGGGGCAAAGCCGCTGATCAAGCTGGCATTTCCGCTGATTTATTTGGCCTTTATTTTCCCGCCGCCCGACACGGTTATTTACACGCTGACCCTGCCGATCAAGGTCGCAATCAGCGAAGCGGCTGTGTGGTTGCTGCAATTGTTTGGTTATCCGATCGGCGGGACCGGCGTGACAATCCAGATTGGCCAGTATCAATTGCTGGTGGCGGCGGCTTGTGCCGGTCTTAACTCGATCGTCTCGCTCTCTGCTCTGACCATTTTCTACATCTATATCCGCCATATGGGCGAGCGGCGCTACCAATTGGTGCTGCTGCTGTTTGTCTTGCCCGTGGCGATTATGGCGAACTTCTTCCGGGTGCTGATCCTGATCCTGCTGACTTATCACGCAGGTGCCGCTGCGGCAGAGAGCTTCCTGCACGATATGGCTGGCCTGACCATGTTCGCCATGGCGCTGGGCCTGATCTTCCTGGTCGACCTGCTGCTCGCCAAATTCTTTGAAAAGCCCAATTCAGACAGTGCGCCAGATGATGACGCTTCGCTTGAAGCCGAAATCGAGGCCCAGGCTAAGGCGCAGGCTAATAAGGCAGAAAGTGCATAAGATGGACAAAGACACAATCCCGCACACTTCTCCCGTTTTGAACCGGCGGAAGTTCATCCTCGGGGCAGGGCTGACGGCGCTGGCCGGATTTGCCCAAGCACGCCAACCATCGCCCAATCGCCCAGCGCTCGCTGAAGGTCAGTTAGAAGCGATGATGCCTGACCAGATCGGCTCATGGACATTCCGCACGCAAAGCGGGCTGGTTTTGCCGCCATCTGATGCCTTGTCGGACCGGCTCTATGATAATTTGGTCACCCGGACTTATGAGAACGATAAGGGCCAGGCGGCGATGTTCCTGATGGCTTACAACAACACTCAGGATGGCGTTTTGCAGATCCACCGGCCCGAAACATGCTATCCGGCGGGCGGGTATGTCCTGTCCGAGACACAGTCGCGCCAAGTCGCATTGGGCTCGCAAACCGCTTTGCCGGTTCAAGCCTTTTCCGCCGACAGCCGCGACCGCGACGAAGTGGTGATGTATTGGACGCGTGTGGGCGAGGAGTTCCCGGGCCGCTGGGCCGAGCAGCGTTTGACGGTTGCCCGTGCGAACCTTGATGGGATTATTCCTGACGGGATGCTGGCGCGGGTTTCGACGCTGGGCAACGATATGGAAGCGAGCCTGCCCGTACTTGAGGATTTTGTCGCCGATCTGCATCGGCTGGCGCCGCAGGAACTCAGAATCCTGCTGTTCGGCGCGTAACCCTGAATTTGTAGAGTTTGAGAGAAGAAGGACCATTGAGAATGACGAAGCGGACCATTGCAGCGAATATTCTAGCCAAAAAGAAATTGCTCACCGGCGCAGTGCTGGGCGGCTCTTTGCTCGCCTTGGCGGCGTGCGATAAGGCGCCCGAGGGTCAGGTTGTGGCTGTCGTGAACGGCGATGAGATTACTCAGCAAGAAGTGAACTTGGCTCTTGCCGATGCGCGCGTGCCAGATGGTATCGACGAGGACGAGGCGCGCAATGCTGCGCTTGGCAATCTGATCAACCGCCGGCTTGCTGCAGAAATCGCGCGCGAAGACGGGGTCGATGCGACGCCTGAGTTTATCGTTCGTCAAAAGCAGGTTGAAGAAGCGCTGCTGCTGCAGATGCTCACGCAAAAACTCGGCCGTGATGTCATCCCCGCATCAGGGGAAACCGTCGATCAATTTATCGCTGAAAACCCGCAGATGTTTGCCGAACGCAAGATGATGCAAGCCGAACAAATCCGCTTTCTTGAGCCGGCGCGCCCCGATTATCTGGACGCTTTGGCCGGCACGAATAATCTGGCCGAAGTAGAGACTGTGCTGAACCGTCTCGGTATCAAGTTTGAGCGCGGCAATACGCGGATCGATAGCGGCACGCTTGATCCCGGTCTGTATCAGACGGTGATCGGCGTTGGCACCCGCGAACCGATTGTCATCCCCTCGCGCGGCGGCGTCACTGTCACGCAGCTGCTGAGGATTGAGGACGCGCCGATTGCCAATGATGAGGCGCGCGCAGTGGCAGAGGCGTCAATGCGCCAGCAGGCCGTTAATGAAACGCTCAGAGAGAGGCTGGAGAAAGCCAAGGAAGAAGCTGGGATCGATTATCAATCGGGTTACGGGCCAGCCGAGAGCGATGACGTGGAATCCGATGTGAAGGATATTACTTCGCAAGCCGCGGAGTAACAGCCAGCTCGGGCAGGGTTGGCACAAAGGCAAAAGGAAATGGCCGCGAAATATAATCAGAACAATGGCACGGCCAAATTTGATAATGCCTCCAGCAGCGCAGCGGGCAACGGCGCTGCTATTGTACCTGAACGGCTAAGGTCTGGGACGATCCCTGCGCTTGATGGGTTCCGCGCGATTGCGATCATTTTCGTGATGCTGTCGCATATCGGGCTTGAATGGCTGTTCCCAGGACAGTTCGGGGTGACGCTGTTCTTTTTCCTAAGCGGCTATCTCATCACGACCCTGCTCCGGCGAGAGTTTTTGAAGACTGGCCGGGTCAGTCTGCGCGGATTTTATCTGCGCCGAGTGGTTCGGATTATTCCGCCGATGTATCTGGCGATTATGCTGGCCGTGGTGTTCTCCCTGACGGGGGTCATTCACGAGCTGCGCTATGATGGTTTGATTTACGACTTTCTGTTCCTGAGCAATTACTTCCCGGAAAGCGGCATTCCGATCGGACTATGGTCGCTTGCCGTGGAAGAGCATTTCTATCTGCTGTTCCCGGCGCTCGCGGCACTGTTTCTGCTGCGCCGTGATGCCAAGGGCTGCGCGGCGTTTTGCGCGATGCTGTGCGTGATCGGGCTGGGCATCCGGCTCTATGAAGTCGATCGCGGAGCGGAATTGGAACTGATCAATTTCTGGACGCACACGCGGCTCGATTCCATCCTGTTCGGGGCTATTCTGGCCATGTGGAACAATCCCGTCATTGATCCGGTTGACCGTTTGCCCTCGACATTCCCGTCCTATCTGATTGGCGGGCTGATCCTTCTGTCGACTTTTGTCATCCGTGATGAGGTGTTCCGCCAAACGCTGCGCTACAGCCTGCAAGGGATTGGCCTGATCTTTGTGTTCAACGCTGCGATCCGTGACGAGCGTTTGGCTCCCTTGTTTCTGGATACAGCAATCATGCGCTTCGTCGCGCTGTTGTCTTATACGCTTTATCTTGTGCATGTGGTTTTCATTTACGCATTCCACCCGCTTATTCCGGCGCTCGGCCAATTCGGCGCAGGGCTGATCGCGATCGCGGCGTCATTCGCGTTTTCATACGGTGTTTATCTCTGGATGGAGAAGCCGCTGGGGGCATGGCGCAAGACAGCCGAGCGCAATCTGCGCGAGCGGGGCAGTTTGTAGGGCCAGTAGCTCGCGCGGCGCTATGGCCTACGCGGAGTGCGGTTCCACAAGGCTTGCGGCCCTTTCAGGAAGCTTAAATAGACCGGCAGCTTCCACAGCATATAAAAAGGGATGCGCAGCAATGCAGCGCCTGACAAATAGGGCCGGCCGCCGACGACCCAGCCAATCAGGATGAGGACTAAGGCCAACGCCAGCCCTGCGCTTAGCGCGAGAGCCGGCATCACAACCCCGCCAAACCAGGCCAATCCGGCCAGCACCGCCCAAACCGCAAAGCTCAGCATCAATAAAAGCGCCAGCGGCGGAACCAGCAAATGCAGTCCCAGCAGCATTTCAGCGAGGGAAAGCCGTTTGAGCCCGCCCAAAAATGTCGGCACGGCGCAGCTGCGCAAGGTGCTTAGGAAGCCATGCTCCCAGCGTTTGCGCTGATCCAAAGCATCGCGCATGTCGGCTGGCGCGCTGCGCACATGGGCATCGCTGATCAGAGCAGGCGCGTGACCTTCGCGGGTCATCTCTATGCCCAATGCCAGATCTTCGACGATTGAGCCTGTCGCCAGCTTTGCGTCTTTGATGCGCGCCCATGGAAAGGCCATGCCGGTGCCGGTGAGCAAGGCTGCTCCGCCAATCCGGTGCATGCCGCGTGAACGGAACAGGTTTTTGACCACCATGGCAAAGCTCGAGACTTGCACCATGGCCCCAGCCGCCAAGTCGCCCTCGATCAAATTGATTGCTTGGACCGGCACCTGACGGTCTGCTGCCGCGCTGGCGAGGGCCTCGATACTGCCCCGCTCGAACCGGCAATCGGCATCCAGCACAATCACTACGTCGCTCGCGCCGGTTTTTGCCAGATGATCCCGGCCAAAGCTGAGCGCATATCCCTTGCCCCGCTCTTGCGCGTTGCTGCGTTCGATGACCTCAGCGCCGGCCTCGCGGGCATTTTGTGCCGTCGCATCGCTGCAATTATCGGCCACCACCAGCACACGGACATCTTGCGGCATGACCTTTTGCAGCGCTGCGAGTGTCGGTCCGATCCCTGCCTCTTCATTATGCGCGGGCATCAGGATTGCAATTCTGGGCGGAGTTTTCGCCGAAGTGCGCGCGGCAGATGGCCAAAGGCCGACGATCATCTCGTAGATGAGAACCAGCAAAGGCAGGCCGACCAAGGCGCAAAGGGTCCACCCCAATATGGTAAGAGCCAGCTGCGCCATTGCCGAGTTCCTTAAACCGCCTTAGCGCGGCGTTCCGCCACCAGTTCAGCGGCGAAGGCGCGGTATTGCTGCGCGATGCTGGACCAGGCAAATTGATCGGCGCGCGGGTCATATTCACCGCGTCCAGTTTCAAGGGCCTGTTTGATGGTGGCGGTCAGCTGCGCTTGATCCTCGGTATCACACAAAGTCTCACGCTCGCCCACAATCCATCGCAGGCGCGGTGTATCATGGCCAATAACCGGCAATCCGCCAGCCATCGCCTCGACATAGACATTGCCGAAACTCTCGTAGAGCGACATGTGCAGGAAAACGTCAGCCGAGCGGTAGAGAGTGGGCATTTTGTCGGCGGTTGTGGTGAAACGGGTAAAGCGGCCCGGCAGGATTTCCTTAGCCAGCGCATCGACCTCATCGCGCATGGGACCATCTCCCGCGCACACGAAATGCACTCCGTCCAGCGGGGCAACCGCGCGCATCCCGTCCATCACGCGCTTGGTTTCGATAAAGGCACTGACCATCAGGACAACCGGCACGCCTTCGGGAATGCCAAAGCTGGCCCGGTCCCCCTCGACCCCGCGAAAACGCGCCGGATCAATGCCGTTAGGGACCAGCGCTGTGCGCCAACGCTCTGCATTTGCGCGCTCGTAATCGGGATTGGTGCAGACCAGACCATCACAGGAAAAATATTTGAATTCCGATTTGTCACTGCGCGCCGCCCAATCACCGTTCTGTGTGACAAACAGGTGCAGCGGGGCCTTCGCCCCTCCATTGCGGCGCAAGGTCCAATGGCTATGAGGAAAATTGCAAGTGACCGAGACGTCAAATTCACTCGGATCATAGGCTTTGCGAAGATTGCGCGCGAAAAAGGCATCTTCCCACGCAGTTTCAGAACGCAAAGCCGGTAATTTGGGCAGCCATTCCAATTTGCTGCGATAAATCGTCTTGGCTTGGCGGAATTCGTAATGCAGACCCTCGCGCGGCTCACCCGAGCCGATGACGGTTACCTTGTCCCCTTGCCGGGCCAGTTCATTGGCCACTGACAAGAGCGCCACTTCGGCCCCGCGTTCCTCTTTGTGGAAACCGGGCAAAGCGAACAGAAACCGCAAAGGGTCATTCGCATGTTGAGCTGAAAAATTATCATCGCGGGCCATCCGCGTCCCCTTAAACCAGTATGCCTTAACACACCATTCTCAAGCCATTTTGAACGCTCTTTATTGCGCCGCTAAACACTTGCGAACCGGTGTAAACCTATGGGCAAGAATTTGTCCCAGTATTGGATTGCTGCGCCTTTCTGCCACCAAATTGCAAAGCTTTCGTAGCTTCTTTAGGTTTTTTATCCTATTTAGACCAAGTGAACGAGGGCAAGGTCCCTCTGGCGATGCTGTGCGGCGGTCTTTTGCCACGGGTTAAAAGACAAAACCGGCTGCGCTGCTTACGCCTATAATGAATGATGTATACGCCTTTGGCTTGTGAGGCTTTGTAGGCGTATTTGAGGAGAGATAACGGTGGAGACATTCTGGGACTGGATCACAGTGATCGTGTTTGGCGGTCTTGTGGTATTGATGCTCAGCCGCTCTTCACAAGAGGAGCCGCCTGATCACCTGGCCGAATATCTTGTTCCAGCGGCCGGCTGCGGTATCTCCAATTACATCGGCAATAATCATAGCGATATCGGAGCGGCGATCGCCTTGGCTCTGGTCGGGGCCTATGTCTATAAAGTGCTGAAATGGCCGCCTGCGAGCTTTTTCTCAGGCAAAGATACCGACGAAAACCAGTAAATTTCCAAGGCAGTGCGAGCAAGTTGCGTCTCACTAAGAGGCAGCGCTTGATGCGTGCCTAGCCCTCAATCTGCGCCCTCAATCTGCCCAAATGGTGATGAGCAGCATGCGGCCGCTGGCCTCCTGCTGCCTGCATCGTGCGCTGCTGAGGTCACGCTGCTGGCAAGGCGGCAAAGGCAGCGCTTTACAATGATCCGAGCGTGAAATTCTCACCCGCCGAAGCAGTTCACCAGCTCGGCAGTTGCGGGCCAATGCCCGCGTCGCCGCCTATTTTGATTTGCGCTTGCGCCGGCCGTATTCTTTCAAGCCGTAAGTGTCGCCGTAGCCATAGCCATATTCATCGCCAAAGCCGCCTTGATAGCGATTGAGCACAGTCCCGATACAAGTCGAGGGCTGAAGCATAGCGATCGCTTCCTTGATCTGGTTCTTGGTTGATCGGCCATGGTCAACCACCATCAAGTAACCATCAAGCTCGCGCATGGAGAGCATGGTATCATCATTGGCAAACACAGGGGGCAAATCGCACATGATGAGATATTCATCAGGCAGCGCCCGCAAGCCCGCGATCAGATGGGCGAACCGTTTGCTGCTGAGCAATTCGCTGCTGCCGCGCATTGATGCAATGGTTGGCATAATGAACAGATTGCTGCTGTTCACCCGATAAAGCGCCTTGGTCCAATCGTCCTCTTCGCCCGTCAGGAATTTACTGAGATCGATCGGTACATCGCATTGGAACCGATCCATCACCGAACCCCGGCGCAAATCGAAATCGCACAAGATTATCTTGCGGTCTTCGATCTGTGACATGGCGGCAGACAGATTGGCCGACAGAAAAGTCTTACCAGCCGCCGGCGTGGCGCTGGTGACCCCGATCATCCGCGCGCCTCTTTCCTCCATATAGCGGTTAAGCTGAGTACGGAGCAGGTTGAAGGCACGCGAACGGCCATCGGAACTGTCGAAACCGACAATCAATTGTTCTTCCAGAATTTCCGGCGCGATCCTGAGGATCATCGCCTTCTCCGGTGAGAATGGATGAGCATGGCGCGTCATTTCACCAGGGCGCGGTTCAGCTGTCATCATAAGTGTCTTTCTTGCGCCAGAACGCTAGCTTTGAAAGCAGGCCTGGCTTGGGTAAATCTTGATCTGCATCGGGCAAGGGGCCGATGACAGGTACCATAGCCAGCGGGCGTCCACCGGTGAGGCGCGTGAGAGTTGACGGATCTCTGATCGGGCTGAACAGCATTTCCACTGCCAGTGCGAGCATGAGGCCAAGGGCCAATCCGCCAACAATGCCTGCCCCGGCGACCAATGGCCGATTGGGGAAAGCGGGGGTGTCAGGAATGACAGGCGGATCAACCACCCGCAAACGTTCACCCATTTGCTCTTCATTGGCCCGTGCCCCAGCACGAGCAGCGAGCAAGCGACCCGATATTTCTTCTGATTGTGCGTATAATGTCGCCAGACGTTGCTGCAATTGTTCTGATTGCTGCTGCAAGGCGGGGCCTTGTGCGCGTTCAGATGCGACCGCAGAAACTTGCGCCAATTCGCGCGCTTTGGCGGCCCGCAATTGGCTGATCTGACTGTTGTTGAACGCGATCTGACGCTCAAGGCTTCCGGTTGGCACACGCTCGGTATTGCGCTGGGCAAATTCCTGCGCCTGAGCCAAATTCTGTTTGGCCAAGATCACATCAGGGTGGCTTTCCGTGTAACGCGCCCGTGCAGCCGCCAGAGAAGCCTCTGCGTTAACAACGGCAGGATCCCGGTCGGGTGCTGAGCGCATATTGTCGCGCTGCGCCCGGAGGCTGGCAATCTCGCGCTGGAGTGCGGCGATTTGGATGTCATACGAAGCGCCTGCTCCGCCGATAACCGGCGCATTGCCCGAGGATAGGATGCCGCCATAACGCCGGTTAAAGGCGGCGACTTCCTGTTCCATCTCTGCGATCTGGACTTGCACTTCTGCCTGTTGGTCATTCAAGAACTGAACGGTTTCGGTCAGCTGCGATGTATTGGTGGTCGAATCCACCTCGACAATGCGCTCCATCAATTGCTGCGTGACGGCCTGAGCGCCCACGGCTTCGTGATAGGTGAAGCCGAGGCGAACCGAAATGGTCTGTTCGCGGCGGGTCGCGGCAATATCGATGGCTTGCGATTCCAGCGTGATGGAATCGCGCATATCCTCGATCAATTCCGACAAAGGCGTCGATGCGCGCTGGTTTTCGTAAAGATTGTTCGTCTCAATGAGACCAATCAGTGCCGGGCGGTTGATGATTTGCTGCCGAATGGCCTCAATCCGCTGCTCGGTCGCCTCGGCAGGTTGTGTGCCGATCACATCGTCGGGCAGGCTTGGTGCCTGAACCAGCAAAATGGCCGAGCTTTCATATTCGCGCGGCAACAGGAATGCAGCGGAAAGACCGCCGATAATACCGATCAGCGTTGGAATGATGATCCACATCTTCCTTTGCCACAGGATCGACGGCAATTGCGCGAACAATGCGCCAAGGCCTGCTCCGCTATCGACTTCGTCGCTGGCTACAAAATCACTCATCGACGGCTCCCAATCCGGAAACGAAGGCCAAGACCGATGCTAATGCTAGGATCAGCTTGGACGTCGCTGCGGTAAAGGCGCGACGCAGATGCAAAGACAAAACCCGTCAAGCGATCATTGAAACGGCGATCATAGGCTGCATTTACGCCCGCAAGTTCGACGGCCGGGATGGTTTGCAGGCCGCCAAGGCTGGAGGCTGTGTTGGTGTAAGTGGCACCGACACGGACACTATCGGTTTCGGAAACCTGCTCAGAGAACTGCAGACCGATTGAGTCTGAATTGCGGATCCCGCCAAAAGAGGTCGGCAAAGGCGACCGGCGATAGCTCAGGCAAGCATTGCGCGCCGAGCTGCGGTAACACAGGCCAGACCTACCGGTGAAAGTCGTAAAGTCACGGGCCGGTGAAATCGGCGTTTCCTCGATCTCGGCATTGGCAAGTCCGCCGCTAAGCTCGATCGACCAATTGTCGGAGAAACGATGCGATACACTCAGCGATCCGATGTAGGTTTTCGCATCGCCAATGTTTTCATTATCATAGTCGGTTGTGCGATAGCCGCCAAAGACGCCGATATTGGTGCGATCACTGAGCTGATACGTCAGCGCCGCTTCGGTGTTGATGGATTGGAAGTCCTGATCGGCAAATTCCGACAGGGACACGTCCTGAAAACCGGCATCGACACCCAGCGACAAACGATCGGTTAGCCGGACTTCGGCACCGACATCAGCGGTCCAGGCGTTGGTGCGCCCGTCAACGCCGATCAGCGTGATATCATTGCCCAGTGCCTGATCAATCGGCAGAGCAATGATCGTTGGATCAGTGATGGTCGGATCGGTTACGAGCGTGCCGGGCTGATTGACGAAGGACGCCAGATTGCCGCTGGTTGACCGAAAGCCGGCATTGGCAAACAGCTCAACTCGCTGCGATACGCGGGTCGCATAACGCGCCACGGCGCCATAACGATCCTCACGGTCGAAATTGCTGGCAAATTCCCGTGCGCTGGCGAAAGCCTCGAGCCGGAAAGTCGATGCCTCTCCTGTGGTTTCAAGGAAGGGCCGCACTTCGATCCGGCCAGCCGGCGTGATGCCGCCGTCATTATCCGACAGGGTCGGGTTGCTCGCCATTTCGGCGCTTACCGAAACATCAATGCCAGTGCGCGTATTTTGCGCCGATAGCGGGAAAATTGCGGCAGTGGCCAAAGCCGTGCCGCAAAGGAATTTCGCGCCAGCGCGCTTAAACTGTTTAATGGTCATATCTATGGTCTCACGGTACGATCACTACGTCACCTGGCAGCAGCCGTACGATTCCAGCTCGCTGTACATCGGCAGGACTAACACCAGGTTTAAAAAGCTTAGCAAGGCGTAAACGGATTGAAACGATTTCGCCACCTTGCTCACGGATAAGTGTGATATTGTCGAGATTGGCGAATTCTGCTGGGCCGCCAGCGAGGCTGAGCGCTTCCAGAACGTTCAAATAGCGGCCGCTGGTGAATGAACCCGGCGCGCGCACTTTGCCCATGATAGAAAATTGCAAGCCAGCCGTTTCAGCGACAGATACGGTCACCACCGGCACTTCGCCGCGATATTGGCCGCGCAAACGCTCGCTTACCATTGCCTCTACCTCTTGCGGTAAAAGGCCTGCGACTTGCAATTGTCCGACCAGCGGGAAAGCAATAGTTCCGTCAGGCAGAACCTTGAGGCTGCGTTGCAAACGTTCCTCACCCCAGACATAAATTTCAATTCCGTCGCCAGAATTAATTCTATAGCTGGAAAGTGTGTTTACAGGCTGCGTGGTCAAAGTCGGTGCAGCAGGTGCAGCCGTTTGCGCAGCAGCAGGCGCCGCCGTTGCGATTACAAGACATGCACACATATGAAACACACGCGTGAAAAAATTGCCCCGCTGGGAACCATTAAAATAAAACAAGATTTTCAACTCCGGCGTAAATCTGGACTAAATGTGATGAGCAAGCTAATAACATGACTATGTCTCAAGGCCAATCATTTGTAGGCGGGCCCCGTTCAAAATGGGACATCCGGCGGACCATCTGTTTACCCATCGTTTTTTTCCTTTTTGCTTGTTCAAGTCCTCTTGAAAAAGCGCAGGAAGAAGCGGCTTTGGCACGGTTAATGGTGGAAGAAGGCAACTTGCCTGTGGCCCGAATGGCGGTCACTCGGGCGCTGGGACACCGTGATGACCAGCTCGATATTCTTGAATTGGACGCCTCGATTAAGCTCAGAATGGGCGATCTTGCCGCCGCATATGAAGCGTATCGGGTTGTCTTGGCGATTGATCCGAACAATGAAGTTGCCCTGACAGGGGTCGCGCAATTGGGGCTTTCCACCGGCCAAATTCGTGAATCGCGGCGTGCGATTGAAGCGGCATTGGCGATAAATCCGCGCAACATTTCGGTCCTTTTGTCAGACGGCGTTCACGCACTCATCCAGAAAGATTTTGACGAGGCGGTCGCGGTGGGCGAACGGATCAGCGAAATCGAGGCCGAAGATCCGAGAGGAATTGTGCTGAGGGCACGCGGCATGTTTTTACGCGGCGAGCGTGAAGCGGCGATGAAGCTCTTGTATGACAATGCGACAGAAAGCGGCAATAACCGGCTGGTCTCGGCGGTTCTGCTCGCTAACGCGCGTCAGGCTGGCAATGTCAAACTCATGCTCGAGCAGATTGCCTTTCTGCGCAACGCTCGGCCCGACAATGTCGATTTGGCAATCGATGAAGTGAACATCTTGTACAAGGATGGGCAGCGCGATCGGGCGCGCAGGGCTGCGGCCGATGTGCTTGATGATTTTGGCGAAAATGCCGATGCGATCGGCCGCCTGGTCCAGCTCTGGCGAGAATATGACGCGGCGCCGCTAACCGATGCAAGCCGTGCGGAATTGACCAGCAGCGGAACCGAGGAAGCCCGCTTGATGGCGGCAAAATTCTATTTCGATACAGGCGATTTGAGCACGGCCGCGCCGCTGGTTCAGGAACTCAATAACGACCGCGCGCGAGGGTTAATGGCGCGCATTGCATTTCGGCAGGGACGGGATGAGGCAGCTTCTGCCGCGCAGGCGATCGTTGATGAGGATGCAACCAATTGCAATGCTTTGGCCGCTTTGGCGGAAGCGAGGCTTTCTGAGGGCAAGCCGGATGCCGCGATCCGTTCAGCTCAGCTGGTCGCCAGCAATTGTCTGGATCGCACGGACGGTTATCATTTGCTGGCAGAGGCCTATACGGCGGCGGGCCGGACGGCAGGCGTGGAGCGGGTTTACCGAGAAGGGATTGACGCGCATCCGCTGGACCGGAAATTGCCAGATGCGTTTTCGCGTTGGCTGTTAACGCAAGGGAGGTCGCCGGCGGCTTTGTCTGCTGCGCGCCGGTTTACCAAGGTTGCACCGACCCGGGCGAGCACATGGCAATTGTACCGCGAGATTTGTGTCGCGACGGACAATTCGGCTTGCGCGGCAGAGGCTGACACCAAGGAAGCGGCCGCAAGGCGTGATTTCAGTCTTGATCTGGAGCCTGGTCAGCGCCCGCGTAACCCTCTTACCGGGCAAAGCTGGCGCTAGACGATGGCTAAGGGCAAATCAGCTGGTTCGGGCGCCGCGCAAACTGTGTTGCAATCACAGGGTGCGGATAAACCACAGGATCGGGGTAATTCGCCGGATACGGGCTTTCATATGGTGTCTTTTCTCGGCGCGCAGTTTGCCCGTTGCAGCCTTGATGGCGCGATCACTTGGGTCAAGCAAAAGGGCAAAGGCGACAGTTTTTCCTATCTCGTGACGCCCAATGTCGATCATATTGTGATGCTGAATGAGGAAGGCCCAGAGCCATGGCGCGCAGCCTACCGTGAGGCGGTGGGCAGCAGCGATCTATGCGTCAATGATAGCCGCATTCTCGGGCGTCTTGGCCGTATGTCAGGCGCTCAATTGGGCCTCGTTCCGGGCAGCGATTTGGTCAAGGCATTGATCACCGGCGGGCCATGCGAGGCGCGCTCTATTGCGCTCATCGGCGGGCATGAGCGCGAAGCGAAGTGGCTGCGCGATGCTTTGCCCGGCTGCCGCATCGCCCATCTTGATCCGCCGATGGGCGTGCGGGACAATGCTGATGCGCAGATCGCCATTGCGGAATTTGTCGAGAAAGAGGCCTGTGACTGGGTTTTGCTGGCAATTGGCGCCCCGCAAAGCGAGATTGTCGCGCACCGGATTGCTCAGCGGGGCAAAGCGCGCGGGGCCGCCTTATGCATTGGCGCCTCGGTTGAGTTTTTGAGCGGGGCGCAAAAACGCGCGCCGCGGTGGATGCAAAAGAGCGGGCTGGAATGGCTTTACCGCTTGCTCAGCGATCCGGGCCGGCTGGCGACCCGCTATTTGGTGCGCGGACCGCGGGTTTTCAAAATCTGGTGGGCCGCAAGAGGGTCAGCTTGAGGGCTTTGGACTGAGCCGGCTGAACCGCAGCAGTGCTGCTTGCCGCGACCTCAGCGTCCAAATGCAAGCGCCTGAGATAGGGTCAAGCGCGGCTTGGGGGTTAGCGAAAAGCCATCCGGCGGCGCAAGCTTGGTTCCATCGCCAAGATTTCCGTCATTGCAGCTGAGCAATTTGTCGATGCAATTGTCGTGAATCTTATCGCGAACGAGTGGATCAATCGCTTCCCAATAATCGCTGTGAAATGTCGTTCCGCCGGCTTGATTAGACATTCTATCGCTTGAATATTCCCATTCGGCCGGACGATCGCCCGGCTGAAGAGTGGTCACTTCGAAATAGGTCACCGTCGGGATCACCAATGGATGGCTGGCCGGACAACGCAGCTTGCCCGAGTTTTGATCGCGCGTTGCATAAGCCAAATGCGATTGATGATCGGGCGAGGCGGTGCGTTCAGCGTCCCAGCAATTGGGCGCGACAATCATGGCGCGCAATTTCTCTCCGACTTGGCAATCGACGACTGCCTCGGCAATGGTCGGGGCAATGTTCCGGCCATTGCAATCAAACCGGACATTGGGATCCTGACGCGCGGTCATCGCGAAATTGGTGCCGTAGATGATCTCAAGACCGGCGGGTAAATCCACGCATTTCTCACCCAATTGGGTGCAACGCGGAGAGCTTGTGGGAAAACGCTTGTAATAAAGCCCAGTGTAATCGGGATCGACGATGAGCCCGTCCTGGTCATAAAGCACCGGCGCCCAGATTGCGGTGCGATAGGATCGACCTCCATAACAAGAGTTCTCTCCTGACATGCGCAGGCTCTCATATGTGGAATTCTCATCCGTGAGCCGATTGCCCATATAGCGATGCAAATGGCCGGCATTGGGGAGGCCGGGAAACACGATTGGATCGACCTGTGCAAAATGGCTGGTCTGGCAAAACGTGCGGAACGCGCCCAAGGAATCGGGCGCTGCGGTTTTAGCCAGCGGCTGGCCGCTCAGCAGCTCATCATCGTCGAAGGCAAGTCCGGCAGAAAGCGGTTCCAAGACGCCGATTGTGTCGCCGGGCTCCGGCACAGTCACATGCGCGTGCTGCATATGCGCGGCATGCGCCTCTGCGTTATGCCCGCTGCCCTCAGCATTATGCGTATCAGCTGTGCTGTGCTGGCTACCGCGCAATTCATCGAGCGCCTCGCGGATGTCAAATCGCGCTCTTCTGGCGGCATTGACGGCATTGTTGAGGTCAATCTCCGCAGCCGCCAAACGCGCTTCCAAATCAGCAAAGTCGCTGTTTTCCTCGCCCGCGAATGCTATGCCTACGCCAGACAGGGCGCAGAGCGACAAAGCGCATATTGCGGTCAGTTTTTTCATGCGAACGCTGCTCCTATCATCCCGCAAGTGCCGCCCTTGTTGTTTAAATCAGCTGTCCCGCTCGAGGTAAAGGTCATAAACGACCACCCATCGGCATAATCATGGGACAGTGAATTGCTGCCGAGGCCGTTATATCCGTTTTGCGCGAAAGCCCACAGGATACCGAGACCGCCTGAAGCCACGCTGACCGGGTTGTCCAGCGTCAAGCTGCTGGGGTTTTGATAGCCAAATTGGGCATCGGCACCAGACCCGCTTGGCGTTGGGGAAGAGGTGTTGGAGAGAAGCGCAGGATAGAGACTGACCTCGCCGCTGCCCGATCCGCTCACTTCCACATCATAGGTGCCCGCGGGAAGCTCGGTATCGGCAACAAACAGCGCCCGTGAATTGTTCCAAGTGACACTTTCCACCAGATTGCAATTGGCCACGATCGAACCTGCATCTTTGATAACCACGCTGCTCGCGCCGAAGGTTCCGCGAACAATGCCCAAGAGCAATCGGCCCGTTCCAGCAGTGGTCACAGACAATATCGAGGTGCCCGCCGCGGCAGCGGCGACCATCGGCATGGCCGCAAGGCCAACCGGATTGGCCGGAATTGTGGTCAGATCAAACGTGTCGGAGACGCCGTTTACACTCACTTGAGTGCCGACGCTGGCGCCGTTCGCCTGCGCCGCTGTCGCTCTTGCGGTGATCACGCTGCCGTTCTGAATGTCCAGCAGATTTGCGCCAAAATTGCCGGTGCCGACTTTGGCATCGCCATTGCCGCCTGTAATGCCGCTGGCGGTGCCGCTTACGCTCACCCCAAGGCCAAGGCCAGATATGACCGCTTCGCTCGTTTGAGCGGTGCCCGGGCCTGCGTTGACTGTGTCAATGAAGCTGAACGGGGCAGGAGCCGTGCTCTGAGCTTTATCGATAACCGAGCCAACCGCGCTCAGATAGACTTGCTCAAGCAGCTTGTGCCCTGCCGCACCCGGATGAAGGCCGTCGCGATAAAGCGCTGTATCATTTTGCGCTGTGGCTTGCTCTCCCATGACCGGATGTTCGCCAATCGGGATGACACCATCAAAGGCTAAGCCAATCTCGGCATAAATTGTGGGAATGATGGCGCTGCGATAGTTTTCGAAATTGGCGTTGACGCTGGTCGATTGGGGGAGCGGGGTCGCCGCCATGATCAGCACATCCGGCAGACGGGTGCGGATTTCGCTGGTGTAGGCTTTGAGCGCGTCCAGCCAATCGGGCCGGCTCATATCATTGGCCCCGATCGCAATCGTCAGGAGATCCGGCGCAGCGGCCTCCACAGCATCGATCCGTCCCCACAGGGAATTGGTACCGGCGGCATCGGCGGGATTGCCAATTTGCGCACCGCCAACCGCATGATTGGTCCAATTGACAGCCGGATAAGCTGCCTGAGCGGCCAGATGGTAAGCAGAGGCATCGGCAGAGATGCTGTCGCCCTCAATCGACACCGTATTGATGTCTGGCAATGAAGGAGGCGGGGGCGGAGGCGGGGGCGGCGGCGCGGATGCCCCGCCGGACGGCGGGATCCAAAGCGCAGCCCCGTTCAAATTTAGGCCAAGATTGATCATCGCTTATGCCAGACCAACAAGACCGGTCGCGCTGGTTCCGGTGGCCCGGATATAGCGTGCTCTGATCGGCAAAGTCTGACCCGCAACACAGGAAATCACGACATCATTATCCGAATCCGCGGCCTGCAATGTCACTGTGCCGCTGGTGCCAGACACAATGGCTT
The DNA here is from genome assembly GCA_964505255.1 of uncultured Porphyrobacter sp. Classification (GTDB taxonomy): domain Bacteria; phylum Pseudomonadota; class Alphaproteobacteria; order Sphingomonadales; family Sphingomonadaceae; genus Erythrobacter. The sequence goes on from CAZDHB010000017.1 coordinate 23,854, forward strand.
TGGGAAGAATGGTGAGGGACGCGGTGTCACTCGGCGTAATCGCAAAAGCGATCCGGGCAGGGCTGGTCAGCGTATCGGCAAAATTGTCAAAACGATCAAAATCGGAAGAGGGCATAGGGGGACTTTCCTTGCTTGAAAGCGCGGGTCATCCGCGCGGCAAGAGTCCAATAAAACCATAAAAGCTATGTAGGAAAGAAAAATTTACCAAATAGGTAAAAGAATACTGACGCCTGCCAGAATGACCGACCAGAGCAGAGCGCTCGCCCCGCAGATTACCAAGACCCGCTGCGCCATGGGCAGTTTCAGATCGTCGGTGCTGAGCGTGCTGGCCGCTTGCTCACCGGATGACGCCCAGTGGCTCAGTTCCTCTTGCAAGGCGCGCGCAGGACTGTTTGGGCCACTACCTGTTGCTGCCCCAGTTGCCGTGCCCGCTGAGGCGACCGTGACAGGCTGTTCGGCTGGCGAAACCGGCGTTTTCTCAAGGGCTGCGCTGATCGGCATGTCCGTTGCCAAATCTGAATTAACGCCTGGTTTGCGTTTTGCTTGTGCCATGACCCTCTGCCTCGCGCTGATTGGTTTTATTGGGCCATTGGGGGGTGGTCTAAGCCATTCCCCATTCTTTTCAGCCCAATGCCTTCAAAAACGAGTGTGGCGGGCAAACCTTAAGAAAGCTTTGCATTGGGGGCGGGTGAGCAAAGCTGAGCCATCAACTCAGACACGGCTCCCGCTCGGTCTTCAGGACTTCTTGCCGTATGACGATGCCAGCCGTTTGCCCCATGCGGTGAACTTGGCCTCGAAATAAAAGGTCGAGACATGGGCTGCAGCAACTGTCGCGGCGAGCAGGAAAGGCCGCAGCATATAGCGAACCGCTTTGGAGGCATCCTCGCCGCCCAGCGGACTATGCCATAGCGGCCCGTGCCAAACATACAGCGCATAGCTGGTGGTGGCGACGTATTTGGCGGGCTTGCTGCACAGGAACAGGCGCAGCAATTCGGGCAAGGCATAAAGCGACAATCCCACAGTCAGCGCGGCGAAATAGCCTCTGAAATATTGCAATGGGCCGCTTTCGGGATGGCTTGCCGCCATCAGCAGTATACCGGCCAGAACACACAGCCATGGACTGATTTTCGAGGCGTATTGCTCAACCGGAAATTTGTTCAGCGCCAGCGCCAGACATGTGCCAACCAGAATTTCGTCAACCCTGTGCCAAGTCACGATGCTGATCGTCTCGCCATCGACAATCCTGAGCGCGGTAAAACCAATCGTAAACAGCGGCAAAAGCCAAAGCCCGCGCCTCCCCGTCAGCAGGACCAGCAGCGCCGCCGCCATGTAAAAATGCATCTCTACACCAAGGCTCCAAAGGTGGTCGCCCCCTGGCATCAGGGCTGCTGGAGGCAAATTGGCGGTGAAGAAGAAATTGGCCAGCGCGGTCTGCATGGAAGCGCCGGTCCAAATCACCAGCACGATGGTCACCGCCCAAGCGAGCGGCAATATTCGGAACAAACGCCGGATCAAAAACGGCACGATGCGCTGATCCTTCAGCAAGAGCCTTGTGATCAAGAAGCCCGAAAGCGTGAAAAACAGCGCCATTCCAGCCGCCGCGATCATATGATTGGCTTGCAGAATGCGCGGAATGGGCATCCAGTGACCGATAAGAACAAAGGCAATGCTAACCGCGCGCCAGCCATCCAGCACCGCGATATGATTGCCCGATGCAGGGGGAGGGGCGGCATCAGATGCGGCTGCGGCGCTTGCTGCGGCCGGCTCGCTTGCGCCTTTTGCTGAGGACTGATCGCTCATTCCGGTTCCCCTGCTTTCCCCCTATGAGCATCTGCGTCCCCGGCAAATAAAGCGGCCAATGGGGCCGCAGCGGCGGGGTAAGCAAATTCGCTCTCGATCTTGGCGCGGCCTGCCTTGGCCAGCACCTCGCGCAGGTCCTTATGCGCGCAAACCCTTGCCAAAGCCTTTTCAAGGTCTGCCCAGTGACCGGGATCGAACAAAAGGCCGGTTTCGCCGTCAACGATGAGCTCGGGTATTCCGGCCACTCTCGTGGCGACGGCGGGAACACCTAGAGCCAAGGCTTCCATCAAGACGATCGGCAAACCTTCCATAAAGCTGGGCAAAACCAGAATATCCGACTGAGCGATGGCTTCCAAGGTGCTGCGCTCGTCGAGGCGGCCTTTGAAAATAACCGCTTCACTGAGGCCCGATGCGTTCACAAGGCTGCGCAATTGCTCCATCTGCGGGCCATCACCGACCAGCGTCAATGTGATCGCTGTGCCCTTTGCCCTGAGGTTTCCGAGCGCTTCGATCAGACCGGCATGGCCTTTTTCCGGCGAGATCCGGCCCACACAGATGAGCTGCAAGGGCTCATTGGCTGAGCGGGTTTTGGGTGCGGGCTGTGTTTTGGGCAAATCTTCTAGGTCAATCCCGCAGCGCACCAAATGCAGCCGGGGCCAAATCTCGGGCGGGACCATCCGCATCGCTTGGGCACGGCCAAAATGCGAAACGCAGGCGGCAAAGCGCGCAAATTTGAGCTTTTCTGGCAGCAAATTACCCGCCGGATAGTCAAATTCGGAAATGCCATGAAGCGTCAGGCTCCACGGGATATCCAGAAAATGCGCGGCGAACATCCCGACATTGGCGGCTGGATTGGCGAAGTGATTATGCAAATGCGTCACTTGATCGCGTTTCAACTGGCGCACCAAAACCATGGCTTCGGTAAAGTAGAACAGCGCCCAGAGTAACGCTTTTACCCCCGGTACGCGGTGGCCAAGCGCGAGTTTCAAGGTTTTGAAAAAGCGCAGCGGGCGCAGCGCAAAAGCGCGCAAAAGATCGCCGACAATCGCGAACTTGCCGCGTTGGAGAATGAAAAATGTCTCGTCGCTCGCCTCACGCTCTAGCGCATTGTCGATCACATGCCCCGGTGCGCGCACAGAATAGGTTTTGATGCCCGTGCCCATCCCTGCGCCCCTGCCCATGCCCGCGCCGCGCAGGCTGGCAATTTCGCGCCTGATAAAGGTATGACTGGGCGAGGGGTACTCGCTGGTCAGATAGCCAATCAGCGGCGAGCCTGCGCCATTGGAGCCGGCGGCGGCATGGTAAGAGGCTGGGTTGGCAGTCACAGTTTGGTCGATCCGGTCCTTGCGATTAAGGCAATTTCAGCGTCATGCAGCGGGGTAAGCCTTGCAGGTTTCTGCAGCGTTTATGGAAAAAGAAACCCATCACTGCAAAAATGCGTGAGGTGCCACCCTTCCAGATTTGTCGGAGCGCCGACCAATTGGCCGAGCGCATCGCGAAAGACATAGGTCATGCCGTCCCCTCGCGGAACAAAGCCCGTTTTGGCAAGCTTTGCGTTAATGGTGAGGTCGGAGCAGACGAAATCCAGCGCATCGAAAGCCTCACCCCTGGCAAATTGGACTAAGCCCGCAGCAATGTGGTCGGCGGCAATCTCAGCCTCGCAAAACCTGTCGTAATACATCACGCTGATCCGTTCGGCTTGAGCCTCGCCAGGGTCATCGGGCATGGCCCTTTTTCTGAGCACGAACATCGCAGAAACGGGTGCGTCTTCGCTGGCCGCGACGGTGAAAACCCGGTCGCCGTCACCTAAACGCTCCGAAATCCAGCTTGGTTTCTTGGCCCAATGCGCGCCTGCTCTTTGCGGGTTTTGTGCGTCAGAATTGGCGGCGTTTGGATCGTGATACAATCCCGGCAAATCAGCCTGCGGGATTTCTTTAAGAACAACTGACGGCAGCGATGCAAGCGACACCTTAAGCGCCAGTTTCGCACTCATTGCCAGATCGCCCAACGGCGCGAGCATTTTGCCAAGCAGGCTGCCCGGTAAATTATCGCCCAGACGGTTCTTGATGAACGGGCCAGCCCGTTTCGCCAGGGTCATTCGGGGGCAGAAACCGACAATGTTATAAGCGCGCTTTTTATATATGGTCATCATCCGCGGCGCCGAAAATGCGGCTGCGGTTGAAAATTTCAGCTCGTCAAAAATGGTGTTCTGAAAATCGAGGATTTTGCCGCCAATTTTGCGCCCCCGGCATTCCTTATCAACGATCGTGTCATAGCCCCAGGCCCAAGGATAGCTGACGCCGCCTATTACCGCTGCATCGGGCAACATCCGCCGCCGGGCGACCACTTTTCCCGATTGCGTGTCGAGCACATAAAGCAGGATTGGCATTTCATCCGGCGTATCCAAGCCTTCGCAGGCGATGGGCAGATCGGCCTCTGATTTGTCGGACCGGGCGAGCTCGGGATGATGCGCCTCGATCGCGTGCCGTTCGTCAAAACGGACATAACGATAATGCAGGCCATCATCGACGATAATGCGGGGGTCCTCAGCCATGTTGCCTCACTTATGCGACACGCGGATGCCGCAAACGCCGGCGAATTTACCGCAGCTTTCCGAGATCAAGGCAAGGAAATACCGAAATTGCGGCTTTTGCCCTTTGGCAAGACGTTTGACCGGATGGAGAAACGCCCTCAGCGCGCTGCCGATGGAATGCACCGCCATCCGCGGCCGCGACTGCCCATTGCGCAGGGAAGTCAAAGAGGAGGAATTGCCGTACCAGAAGAACCGGCGCAGCTGATAGCTGTAAGACAGGCGTTCTTCTTCCTCGTTTTCAAACATGCGGGCATTCTGCGCCCAGACCATTTTTGCGCCGCGTTCCTTGACTTCGCGAAAGAAGACAGTGTCTTCGCCGCCGATTTTGCCAAATTCGGTGCGGAAACGGACATCCTTATGCGTGTTGATGAAAGCGGCAGAAATCATCGAATTGTTCGTGAAGCCATGGCCGATATCCTCACCATCCTCTGCCTCGAATTGAGACCGGCTAAGGAAGGGTTGTTCGGCGATCCATTTGGGCGATCCCGGCCCTGCGCGCCGGGTCAAACCGCCTGATACAACATCGGCACCAGTGCGCGCTTGCACCGCCAGCAATTCGGCCAGCCATTGCTCTGATGGCTCGCAATCGTCATCGGTCATCGCAACCCAGTCACCCACGCTAGCGCCTGTTTCAATGGCCAGATTGCGCGCGGTCGAGATATTGGCCGCCCCGCTGTGGACATAGTGGACACCGTTTTCGAACTGTCCTTCGAATTGCTGTGCAATCGGTTTTGCGCGCTGGTCGGCATTGTCATCAACAATCACCACGCCAAGCGAATAGGTGTCCCGGTCGCTCTGACCCATTTCGCGTAGTTTCGAGATGAGAAAGGCGAGCGGCTCGTTGCGCTTATACGTGCAGATGGCAACGGTCATGCGCGGGCGCGCGGTGCTTCCAGTAGCCGCACTTGGTTCTGCAGCAGATCTGAGCTTGTTTTGGATTGCGTCTGGCAAAGCAAATTTTCCTCAAATTTCGCGAAAAGCGCGGGAGATATGCGAGCGCGGTGCCCCTGACAAAGATATTGCAGGATCACCGGCTGAAGGTCGAGCAGGCGCTAGCCCTTGTCTATGAAAGAGACGTTCGATCCGCGATTGTTAAAGCATTCCCTGAATGGTCATTTGAATGGTCGTCAAACGGGCTTTGGTATGCCCTATATCGCCGCGAGAAACGTAAGCAGCGATATTTCTCTATCCGCAAATAGGACGAAAGACGTCCCAAGGTCAAAACTTTGCTGCGGAGCTGATTTTTTACGAAGGCCGCTAGCCGGGTTGGCTTAGGCCGCGCGTGCTTGCCCCAAGGCTATCGGTCAAACAGGGGGTGAATGGCGCTTTCGCGGCGCGCGGCATCAATCACGGTCAAATCCCCGAGCGAGGAAATCGTATGCAGACCGTAATCATAACGCGAACCGGCTTGGGGGCGAATTTCGCTCACCTGATGCTCGGCAAATCCTGTGGGGGATAGCTCGGTCACCTCATGCACTGCTATGCCGGCCCCGTAATATTGCGCGCAATCTTGCGCAGGGCGGTAGATCTTGCCTTCAAAAGGGATGAATTGGCCGGCTGGGCGGGCGCTCGCGAGGTCTCGTTTGACCGGGTTTGCGGCATGCGCGGTCCAATCGCTGCCAAGGCTATCGGAATAATAGATGTGGAGGTCGCTATTGCCGCCCAAGGATAGCTTTGTGCAGAACAGCCAGAACAGCCCGCCATGATAAAGCAGGGTGGTGTCGAGGTGATCGCCGCCGATCTGCAATGCAAATTCGCGAGACAGCGAGCCGTCGTCATTGATCGAATAGGCACAGGTTTCGCGCGCCTCTGCGCTTTCAGGGATAATGCGGACTTGGCCCTCATGCGCAAAAACGTGAGGGTAGGACAAATGATCGGCGCGCCGAATGATCTCGCGCCTGTTTGAAAACTCGCCGTCTTTGAAATTCACGGCCTCGATCAAGCCGATCCCCTCGGACCACTCAAGCCCTTCGAAATAGATGATCTGGCCGTCATTGTCAGGGGCAGAGGCGGGTGCAGGGGCGATAAAGGGATCTGCGGCGAATGTCTGACGGTCTTCGGCAAGCCATTGCACTTGTTCCAGCGCGCGTGCCTGCGCCTCCTCGCCCTCGAGGCCGGCCACCACCGATGCCCGCTGCGGGATGACGCCGATGTTCCATTTCTGGCGGTAGAGACGGTATTGAACCCAGGCCCTTAGCTTCGCCTTTGCCACGGAAGGGAACGCGCTTAAGCTGGATCTAGACACGCATCAGCCCCTTCAATTCCCACCACTCGGCAATTGTCGGAACCCAGCCAAGCCAGCCGAGCACCATTTTGGCGCAGAATGCGCTCAAAAACATGGCCGCGGTCAGCAAAGCGTCATCGCGAAATTTGACAAATCCTTCTGCGCGCGCGGCTGGCACAAGCACGGTCCAGCGACCGATTTCTGCCATGACCAGAACCCCGAGGGCATAGAGCATATCGCCTTGCGCGATGGCCCATGGCAGGCCAATCAGCAGGATCAGGAATTTGGCCAGATTGGCCCGCGCGCCCGGCTGTGGGCGGCTGCACCCCATCAGCATGGCATCTGAAAAAGAAGAGAGGATACCAAACCAGACCGATGTGAAAAGGATCGGGATCATGAACGCACCCGCATGATAGCGCTCGTCATAGGCCAGCAGAATAAACTGATCGGAAATGGAAACAGCAACGCCGGTCGCGGCCGCCACCAGCAATAGCACTTTGCGTCTTAAGGCGCGGAGCCTGCCCCCCTCGCTGCTGCGGCGTTCGCCCATGGCCGCCACTTTGGGAAAGACCAGCAGCGCGCCGACCCTTTGGCCCAATTGCGCCAAAACATCGCTGAAAGAGCGTGAGACGCCGTAAACCCCGGCCAGCGCCAAGGGCAAGGCGGCGACGAAATAGAGCCGGTCGTAAGTGGTCGCGGCGAAATAGACCGCGGTGGAGAGGAAGATCCACTTACCGAAATTGACGATCTCCAGCACATGGTTTTTGTGCCATTTGAAGCGCGGCAATGCGCGCTCGCCAATAAAATAGCTCAGGATCATGCCGAGCAGCGTTGCAGCGACCAAACCGATGACCAAGGCCCAGATGCTTGGGATAAACAGCGCCAGCGTGATTGGGATGGCGCAGTGGAAGATGGTTGAGACGACATCGTAAAAGGCCCGCGCACGCAGATGAATTTTGCGCTGAACGACGAAAATGCTGGTCGATTGAAAGCCGGTCAACAGGAATACTGGGCTGATCGCAAGCAGGATATGGGTCAGCTCTGGCCGGCCATAAAGCTCGGCAATGGGATAGGCGGCAGCAATGATAAACAGTGCGAGGAGAACTCCGCGAATAACCTGCAAAGTCCACGCCGTATCGAGAAATTCGCGGTCATCACCATTGGGGGACCGCACCACGCTTTGGCCAATGCCGATATCGGACAATAACTCTGTGCCCGTGCGCAAGGTGTTGACGAGCAGCATCAGGCCGAAAATCTCGGGCGCAAGAAGGCCCGCAAGGACGATATTGGTGACCAGCCTCAGGCCTTGTGAAAAGGCAAAAGGCCCCGCGACCCAGCCTGCTTGGCCGGCCAATCGCTCGGCCCTCAGCAATCCGCCAATGCGCGACATGATAGTGCCTGATGAGGAGGCTGATTGAACCATTACAGGAGGGGCACAAAGCCTCCGGTTAGGAGGCCAAGTCCCGATTGCTGGTCATTGCCTGCCCGCCGATGGGACCTGCGCCAGTCGAACCGCCAGAGGCCGAACCAGCACCAGCCGAGCTTGGTTGCCAGACCAGCGGCTTGCGCTGTGCTGCGGGCTGCGCATCCTGACCTGCTGCACTGGTGGGAAGCGGCCCAGGACGGCTTACCTCGGCACTTCTTATCGATCGGGCAAAGGCGGCGATGATGGCGATATTGATGAAGAACAATCTTTGGGGATGTTCCACAAACCACGCGTATTCGAAATTATTGTGAATGATTAGCGCGAACATCGCGACACCTGACCCCAGTGCGATACCGCCAAACACGCTTTTGCGTTCCTTGAAAGCGAGCCTGATGCCGACCAGCATGGGCGCCACCAGCAAGGCGATCAAGGTAATCTCGCCCAGCCACCCCGTTTCGGCCCGGGCCAGCTTGTAAGCATTGTGGACCGGCGCTGCGCGGTTGCCAGCGTTCCATGCCACGCCAGCCTCATCGGCATAGCCTTCCAGATTGCTCACAATAACATAGGCATTGGCGCCCACGCCGAGCGGATGATCGGCCGCCATAGCCGTGGCAGAGCGTTCAAATGCTTCTCGCTGGGTTTCTTCAAAGACAAAGGATTCGCCCTGAAAACGGTCTTCCAAAGTCGCGATGCTAAGCGGTATGAACACGGCCGCGCCAAGCGCTGCTCCGCCAAGCATTTTAAACTTTCTCGGTGACCCTTTGCGGGCCAGGCTAAGGATGAGCAGCAGGACGATCCCGACCGCTAAAAACGCCATTGTCCCGCGCGATCCTCCGCCTGCGGTCGCGAGCATGCCCCCCACGATGCCGCCATAGATTATCTTGCTCTTCTCGCCTTCAAGCACCGCTGCCATAAGCGGCAGAACGGTTAGTTCAATCATAAGGCCAAGGATGTTTTGATGCGGCATCGTGCCCGAGGCCTGAACCACGCCCGACAGCTTCTGATAGATGACAAAGCCAGCCTGCACCATCATGCCGATCGACAAGCCGATCAGCAGCGAACGGATCGCGCTTGGTCGCACCAGCTCGCCCGACACAGCCACAAACACCAGCAGCATGCGGAACATTTGGAACAGGGTAAAGCTGGACGCCATCGGGCTGGCCGAGACGGCAATCGACATCAGGATTGGCACCATGAACACCAGCAGCAGAGCCGCAAAAGCGGAGAAGCCGCCTCGGTTGGATCTGGTCAGAATTAACGCAAGAGCCAGCGTATCAATCGGGGAGATAATCATCCCCTTGACCGTGCCTTGCCACTGAGCCCAAGAAATCAGCGCAGCGTCGGTTTGAATGGCACCTGCGGTAAAGCACAGCAGGCCCAATGCGATCAGCGCCATATCCCGGCGCGCCTGATTTTGGCCCAGAAAGGCAATAAATGCCGGCAGGCTCAGGATGATAACGGCAAGGGCTACGAAACGCATTGCGCACCTCTGATCATCTTCTCGGCACGCAGATTATTCAATTCCAAAAAACCCAATCCCAAAAATCGAGCGGCCCTTACTTTAAGGGTTTGAGCGCTCGTCACTGCATCAGTTTTTGCGGAACATATCGTCATGGGAAAAGAATGCTCGTCTCTAAGTTCCAAATGGTCTTTGGCCGAATGGTTTTTTATCGGGCTGCGGCCTCATTTGCGGTAAATTAGACGCAACCACCTATGCGCGCAATGGCGTAAGTGGGGCACAGATTTAGTAAAGCGGTTTCTTGGGATATGCTCCATCCTGGCCCACTCTCGGGTCCAAATGGTTACCGCTGCGCTGCTCAATAGGCGTTGGTGTGGGAGACCACTTTGACTGTCGCGAGCAGAATAGTGACATCGTTCCACATGCTCCAGTTTTGCAGATACTCAAGATCGTAGCGAAGCCGGTCTTGCAAATCCTCACGCTTGTGTGTGGCACCGCGAAACCCGTTGATCTGAGCCAGACCGGTAATCCCGGGTTTCAGCGCGTGGCGCATCCAATACAGTTCAGACACTTCCCAAAACAGCTGGCTACCGGCGCGCGAACCCTCGGCATGGGGGCGCGGCCCGACGAGTGACATATTGCCAAGCAGCACATTAAAAAGCTGAGGCAGTTCATCAATGCTGGTGCGGCGAATGAAGCGGCCTACCCGAGTGATACGGTCATCGTCGCGCGATGCCGAGCGTTCGCCCCGATCATCCTGAGCATCGATCCGCATCGAGCGGAATTTGAATATCTGGAACGGCAGATTGGCTTGACCAATGCGGCTTTGTGTAAACAGCGCAGGGCCGGGCGATTCAAGCCGAATGGCGAGAGCAACCAGTGCCATGAGCGGTGCCAGAAAGATGAGCGCCGGAATTGTAAGCAGCAAGTCGAAAAGCCGCTTTTGCATGCGGCTGCCGAGGCTAAGCGGGCCGCGTGACAGGACCAGAGTGTCATATTGCCGCATGCGTCCAATGCCCACTGCGGAATGGATCGATTCTTGCGGAACCAGAACTTCACAGGCCACGCCCGCCGCTTTCAAAGCGGTGATCCATGTGGAAACCTCGGTCATGCGAGTGCTATCAAGGAAGACGACGTCATACCGGCACAAGATCTCAGAAACCTCGGCCATTTGCCCCGGATCCGACAAATCCGGTTGCAAGCGGCTTTCCTCAAGATCGATGATATCCATCCCGACTGCGGCGGCCTCGTCGCTTGGCGCGCCTTGTGTGACCAGCAAGCGGTCCGCGACCTTTCCTTCGAAGAAATAGCGCACAATCAGCGCGATTATGATGCGCGAGACGAGCAGAAGTGCGCCTGAGGCAATGATTGCGTAAAAGAAAGCCGAGCGGGAGATTTTCATCCCGAACTTGGCCATGAACGCGCTGACCATGACCACCACAATTGCGCCCAAGAGCGCGCGGCAGGCGCTGCTGTAGGATTTGGAAATGCTGGAGAGGTTATAAGTCGAGAAACTCGCCCAGATCAGCCCGAAATAGAAATACGCCGGGATCATCAACACAATCAGCGGCACGCCGCCCGGCGAAAGCCAAGCGTAGCTGCGTTGATACGCGACCGCTTCGAAACCCAAAGCAATCGCCGCTGCATCCAGTGTAACAGCCAGAATGGCAAGGCCCACGCGCAAGCTCTCGCGGCGGACGGCTGGGCCGCGCCGTAAGGTCTGATCGTTTTCAGTCACGATCCGTTCTTCGCGCAATGTGTCCTCCCTGCTCGCCATGGTGCCTTTCGTCCCGCTTAGCCGGTTAGACCAGCCGAAATGCGATGCAAATTCTGCCCCGGGCTGGCTGATCCCGCTTGGGCATCTAACCAGCCAATTGTGTCACGGCCCTTACAAAGGGACCTGAAATGCAGGTCCTTTCCCCTTGCCAAAGCCTTATTTTGTGAAGGCTTAATGAAGGCTGAGGTCGTTAACTTGAAATTAGGCATATGCAAGGATTTCGAAACTGTGAAAGTGCGAAAGCGAGGGATGTTTCGTGCTAGGACAAACATTCTAGCATTCCTTTAATAATGCGCTTTTGCAGCGGTTTGCGCTTGGGTTTTGCCCTTCGCATAAGGATTGGGACATAGATCG